>NZ_JANJZL010000030.1:0-2680 GCF_024623155.1 Anaerosalibacter massiliensis
TATAAATCGTGTAGCTAAGGTAGTTAAGGGTGGTAGAAACTTTAGATTTAGTGCATTATGGTAAGGGTCTGTTTTTCCTTCCTCAATCCTTAAAACCTAAAAAATATTTATCTAAAGTACATATTTCTTTTTGCTACCATTTCTTTTTGTTTTTTCCAGTCCTCAAAATCTTTTTCACCATCCTTATTGTTTATCATATCTTTATTAGCTATTTGTTTGCTCTTCTTATGGAATTTAGAAGCATAAGTGATACATCTATCCCATAAATCATTGCCACCCTCTAAAAACGAATTTAGGCGTTTACGAGCCATCTCTAACATTTCATTGTAATCATCTATTTGAATATCTTTTTCTGTTTTTTCTTCTTCTAATTTTTTATTATCTTCTTTTAATTGTTTGTTTTCAGCTAAAATCAGAGGAATACTTTCATTTTGCTGATGTAAACGATCAAAATCCACTCTTTTAATTAAAATAAAATCATTGGTACTATGTTCTTTACTTTTGTAACCTTTAAATTCTTCTATGTGTGTTTCCTTAACAGTTTTAATTATTTTTTCTTTTTCCTCTTCTAAGAATTTAAGTTCATTTTCAATTTCTATAGAATCCTCTATTTTTTCATCAAGTTCATTTTGCATTTTTTCTAATTCTTTTTTTAGTTCTTTATACTCATGATGATTTTTTATACTGTTAGTACCAACTATTTTTCTTCCAATTTGATAGTTCTGCATCTCTTTTTCAAGAAAGTCAATTTCGTTATTCCTAAAATTTCGAAATAGTGACCTACTATCATTTTTATCGTACTCAATTCCTTGTTGTTTCAGAGCCTTATCGAAGGAAGGTTGTTTTTGCAAACCACGTTTGTATCCAGTAGCAACTGGAATTACATTTAGGTGTAAATGTGGTGTAGATTCATCATTATGAATAACTGCATTGTAAATTTTAAAATTGGAGTTTCTTTCCTCAAATTTTTCAACATAATTAGTTAAAATTTTATTAGCAACTTCCCAATCCTCCTTTGATTCATAGTCATCTCTTTCACCAATTTGTACAATAAATTCTCTTTGTGGCTGTAATTTTTTATCTTTTAAAACTTTGGAATAGTAATTTTTAATTTTCCTATCATTTCTTTTTTGTTTTGCATTATATTCTTTGACTGCATCCCCAAAAATTTTTTTATATGTATCTTTTATATCTTCTTGAACAAGAATTTTATTCAAATGGGTTCTATCAAAATCAATGTGATCATGCCATTTATTTTCTTTTTCTTCCTTATCTAATTTTCTATTGTTATGTTTTATTGAAGTTTTATTAGTAGCTTTTTTGAAAGAAATACTTCTTTCTGACTTTACAACTTTCATTATTTTTTTATCCCCTTTGCTAATGTATTTTATATATAATACATTAGCATTTCTGTTACTCTTTGGCAAAGAGTAACATTTTCGCAATAGTGACATTGCATATCACTATTGAAAATGCTCTGCGAGGCTAAAAAAACAAAAGAAAGTTTGCTAATATAGGCTTTTTTTTAAAGGGTACTTTTTAGAAAATGAAATAAAATTTTCCCGTTTTTGAAAGGAAAATAATAATTTATAAAGAATAATTTATAAAGGATGGTATAGTTTTAATCATTTTAAAATAAGGAGGAATTACTATGAAAAAAATGTTAAGTATTTTATTAGTGCTTTTATTAATACCTATATTTCCGATAAGTTCTTTTGCAGATGGTAATGCTACTGAGCTGAATGAAAAAAATATTAATGAATTATTAGAAAAGTATGGATTAGAAATTGAATCTTCTACTCCGTTAGCAAATGAAGTACCAGAAGATAGTATTTATTCATTAGAAGAATTAGAAAAAATCATAATAGAAGAATTAAACAAACCTAAGGAAATTAAAATGGAAGATATTCATATTGTAGATGAGCCTAATATTTCATTACCTTATAGTTTATCTAACAATACTTATAGTAGAGCTAGGGCTACTTCTGGTGTTGCAACATTGCATCATTACTCAGAGGTCTATAATGGTTTGAAAATCAGATATACTGCAACAGGAAGATATACTACTTCAAAAGGTAAAAAACGTTGGACAAGAGCTGTAAGTTCGTCAGTTTCCCAATACTCAAGTTCCTCATATTCTAAGTTAAAAAGAGTTATAAAGTCAACTGCTCAAGTAACTGATGGTGGAAAAAGACTTACACAAAATTATAAATTTCAAGTTCAAAATTATCTAGCAGTTCCAATTCCAAAATTAGATAAAGTTATCAGGGTTAAAGCAGGTGCTCCAATGGTTGAAGGAAGAGTTCATCATTATGCGAATAAAATTTAATAGCGAGGTTGAAATATAATGGATTTTATAATGAATGTTTTTAAATTTATTATAATGATAGCTTTATTACCTTTATTTTTTTATTTTTTACGTAAATTATTGAAATTAATAAAGCAAAAAAATAATAATTTAAAATAATATAAAGTAATAAAGTAAAGATAAAAACCCCCTAAAAAATGTGTTTTTTTCAGGGGGTTTTTTATGTTCTTTCTTATCTTGATACATCACAATTGAACTAATAACACCAATAGCTATAGAAGAAGGATTAAGATTTTCAATTCGTGAAGGTGGAAGAACAGTAGGTTCTGGAGTTGTTACTAATATTATTGCATAAGATGAAAATATTAAAGG
>NZ_JANJZL010000031.1:0-2448 GCF_024623155.1 Anaerosalibacter massiliensis
GTTGGCACCCCTTCTCCCGAAGTTACGGGGTTATTTTGCCTAGTTCCTTAACAAGGGTTCTTCCGCACGTCTTAGGATTTTCTCCTCGCCTACCTGTGTCGGTTTGCGGTACGGGTATTTATATACTCGATAGAGGCTTTTCTTGGCAGTATGGATTCAGCTACTTCACTACTTGTTTTTCGCTCCCCATCACCTCTTGAAACTCTCCTACGGATTTGCCTATAGGAGCTTTCTACAGGTTTGGACGTACATAACCAACAGTACGCATAGCCTATCCTCCTGCGTCACCCCTTCTCTCAAACGCATATAAATAGTACAGGAATCTCAACCTGTTGTCCATCGCCTACGCCATTGGGCCTCAGCTTAGGTCCCGACTAACCCTGAGAGGACGAGCCTTCCTCAGGAAACCTTAGGCTTTCGACGGGCGAGATTCTCACTCGCCTTATCGCTACTCATGCCAGCATTCTCTCTTCTGTATAGTCCACCACTCCTTACGGTGTAGCTTCAGCCCATACAGAATGCTCCTCTACCATTCTTACGAATCCACAGCTTCGGTACCAGATTTTAGCCCCGGAAATCTTCGGCGCAAAGCC
Organism: Anaerosalibacter massiliensis; assembly: GCF_024623155.1. NCBI lineage: Bacteria > Bacillati > Bacillota > Tissierellia > Tissierellales > Sporanaerobacteraceae > Anaerosalibacter > Anaerosalibacter massiliensis. The sequence goes on from NZ_JANJZL010000031.1 coordinate 594, forward strand.
ACTCGACCAGTGAGCTGTTACGCACTCTTTAAATGAGTGGCTGCTTCTAAGCCAACATCCTGGTTGTCTGTGTAACTTTACATCCTTTCCCACTTAATCTGGATTTAGGGACCTTAGCTGGTGGTCTGGGCTCTTTCCCTTTCGACTACGAAACTTATCTCCCGCAGTCTGACTCCCAAGCAACATGACTGTGGCATTCGGAGTTTGATAGGTTTTGGTAGCACAAAGTGCCCCTAGACCATTCAGTGCTCTACCTCCACGTCACTTACTTGAGGCTAGCCCTAAAGCTATTTCGAGGAGAACCAGCTATATCCAGGTTCGATTGGAATTTCACCGCTACCCACAAGTCATCCGATAGTTTTTCAACACTAAACGGTTCGAGCCTCCACGAAATTTTACTTTCGTTTCGCTCTGCTCATGGGTAGGTCACCTGGTTTCGGGTCTACGACATATAACTAATAGCCCTATTTAGACTTGGTTTCCCTGCGGCTTCACTTTGTAAAAAGTTTAACCTTGCTATATATCGTAACTCGCTGGCTCGTTCTACAAAAAGTACGTGGTTGCACATAAAAAGTGCTTCCACTGCTTGTAAACATAGGGTTTCAGATTCTATTTCACTCCCCTTCCGGGGTTCTTTTCACCTTTCCCTCACGGTACTTCTTCACTATCGGTCACCAGTTAGTATTTAGCCTTGGGAGATGGTCCTCCCAGCTTCCCACAGGATTTCACGTGCCCCATGGTACTTTGGATACCAGCTATAAATTAATTTGTTTCACTTACAGGACTATCACCTTCTATAGTAAACCTTTCCAGGTTTTTCAGCTACAAATTAAATTTATGTGATGCTGGTCCACAACCCTTATAGAGTAAACTCTATAAGTTTAGGCTCCTTCCCTTTCGCTCGCCGCTACTTAGGAAATCGAGTTTTCTTTCTTTTCCTCAGGGTACTTAGATGTTTCAGTTCCCCTGGTATTCCTTCATCTACCTATGAATTCAGTAGATGATACCTAGAAAATCTAGGTAGGTTTCCCCATTCGGAAATCCTCGGATCAAAGCTTGTTTGCAGCTCCCCGAGGCATTTCGGTGCTTACCCCGTCCTTCATCGGCTTCTGGTGCCAAGGCATTCACCCTATGCCCTTATTAGCTTGACCAGTGAAATTGTTATATTAACTAACAATTTTTCTTACTGTGTAATTTTCAATGTACATGAGTTACAGAAATCAAAGACTGACTTGTAACTCGTTACTCAATATTAGCTTGAGTCTAATTAGCTTATAATATTCAATCCATAAGGTTGAATAATGGTGGAGATGAGGAGATTCGAACTCCTGACCCCCTGCTTGCAAGGCAGGTGCTCTCCCAACTGAGCTACACCCCCATGAATGATTAAAATATATAAAATTAAAACAGTGTAAAAGAATCCTATAAAGAACTCCTTAGAAAGGAGGTGATCCAGCCGCACCTTCCGATACGGCTACCTTGTTACGACTTCACCCCAGTCATTGGCCCTACCTTCGACAGCTGCCTCCAAATGGTTGGCTCACTGGCTTCGGGTATTGTCAACTTCCATGGTGTGACGGGCGGTGTGTACAAGACCCGGGAACGTATTCACCGCAACATTCTGATTTGCGATTACTAGCAACTCCAGCTTCATGTAGGCGAGTTGCAGCCTACAATCCGAACTGGGATCGACTTTGTGGGATTAGCTCCCTCTTGCGAGGTGGCAAGCCCGTTGTATCGACCATTGTAGCACGTGTGTAGCCCAGGACATAAAGGGCATGATGATTTGACGTCATCCCCACCTTCCTCCGATTTCTCATCGGCAGTCCCTTTAGAGTGCACAGCCAAACTGTTT
>NZ_JANJZL010000032.1:0-1826 GCF_024623155.1 Anaerosalibacter massiliensis
AATGGAATGTTGGAGTTAAAAATTATAAGTTAGTTGAAATTATAGAGGATAAGGAAAAATGAGAAATTAATAAAGTTAATATAATTAATAATTGAAGAAAAACATATAATCAATAATTCAATATTTTTTATATCCTTGATTATATGTTTTTCTATATTTATATTTTATTATATTTTATTGAAACTTATTTTTATATCTTATTGAAACTATAGTCATAATATACAATACAATTAAAATGATTACTATATGAAAATTTAATTGTATATGGCTGTAAAATGCGTTGAATAGTAGGAAAGATATTTTTCTCATTATGTTAGGTATTATCAGTAAGATTGTTTCTAAGATTCCTAAAATAGGAGCTATTAAATCATAATTTTCCTTTTTTATAAAAAATATAAATATAAAATATGCCAAACTTATAATATATAAAATATTAATTATGATAAATATGGGTTGAATTTGTTTTTTCAGTATTTGATTTTGTATATGTTGATTAGATATTGGTAGTATTATTAATATTATTATTGGATAAATAATTAGAAATAAGTTATTTAAAGTTTTTTTTTCATATAATTCTCCTTTTTATTTCTTTATTTTTTTGCAAAGTGTAAATTTAAGTATAATTAAAAGTTAACTTATACTTAAATTTACACCTTAGTTTAATGTTGTCATTATATTTTAATACTATTAAAAGTGTTTATTATTTATGGTTTATATCATGATTAATCTGAATATGTAAATTCAATTTTTATAGTATGAGATGTACCACTCATTCCTGATACTCTGATTTTTGCAGAACTCCAAGCTCTTGGAGCTGCGTCTCCAAAAATTCTATAATTATATCCCCAGCCTGTATAACGATTAAAACTATTGGAGGTAGGTTTAAAAGATATTTTTTTACCACCTTTTGCTAATCCTGTATGAGCACCTACTGATCTATTACTTACAACGTACATAGGTTTTGATGGAGTCCATCCTCCGTAGATTCTATTTAATCTAACTTTTTGATTATTTGCACTTACATCGTAATCAACAGAAAGTCTAGCAGTAACTCCTCCTGAAGTTTTATTTTTACCTTCACTTAGAGCAGGTGTTATTTTAGAAGTAGAATCTTCAATGGGGACATATATTTCGTAGTTAGTACTGAAAGATTTACTATCATTACTCATTATGTTTGTTAAATTATTCTTTTTTACAGTTGGTTTTATTTTTGTAATGTTTTTTTCTCCCGTTTCATTGTTTATAACTGTAACTATAGCTTCAGGATTATTATTAATATTGTTTAACTGTGTAGCAAAACTTTGATTGGGAATTAGCATTAAAGTAAAAAAAACAACTAAGGTAAATGCTACTATGGAGTTAACTTTTTTCATGAAATCATCTCCTAATAAAATAGTTTTTTATTTAATAATTTAAATTGTCACCTCTCTTTCTTATTGTTGTCTTTATCTAATGCGTACTATATTTTATAAAAAAGTATACCTAAACAAATTTGGATAGTCAAGCAAAATTAACCTTTTTTGCTTTTTTTTACCTCTTTATTTAAGAGCAAAAACAAGGATTAGATAGACTAATTCATTATTCTTCTTCATAAAATATTTATTAGGGTTTAAATTTTATTGTAAATCAATAAATAAGTTAAATTTAAGATTTTTATTAATTTATCTTTGGAGCCTGAAGCCTGGATTTTTTTATAGCATATCTGGAGAAAAAATTAGTGAAAATTTTGATGTAAGTAGAGCTGCAATATGGAAACATATAAATACTTTAAAAGAAGAAGGTTATGAAATAGAATCAGTCCCAAGGAAAGGATATAGACTTATTTC
>NZ_JANJZL010000033.1:0-1597 GCF_024623155.1 Anaerosalibacter massiliensis
CCGCTAAATTGCTTTAAACTAAGAACTGATACATTCTTATATTATGTTCTATTTTCAATTATAGTATATCATTTTTTTAAAAAAAGTACAAAAATAAAAACAAAATTCAACAATCAGGCTCCAAAGATAATTCTCTAACAAAACATTTCTTCACTACTTACTTTTTAAAGTAGCAAATGTTAAATTATCAAGTCCCATTATTCGATCGTCAAACATTTGTAAAAATCTTGTGAAATCATCTGTTAAATATTTGTAATCAAACTCATTGATACCCCTATAAATATATAATTCATTTTCCAACTTAAATGAATTACTATCAATTAACCCAGTTACATTATCAATAAATACATATATATATAAAAACTCATATTCATCCAAACTTATAGTAATATTTTCTTTTTCAGATAGAAATATTTTATTATTTTTATCTGCTTTAGTATTTAAAACAAATTTTGAAAGCTTTATTTTTTTCACATCTAAATTATATTTTATATATAAATCATTTAATTCATTCTTAAATAACTTTTCATCATCTCCAAATAATATATCTATATCTTCATAAAATTGATACTTCTTTATTTCTTTAGAATCCATATTATATACAGAATAATTTTCTTCAAGATAATTTATGATAGAAGCATAATTTTTCTTATTAAACACAATTTTATCAGAATATTTATCTATTAAATTTGCAATTCTTTTTAAAAATAAATCCTCATGAACTCGAAACTTATCATTATAATTATATTCTTTCATACAAGACATATTTTTTCCTCCTAATTAAGTAAAAAAATAGTGAGTATATGTTTCTCACTATTTTTTTACTTACATTTCAATTTTCAATATTAAATATACTATCTAGGCCATACATTATACCAATTATTATGTGCTATAGCATATTCTCCAGTATGAACTCTAAAACCCCCTGATTTCAATCTTACTTGATAATGTTTTCTATTAGGTAAACTAATAGTACCTATTTTAATATTTCTAGAATTACTCATACCAAAGTGTTTAGTATGTGCCTTATTATATAATATATCCCTATTAATTACTCCATCCCTAACTTGAATAACTCCACTAAACATATCAGCTTGATAACGACCAGAAAGTTTAAAATGCATTGAAAGAGCATATTTTCCAGATTTAACTTTACTCATATAAAATTTTACAGAACCTACACTAGCACCATTTGCAACAGTACGTATTTCTTTTCCAAATCGTTCACCAGAATTATTAATTGAATCATCAATGTATAATTCAATTTCTCCTTCATAATCTCCTTTATCATTCAATTCTAAATTAACATCTACATAATCATCCTTAGCACTTTCTGCATTAACAGTAGTAATAAAACTAAACACAAATACAATTGATAAAATAAAAGAGAAAAATCTAACAGTTTTCTTCATAAATATCCCCTTTCTTCAAGATTATTTTATAAAAAAATTCATACTACTAGCAAATATACCAAATTATATAATAAATATCAAAATAATCTTATAATCATATTTTTTTATAAATCTAATTTCACATATTGATTGTATCCCACGCCCCACTTGTATCTTTCAATAACATACTCTAAATCATCTCTTAA
>NZ_JANJZL010000034.1:0-1433 GCF_024623155.1 Anaerosalibacter massiliensis
AGTATATAAATACCCGTACCGCAAACCGACACAGGTAGGCGAGGAGAAAATCCTAAGACGTGCGGAAGAACCCTTGTTAAGGAACTAGGCAAAATAACCCCGTAACTTCGGGAGAAGGGGTGCCAACTAAGGTGAAGCATTTACTGCGTAAGCATTAGTTGGCCGCAGTGAATAGGCCCAAACGACTGTTTATCAAAAACATAGGTCTCTGCTAAGTCGAAAGACGATGTATAGGGGCTGACACCTGCCCGGTGCTGGAAGGTTAAGGGGAAGAGTTAGCGTATGCGAAGCTCAGAACTTAAGCCCCAGTAAACGGCGGCCGTAACTATAACGGTCCTAAGGTAGCGAAATTCCTTGTCGGGTAAGTTCCGACCCGCACGAAAGGTGTAACGATTTGGGCACTGTCTCAACAAGGGATCCGGTGAAATTGTAGTACTCGTGAAGATGCGAGTTACCTGCGACAGGACGGAAAGACCCCGTGGAGCTTTACTGTAGGCTGACATTGGATTTCGGTATTGCTTGTACAGCATAGGTGGGAGACTGAGAAGCTAGGGCGCCAGCTTTAGCAGAGTCAACATTGGGATACCACTCTTGCAATGCTGAAGTTCTAACCAGAGACTGTGAATCCAGTCTTGGGACACTGTCAGTCGGGCAGTTTGACTGGGGCGGTCGCCTCCTAAAATGTAACGGAGGCGCTCAAAGGTTCCCTCAGCACGGTCGGAAATCGTGCATAGAGTGTAAAGGCATAAGGGAGCTTAACTGCGACACCTACAAGTGGAGCAGTAAGGAAACTTGGACTTAGTGATCCGGTGGCACCGCATGGAAGGGCCATCGCTCAACGGATAAAAGCTACCCCGGGGATAACAGGCTTATCTCCCCCAAGAGTCCACATCGACGGGGAGGTTTGGCACCTCGATGTCGGCTCGTCTCATCCTGGGGCTGGAGTAGGTCCCAAGGGTTGGGCTGTTCGCCCATTAAAGAGGCACGCGAGCTGGGTTCAGAACGTCGTGAGACAGTTCGGTCCCTATCCGTCGTAGGCGTAGGAAATTTGAGAAGAGCCATTCCTAGTACGAGAGGACCGGAATGGACAGACCACTGGTGCATCAGTTGTCTTGCCAAAGGCACAGCTGAGTAGCTATGTCTGGAAGGGATAAGTGCTGAAGGCATCTAAGCACGAAGCCCCCTTCAAGATGAGATTTCCCATCGTAAGAGTAAGACTCCAAGTAGACTACTTGGTTGATAGGTCTCAGGTGTAAGAGTAGCAATATTCTTAGCTAAGAGATACTAATAAGTCGAGGGCTTGACCAATATATCTTACTGTGTATCTTATTTTCAATTTAATACATTATCTGGTGACGATAGCAGAAGGGTCACACCTGTTCCCATACCGAACACAGAAGTTAAGCCTTCTAACGCTGATGGTACTTGAGTGG
>NZ_JANJZL010000035.1:0-1145 GCF_024623155.1 Anaerosalibacter massiliensis
CCCGTTGTATCGACCATTGTAGCACGTGTGTAGCCCAGGACATAAAGGGCATGATGATTTGACGTCATCCCCACCTTCCTCCGATTTCTCATCGGCAGTCCCTTTAGAGTGCACAGCCAAACTGTTTGCAACTAAAGGCAAGGGTTGCGCTCGTTGCGGGACTTAACCCAACATCTCACGACACGAGCTGACGACAACCATGCACCACCTGTCACCTCAGTCCCCGAAGGGAAAGGACTATCTCTAGTCCGGTCCGAGGGATGTCAAGCCCTGGTAAGGTTCTTCGCGTTGCGTCGAATTAAACCACATGCTCCGCTGCTTGTGCGGGTCCCCGTCAATTCCTTTGAGTTTCAGCCTTGCGGCCGTACTCCCCAGGTGGAGTGCTTAATGCGTTAACTGCGGCACCGAGGTATGACCCCCGACACCTAGCACTCATCGTTTACAGCGTGGACTACCAGGGTATCTAATCCTGTTTGCTCCCCACGCTTTCGTGCCTCAGCGTCAGTTGCAGTCTAGAGAGCCGCCTTCGCCACTGATATTCTTCCTAATATCTACGCATTTCACCGCTACACTAGGAATTCCACTCTCCTCTCCTGCACTCAAGCCTTACAGTTTCAAATGCTTACCACAGTTAAGCCATGATCTTTCACATCTGACTTGCAAGGCCGCCTACGCACCCTTTACACCCAGTAATTCCGGACAACGCTCGCCCCCTACGTGTTACCGCGGCTGCTGGCACGTAGTTAGCCGGGGCTTCCTCCTAAGGTACCGTCACTATCTTCCCCTAGGACAGAACTTTACGATCCGAAGACCTTCATCGTTCACGCGACGTCGCTGCATCAGAGTTTCCTCCATTGTGCAATATTCCCCACTGCTGCCTCCCGTAGGAGTCTGGACCGTGTCTCAGTTCCAGTGTGGCCGGTCACCCTCTCAGGCCGGCTACCCATCGTAGTCTTGGTAAGCCATTACCTTACCAACTAACTAATGGGACGCGAGATCATCAAGCACCGCTAAAGCTTTAACTTACTTTTCATGTGAAATGTAAGTGTCATAGGGTATTATTCCCAGTTTCCCGAGGCTATCCCCTAGTGCATGGTAGATTTCTCACGCGTTACTCACCCATCCGCCGCTAAGTTTATATAAAT
>NZ_JANJZL010000003.1:0-379895 GCF_024623155.1 Anaerosalibacter massiliensis
GGAGATGTAGGTGCTGTAAAAGCAGCAACTGATGCTGGTGCTGCTGCAGCACAACGTGTTGGTGAATTAATTTCAGTACATGTTATACCTCGTCCACATGTTGAGGTTGAAACTATTCTTCCTAAAACAGCTAAGGAAGACGTAAAATAGACTATAGACTCAGGAGGGAATAAAAATGGAACATGATGCATTAGGAATGATTGAAACAAAAGGATTAGTAGGTTCTATTGAAGCTTCAGATGCAATGGTTAAAGCAGCAAATGTTCAACTAATTGGTAAAGAACATATTGGTGCTGGTCTTGTAACAGTAATGGTAAGAGGAGATGTAGGTGCTGTAAAAGCAGCAACTGATGCTGGTGCTGCTGCAGCACAACGTGTTGGTGAATTAATTTCAGTACATGTTATACCTCGTCCACATGTTGAGGTTGAAACTATTCTTCCTAAAATGGGAAAGAAAAACACAAAATAAACTTTAGAATATAAATAGATATATTATATTTATAGTAGATAGTTGAAATAATAATTAATCATCAATATAGGGGTAGATATTACATCTACCCCTATAAATTATTCATAAATTCAATTTTATTAGATTCATAAATTTAGTCCTTTTGCATTGATAAACAAATATACTTTCTATAGTCTATGGGAGTCATGTTCATCTGTGCACGGAATACCCTATTAAAATAAGATGGATCTGAAAAACCACATTCCATTGAAATTCGGTAAGCAGGATAATTAGTTGTTTCTAACAATCTGCAAGCATGTTTAATTTTTAGATCATTTATATAAGTTGAAAATGAAACACCCATATCTTCTTTAAAAGCACGACTGAAATATTGAGGGTTCATAAATACCTTAGAAGCAACCATTTCCAAGGTCAATTTTTCTTTGAAATGCTCTTTAATATATCTTACAGATTCTTCTATAAAGCATTTCTGGCATTCACTAGCTTCTACATCTTCATTCTCCTTTACTATTAGTTGAGATTCGTTTACACAATCTAGCATTTTATGAAAAGTTTCTTTAAAAACCGTTGGTTTTACAGGTTTTAATAAATATTCGAAAACCTGAAGTTTAATTGCTTTTTGTGCATAGGAAAAGTCTGAATAAGCCGATAAAATAGAGATACATGTATTTGGCAAAAATTTTTTGATCTCTTCAATAGTTTTCAGACCATCCATTTCAGGAATTAGTATGTCCATTATAATAATATTTGGTTTATATTCTTTTGATAATTCTATAGCTTGAACTCCGCTTTCGCAGGTTAGCAGTTTATCCTCTGGAAGAAGCTCCTTAAGTACAATTGATTTGAGAAACTCTTGTTCAAGCATTTCATCCTCTACAATCAAGACTACACTCATATTATCACCTCGCAATAGGTTGTGTAGGAATTGTTATAGTAACTGTACTTCCGCTATAATCAGATTTTACAATTTTAAGTCCATATTGTTTTCCATAGTATCGCTTCAAACGCTTGTCTGTATTTCGAAAACCTAGACCCGATTTATTTTCAGATTGTTGTATATTTATCAATACATCTTTTGGAAAACCATTCCCATTATCCATAATAGAAATAACAATTTCATTATTATACTTTTCTGCATAGATACTTATTTTACCACCATCTCGTTTTGGGGCTATTCCATGGATTAAAGCATTTTCTACGATTGGCTGAATAACCATATTGGGGATTTTATAAGATTTAAGATCTTCCGGAACATCTATTTCATACTCTAGACGGCTTTTAAATCTTACCTTCTGAATGTATAGATACTTTTCAATATTGTTAATTTCAGCACCAATGGTATGAAGTTGGCTATCCTGCTTTAAATTATATCTTAGTAAATCAGAAAGACAATATATAAGTTCCTCTGTTGTATGGGAGTTCTCAAAATAAGCTATTCTGGCTATACAATTTAAAGTATTAAATAAAAAATGAGGATTAACTGCCAAAGACATATTTTTTGCTTCTAAATCAATAATCTTTTTTTCCAGTATATCCTTTTCAATTGACAATTTCTCTATATCCTGATTGGAATTATTGATGTTTTCAGATAAATCAAGAGAAATATTTCTAGCAATTTGGTTACATAATTGTTCCTGTATTTTAATTTTTTTTGATTCTACGGTTTTCAATGAGGAAATCGATTTAGCAATAAATTCCAAATTTGCATTTTCACTTTTTTTAAAGTCATAAATATCAATCATGTATTTTTTGTGTTCATTGTCTTTCGAATATACTTGCATACCAGCTATATAGCCTATAGTTTTATCTTTCACTATAATAGGGGAAAGAATATTTTCAAGACCATTATGGCAGACAAATCTACCTTCTTTGTCATTTTCTAATTGACATATGTAGTCGGGGCATACTTTTTTATCCCTCTCTTGGCACACATTGGTGCAAAAGTCGGGGGATGGAATAAACTCAAGCAGAATGTCACCATTTGTATCTAGTAAAAACAGAGAAATATCTGATATGGATAAAATATTACTATAGCGGGTATATAAATTCGAGGTTATTAATTTTTTAAGTGGACTATCAGTTTTATTCATGCTTGTAATGCACCTCTTCTAGATTTTGGTATTATCCCCGCTCCTTTACATAGTAAAGGGCTAACTATTGAAATTTCACATATTTATTATACTATATGTAAAATATATTTACAATGTAAAAACTGACTAGTCTCCATATATTGGTATAAATTGAGTAGAACGGGTGAAATAGGTAAAGGGCCAAAACCTATGTTTTTGCCCCTTGCCAATTTTTTCTATTATTTAATATTTATCAATAGCATTTTTGATAAATATGTATTAGTTCTTCTTTAGAAGGTTGTCTAGGATTAGTAGGAGTACATCTATCGCCTAATGCAGCTTCAGCCATATGTTCTAAAGAGCTTTCAAACTCATCTTGATCAATTCCAAGAGCTCGAATACTTTCTTCGACACCTAGATATTTTTTTAATTCACTTAAAGCTTGTATGAAATTCACAGTTCCCTCACGATTTGTTCGAGCTGGAAGTTGTAGAATTTTTGCCAGTTTTGCATATTTGTTAGCAGCATATTCGTTGATACTTCTTTCTAAATTAGAATTATATTCTATTACTGCATTAAGTAGAAGTGCATTAGATCGACCATGGGATATATGAAAAGTTCCACCCATAGCATGAGCTAAGCTGTGATTGATGCCAAGGCCAGTATTTGTAAATGCTATTCCTGCCATACATGAAGCATTTTGAATACGATCTCTAGCATTAGAATCCTTAATGTCATTGTAAATTGTTTTGATGTTTTCAAAAATTAGCTTAACTGCTTTCTCACAAAGAGCATCTGTAAAGTCAGTTGCATTCGTAGAAACATAGGCTTCTATAGCATGAACTAAAGCATCTATGCCAGTATCTACAACTACATGTTGAGGAACATGTTGTATACAGGTAGAATCAAGTATTGCAATATCTGGTGCAATAAAATCATCTACAATGCATACCTTTTCCCCCTGGGAGGTAATAACAGTAAAATCTGTTACTTCTGAGCCTGTCCCACTTGTAGATGGAATAGCAATGAACAACGGTTTTTTCATTTTGTCATTTGTTGTGTTTTCTAAATGCCATGAAAAATACATTATTCCCTTGGCAGTATCAATAGTAGAACCTCCACCAATTGCAATTAAAACATCTGCATTGCTTTCCTTATATAATCTCATTCCTTCTGCAACTACATTAATATCTGGATCAGGTCGAACTCCTGTAAACGTAACGGAACTTATTCCAGCTTTGTTTAGTGAATCTACTGCTTTTTGAAGATATCCTAGTTTTTCCATGATTGAATCTGAAACAATAAATGCCCGAGAACCAGAAACTTGTTCTAAAAATTGTGTGAATTCCATATTAAAATAAACCTTGGATTTTAGTTTGAATTTGTCTTCCATTATTCTGCCCTCCTATCATTTTATTTTCTATATTTTTTAATCAATTTTACTGATTTTTAACAGGTGAATAATGATTATTAGTATTAATGATACCATAAAGAATAACTGATTTATTGTAGATTCAATATATAGTTTTAGTACTATTGTATCCAGTTGAAATCCAATATTGTACAATATTGGACTTCTTGTACAATATCAACTTTCAAAGATATGATTTCTTCTATTTAATCTTCTAATAACCTTTGACAACAGCAAGAGATTAAAAGTTTTTGTTTTATATGGGTGTTGATTATTGGGGTTATCATTGATATAATAAACTTTAAAGCAGATTTTAGAGAATTATAAATTGGCATGTTTGTTTGCCAATTATATTTTTCATTAGAAAAATAATTGACTTAAATATGTGTGGTGGATTATTTATGGAAATAGAAGAACTAATACAAAAAAAATTACGTATTATTTTTAATGATAATAGTATAATATTTGATAAATCTCGTTTTACAGGTGGACTTACTAACTACAATTATATTATGGATATCAAAGGAACTGAATATGTTGTTCGACAACCAGGTGGCATGGCTAATCTTATGATTGATCGTAAAATTGAAAAAGTTAACAATAAAATTGCTTTGGATATTGGTTTGAATTCTGAGTGTGTATATTTTGACGAAGTTAGTGGTATTAAGGTTAGCGTATATATTAAAGACAGTAAAAACATTGGTCAAATTGATCCATGTTGTATTACAAATCTAAGAAATGTTTCCGCTATAATGAAAAAAATTCACTCTAGTCAAAAGTGTTTTCCTAATTCCTTCGATTGGCAAGTAGAATTGAATAAATATGAACGAATTGTTGAAAAGCTTAATGGTGTTTTTTTCTTTGACTATGGCATATTGAAGGAAGAATTAATTGATTTCATGCAAAAAAATATTAAGAATACAATTTCTGTCCCCTGTCATAATGATACAGTACCTGAAAATTTTGTAGTTGATAAAAATGGGAAAACTTATCTTATAGACTGGGAGTATTCTGGAATGAATGATCCAAGCTGGGATATAGCTTCCTATATCCTTGAATCTAGATTGACTGAAGATGCAATTCAATATCTCCTTTTAGATTATTATGGTGAATTTCCAACAGATGAAGAAATATTAAAAATAAAGTGCTATATGATGGCACAGGATTTACTTTGGATGGTATGGGCTATGATTAGACACTATAATGGCGATGATTTTCTAGACTATTGCTACTCCAGATATGAACGTTTCAAGAAAAATATTAAAACAATTACAGATTCACCTAATTATGCTATTGCTGATATGGTAAAAAAGAAATAACACAGAGGGACGATTCCTCTGTGTTATTTCTTTTATTATGTATTGTAATATATAATAAATTTTATTGACAGTTTGAGTCTGGCTTCAAAAAATAAATGAGGGGCAGTTGTATAGTGAATTGACTCTTTAATTTTGGATAAAATTCACTAACTTTTTATTTGTTGTGATATGGGACTAGGACACTTAATATTTATACATATTATAGATACTTTATAAATATGTTTAAGAAATTAGAGTATTTGCCGATATAATTAGTAAGAAAGATGGTTGAAGAATTATTAGAATATTTACTAAAATATCTGATAGGAGGATTGCCATGAAAACAAATTTTGAATATGAAGAGAATGAGTATATAACTATAGATACAATATCTGTTATAGGAGAATTTAATAATTATGATTCTGAAAGAGGATTAATGAGAAAAGAAAACAATAAATGGATTTTTGATTGCGATCTTCCACCAGGAGAGCATAAATATAAGTTTCTTATTAATGGAGAATTAAAGCTTAATGATCCAACAGCTAATATATACTTTCCAGATGATAACGAAGAACTTTGGTCAGTAATTATTATTAACGATCAAGGTCAACGACTTTATAATAATACTCAATATACAGTACATATGGATAAATATAATATAAATTCAATTTTGAATGAAGAAGTTGTTACCAATAAGAAAAATTTCAATGTTTTGCTAGATAAAAAAGTAGTGACAAGATTTGAATTTATCAATGTAACAGGATTGCATACAGTGACAACAGCATGGTATACTCCGAAAAAAGAGCTATTTCAGATTACAGAGAACAATTTATTTACACCACCGGGAGAGAATAAACCAATAAAAATGTGGTTTTGGATGGATTTAGAGGATAAGACACGACAATACCCTTGTGGAGTTTGGACAATGAAGCTATTTATAGATGGAGAATTTATTTTAGAGGACAAATTTACATTATCAGAGACAAGCTCATATTCTTCACAAGGAGAAATAACATATTAATTAAAAAAAGGAGTTGAGAACTATGATAAGATGTTCTGATAGTATTAATAGTTTAAATTCTATAAATAATAATATATATAAATCAGAAACCAAAAAGATGAATAATAATAATTGTAAAACAAACATAGTAGATAATAATATTAAAGCAGTTGAAGATGAATACAGGGAATTAGTTGTGAAAAATACTATTGATACTAAAGAGGTTGTAGCTAAGGTGAAAGATACAACTAAAAGCTCCGTAAGTTCCTCTTTAAATTCAATATCAGAATCCTTATCTATAGGGATAAGTACTATTAAAAATGTTAAAAAAACAGCAATATCTATAGGTAAAAGCGTTAAGAATACAGTGTTTTTAGTTTCAAATACTATTAAAGATGGATTTAATTCAATAGGTAAAAGCATAAAAAATGTTTCTAAATCAGTTGCTGATAAAACAAGGGAAACTACTTCACTAGTATGTAATACATATAAAGAAGTATCTACTACAGTTTCACAGTTGGAACAAGCTGCAAGAGAGGTTGTAAGTTCTGCTACATCTATAGTTGGAGAAACATTAAAAACAGCAGTTTCTATAGGTGAGGATGTTATTGAAATAGTAGGCAAAGTTGGACTTACAGCAACTAATGTTACGGCAGCAATAAAAAATCCTACTAATGGAATTTTGAAAAAAGGAATAGAAACTGTAAGCTTTATAAAAGTAGGTGTAGATTCTATTAAGGAACCTATAAAGAGAATACCAAATACTTTTTCAACTGGCTATAAGAATATTAAAGAGCATTGTAATAATATAGTAAATACTGTTAAAAAATCAGAGTCTAAGATTAAAACAGTTAAGAATGCTATAGTATCAGTTGGAAGAGAAATAGTAAATTCGGTAAAAACTATAGCATCCGAGGTAAAGGCAGCAAGTATAGATATAGCTAATACTGTAAAAAGTTCAGTTGCCAGTACAAAAAATGTAATAAATAAAGGCTATGATGAAGTTGCACAAATATATAAAGACTCTAAAAAGAATATTGATAGTTCAGTTAGTGATCCTGTATTGGTTTAGATAAAATATTTTAAGATATTAAAGAGGGCTATTTTAAAATTATTTATAAATAATTTTAAAGTAGCCTTTTATTTTTTAATTACACATTACATCTGGATTAGAAGTTCTTCCTTTTTTATATTTATCTAAAAAATAAGTAAATACATTATTCTAATATTCTTTCTTAAAATTTATAGTAGAACATAGAGAGAAGGTTCTTTTGTGTTATAGCTTGAGTTAGTTCAGCTTAATTAATATAATAATTGTAGAATAACTATTATAAAATAAATTGAAAGAGTGATACTTGACGGAGAATTTTAATGAAAAAGTGAATTTTATATAGAAAATTGCAGAGTTTTTAAGGGGATCATATAAGCCAGAAAAATATGGAGATGTTATACTTCCTATGGCTGTATTAGGGCGTTTTGATTGTTTACTTCAAGATACAAAAGATAAAGTATTAGAGAAAGCCAAAACAACCGATATTGAAAATAATTTTAAACAATGTAGCTGATTATAGATTTTCAAATAAATCTAAATTCGATTTTGAGAAACTAACAGAAGATCCAGATAATATAAGAGCAAATTTTGAAAATTATATACAAGGATTTTCTTTAAATATTAGAGAGATAATTGAATACTTCGAGTTTGATAATGAAATTAAAAAGCTGGATGACAACGATTTGCTTTTTCTAGTTATAAAAGAACTTAATAATATAGATCTGCATCCAGATGTAGTTACTAATCAAGAAATGGGATATATTTTTGAAGAACTTATAAGAAGATTTTCTGAAAATGCAAAAGCAGGAGATCATTATACACCAGGAGAGGTTATAGAACTAATGGTGAATCTTATATTCAATGGATTAGAAGAAGAACTGACTACTCTAGGAAGTATTTTACAGTAGGAGATTCTGCTTGTGGGACTGGTGGTATGCTTTCTGTTGCTACAAATTATATAAAAGACCTAAATACAAAAGCCCAAGTTGAAGTTTTTGTACAAGAGTTAAATAATCAATCCTATGCTATATGTAAATCAGATATTCTTATGAAAGAACAACGGGAAAGAAATATAGTATTTGGAAACTCCTTTGCAAAAGATGCATATAAAGATCAAAAAGTAAGATTTGCCCTTATGAATTCACCTTTTGGAGTAAATTGGAAAAACACAAGAATTTTATTGAAAAAAAGCAAAGAAACTAGGGTTTAGTGGACGTTTTGGTGCTGGTATACCAAGGAATTCTGATGGTTCATTATTGTTTCTTCAACATATGGTTTTGAAAATGATAGAAGATAAGAAAGATTCTAGAATGGGCATTATATTCAATAGCTCTCCACTTTTTACAGGGGATATAGGTTCTGGAGAATCAGAAATTAGAAGATGGATAATAGAAAATGATATGTTAGAAGGTATAGTAGCATTACCTACAGATTTATTTTACGATATAGGTATAGCTACCTATATATGTGTTTTAACAAATAGAAAAAATGATGATATTTTGAAAGGACCAGTAAGGAAAGGTTCGATTAGCAAATGCAACTAGTTTCTATCATGAAATGAGAAAATCCTTAGGCTCTAAAAGAAATGAAATAAGTAAAAAAGATATAGAAAAAATAGCAAGAATTTATGGGCAGTTTAAAGAAAATGAATACTGCAAAATATTTGATAATAAAGGATTTGGATATTTAAAGGTAACTATAGAAAGGCCATTGAAACTAAATTTCCAAATATCAGAAGAGAGAATAGAAAATATATATGGAGAACAGCTTTTCCAAAGTTATATGATAAAGAAAAGGTAGAAGAATTAGAACTAGAAAAAGAAAAACAATATATAAAAAAGAAGAATCTAAAAAAATTGGAAAAACTACATGAGAGCAAAGCATTCCAAGATAAAATAATCGATATATTAAAGGAAAATATAAATGATAAATTATATAAAAATAGGGATGAGTTTGAAAAACACTTAAAAAATATTTTCAAAGATATAAAACTAACTAATGGACTAAAAAAAGCTATCCTTATGGAACTATCAAAAAGAGATGAAACTGCAGACTATTGTATAAAGGGAAGAAAAAAGAAGCAGATACTTATTTAAGAGATACAGAAAATATACCACTATCTATAGATGTAGAAGAATATAGTGTAGATACAACAGAGCATATAGAAAAAGAAAATATAGAAAACTATGTAAAAAGAGAAGTAGCTCCCATGTAAAGGAGTTTTAGATAGATCATAAGAAAACTAAAATAGGCTATGAAATTCCTTTCACAAGATACTTCTATAAATACGAAAGCCTAAGACCATTCAAAGAAATAATGGAAGAAGTAAATGAATTAAAAAGTGAAATAGAAGCAGAAATAAAGAAGGTGATAGGACAATGTATGAGTTAAAATATTATAAACATATATTTAATAAAAAGAACTTTCACAGGAAAGATGAAGAAGAAATCTTTTCGTTTGAATATCCAAAAGTTGGATTAAAAAAATTAGATATAGGTCTTAATATTGATATAGAGGAAATTTTATCAATATTAAAATATTTTAACAGCCAAATAAATAGTATTAGCAAAGATTTTAAAGAGCTTCAATCAAGAAAGAATAAGTAAAATAAAAAATGCAAAAAGATAAACAATATACTAAGAAATAATGATAAGAGTAAAGAAAAAAGGCTTATCAATTTAGGAAAAATCTTAACAATGAGAAAATAGAAAATTATATAAAATATATTGATATAGAATTATTAAAATAGCTAAAAATAACAATATTAAGTAATGAAATATTAATAAAATAAATTTAATCTTATATTAAATTATCAAAATAAGGTGAATTAAAGAAATCTTTTAAAGATATATTTAATCCATAACAAATTTTTAATATAGTTTTTAATTTTGGGTTTTTACTTTCACCACTAACAATGCTATTAATTGTAGATTGAGTAACTTGAGATAAAGAAGCAAGTTTGTTAATACTAATATCTTGAGTTTCACATAAATTTAAAATTCTTTTTGCAGTAGCTTGAGATATATCCATATTTAACCACCTCAATAATTGTATTCTTATTAATTAAAGTATAACAAAGAAGTTATTAACATACAATGACATATAGTTGACAATAGAGAAAAATTTATATACAATAGTATTAACGATGCGACGTTAAATAAATAAAGTTTAAAAGAGGAGTGTATAATTGTGCAATTATCCTTGTTTGAAGATTTTAATATTGCAGAGCAAAATTTACTATATAAAAAAGAAGTCAGATTTATTGACTTGTTTGCGGGTATGGGTGGATTGCGATTAGGATTTGAGCAGGCTTTTAAAGAATTGGGTTTTAATACACGATGTGTTATGACATCAGAAATTAAAACATATGCAATTAAAGCATTAGAAGAAAACTTTGATCATGAAAAGTTATTAGGTGATATTACACAAGTTAAATCTAAGGAGATACCAGACTTTGATATTTTATTAGCAGGGTTTCCATGTCAAGCTTTTAGTACTGCTGGTAAGGGATTAGGTTTTTTAGATACAAGAGGGACACTTTTTTTTGAAGTTGGAAGAATATTAAAAGAAAAAAGACCTTATGGTTTTATATTAGAAAATGTAGAAGGTTTAATAACTCATGATAAGAAGAAGCCAAAAGATGAAATAGGTAGAACTTTAACTATTATACTAAGGACACTCAAAGAATTAGGTTATAGAGTTGAATGGAAATTGTTAGATTCTAAAGATTTTGGAGTTCCGCAATCAAGGAAAAGAGTTTTTATTGTTGGAACATTGAATAAGAAAATCAATCTAGATGGCTTTGAAAAAAGATATAAAACATTTGGTGAAATACAAGAATCTGGGATAGGAACATTAGATACACATTTTACAAGTTGCCTTTTAAAACATTTTAAACCTGAAGAGTTATATGGAAAAGCTATAAAAGATAAAAGAGGCGGAGATAACAATATACATAGCTGGACTATTGAATTAAAAGGTGAGGTGTCAGATGAACAAAAAGTATTATTAGAATTACTTTTTAAAGAACGAAGGAAAAAACATTGGGCTGAAAAAATAGGTATAAAGTGGATGGATGGAATGCCCTTAACAGTAGAGCAAATAGCTACTTTTTATAAACACAAAAATCTAAAAGATCTTTTAGATGATTTGGTTGAAAAAGGGTATTTGGTATTAGAACATCCTAAAGATGTTGTAGAGAAAAAACTTTCCAATGGTAAAACTATTAAACGAAGAGAATATGATATAACTAAGCCTAAAGGATATAATATTGTTACTGGAAAATTAAGTTTTGAATTTACCAAAATATTAGATCCTAATGATATTTCTCCTACATTAGTAGCTACTGATGTATCAAAATTAGGAGTAGTTGATGGTAATGGTATTAGAAGATTAACTTTGAGAGAAGGATTGAGGTTGTTTGGATATCCTGATGACTATTCATTAGAATGTTTTAATGGAAGTGAAAGAGATAAAAGGAAAGCTTTTGATTTATTAGGTAATACAGTTGTAATACCAGTAGTTAGAGATATATCTTTAAGATTGGGAAAAGAATACAAGGAAAATTTAAAAAATATAGAAGAAATTCAAATAGGTATGTCTTTATAAGACATACCTATTTGAAAGTTTTATAATATTTCTAATCTCTGATTAGTATAATTGTAGTATGATTCTATAGTATTTTTTATCCAAGTATTAGCAACCTTGTTTCCTCTATATAAAATTAGAGTTTCATATATAGCTTTTAATAAATCTTCTTTATTTTTGAAGTCTGGTTCTGTACCATTTTTAAAATTTATAGATGGACGTATATTATATATAACATCTCTTTTAACTTGTGTTTTTAAAGGGAATCGACTAGATGAACCAGTTATTTCCCATATTTTTTTAAGCCATACTTTTTTTATAGTTATATATCCTTCTTTATTCATATCATATCCAAAAATAATATAATCTGCATCAAGTCGATACGCTTCTTGTTCTAAAGAAGCACAATAGGATTCGAAATTTGCTATATCAAAAGCAGGTGAACGAGAATATTTGAATGCTTTAACTTCTAACATATTAGATTTTTTATTTGTATTATGTAAATAAAAGTCAGGAAAGTCTTGAGTATTAGCAGGTTCAGAGAAATATATATCATTTTCTAAAAACCATTGTTTTAGCCAGGCTTGTAGAGTAATACCTACTGTATCTGTAGTATCAATCCTTACTTTTATATTTGCTAATTCAAATGAAATATATCCATTAGCCCCAATAATATTTGAATCTAATAATAAATCGTAGACTTGATTAGCGTTTAAAATACTTTTCATTACTTTGATCCCCCTCATATAAATTTGGTTATTTGATAACTACTATAAATTATATTATTAATTTATTATCCTATATTTTTCACAATATATAATTTTACTTAAAAATTTAATTTTATTAATTCATTTCAAAAATATTCAAAGCTTTCTTTATTATAGTATTCTAAAGGGTTCACATTATAGCGTAAACATTTACTTTTAAATGGGTTTATTACCCATTGTCCTTCGTCAGAATTAAAACCTATTAGGCCATCAGAAGTATCTGTTTCTGAATAAAATCTTTCTTGTAAATCTCCGAATTTTTTAATAATTTCTAAATTCATATATAGACCTCCAGTTTAAATAATATCTACTATATTATACATTATTTATTAGTTTTAATCTAAAATATTTATAAATAGATGTATAATACTATACGAATTTATAATCAATATTTTATTGAAGTTATAGCTGTTAGAATTTTTACTATTATTTTAACTTTTTCCTATAAATAGGATGTAAAGTAAAATGGGAAAAAGTTAGTATTTCAATAACCTTCGTGGTACAAGAGGATTGTTAAAGATTAGATACAATTTTAAGAAAGATAAATATAACTCTAAAAATGATTCCTCATTTTAAATTTTTGTTAAAAATTAAATTGAGGAAGGCTTCATATTAATAGGTAAAACATATAAACTAGTTTAATACTATAGATATTATCTATTTCATATATAAAGTGATGAGTTATAAAATTAACAATACAATGGGATGTTTTATATGCAAATAATATAAGTACTAAGGGGAGATTAGATGAAAAGGAAAATTAGTTTACTTTTATCTGTTATTTTAATATTTACCATAGTTATATCTGGATGTGGAAAAGAGAATACGAAACCTACAGAAAAAGAGAATACATATGAAAGTCCTACACAAGAAGCTAAATATTTTAAAGCCTAAATGACATTTAAACTTATATTACCTTTATGTAAATCTGATGTAATTTCTGCAATAACTTTAGCTGGAGGAATTGCCATGGGAGCTTCGGCACCTATTATTTCAAGCTAAAAGAGTATTAGATTATACAGCTTTTATATTAGATAGGGAGTTAGTAGAATATGGGAAAACAGAAGAAATATTTATAAATCCTAAAGATAATAGAACGAAGGAATATGTATGTGGACTATATAGTTAAAATAAAAACTAAGAAAAAATAGCTTTGTATATATAAAGCTATTTTTTATATATTATAGCAGACAGTTATTATAAAATGGTATAATACTATTAACTTAACATTGGGAGTGAGTTAATTGGCTAAATATATAGAATTGAATGAAATTAGAAAAATTTATCAAATGGGGGAAGTGGAAATAAAAGCTTTAGATGGAATGAGCTTTTCCGTTGATAGAGAAGAGTTTGTTATAATCGTAGGTTCTAGTGGTGCTGGGAAAAGTACAGTATTGAACATACTAGGGGGAATGGATTCTCCAACTAGTGGCGAAATAATAGTAGATGGAAATGAAATAAGTGGATACGATGAAAGAGAACTAACTTCCTATAGAAGACATGACATAGGATTTGTCTTTCAATTTTATAATTTAGTTCAAAATCTTACTGCTCTTGAAAATGTAGAATTAGCTGCACAAATATGTAAAAATCCCCTTGATTCAGAAATGGTTTTAAAACAAGTAGGTCTTGAATATAGAAAGGATAATTTTCCTGCTCAGCTTTCAGGTGGAGAACAGCAAAGAGTAGCTATTGCAAGAGCTCTAGCTAAAAATCCTAAACTTTTATTATGTGATGAGCCTACAGGAGCATTAGATTATAATACAGGAAAGGCTATTTTGAAATTATTGCAGGATACTTGTAGAGAAATGGGAATGACAGTTGTAGTTGTAACTCACAATACAGCCATCGTTCCTATGGCAGACAAGGTTATTAGAATTAGGAATGGCAAAGTAGAAAATATTTCTCTCAATGAAAACCCAATACCTGTAGAAAGGATCGAGTGGTAATAATGAGAAATCCATTACTTAAAGATACTTTTAGAGAAATTAAAGGAACTCTAAGTAAATTTTTTTCTATTTTCGCCATAGTAGCTTTAGGAGTTGGTTTTTTTGCTGGAATCAAAGCTACATCTCCAGATATGAAAATAACTGCTGATAAATATTTTGATGAATACAATTTAATGGATATGAGAATAATTTCAACTATAGGATTTAATGATAAAGATATAGATATTATAAAAAAAGTGTCAGAAGCCCAAGGGGTTTTGCCTACTTATTCTATAGATGCATTAATCAATGTAGATAATAAAGAGATGGCTTTTAAAGTTCTATCATTGCCTATGAACAAAATAAAAAAACCTGATAGATCTTATATAAACAGGACTAAATTAGTAAAAGGTAGATATCCAGAAAAACTAGGAGAGGCAGTTGCTGAAAAAAATAAAATGCTAAAATCTAATTTATCTATAGGTTCTAAGGTGAAGCTTTCATCTGGTACAGATAAAGATATTGGCGAAAGTCTTAAAAACAATGAATTTACTATTGTAGGAATAGTAGAAACTCCTTATTATGTATCTGCTGAGAGAGGTACAACAGATATTGGAAATGGAAAAATAGATAGTTTTATTATGATTTCCGAGGAAAATTTTAAGATACCTAGGTATACAGATATATTCTTAACTTTTAAGGAAACAGAGGGAGTTTTCTCCTATGATGATGAGTATGATAATATTCTTGAACCTATAAGGAAAAAGCTTAATAATATTGGTAAAGTCAGATCTAAAGAAGCTTATAATGAAATAGTATCTGAAGCTAATAAAAAGCTAGATATAAGTAGGAAAGAACTTCAAAAGGCAGAAGAGGAATCTAAAAAAGAGCTTAATAAAGCTTATCAGGAAATTTTAGATGGCGAAAATAAAATAGTAAAAGGTGAGAAGGAATTACATGATAAGGAAATAGAATTTAATAAAATTGTCAAAGAAGCTGAAGAAAAAATATTGAGTGGCAAGAAAGATTTAAAAAGAGGGGAAGAGGAATATAATCAGAAATCACAAGAATTTAATAAGATTAAAAATAAAGCAGAAACTGAGTTTATTAAAGGAGAAAAAGAAATAAAATTTGCTGAGAAGGAATTAAATGAAAAGGAAGCTGAACTTAATGAGCTTAAGACTTTTCTAAAAACAAATACAAATCTTCCAGAAGAAGAAAAAATAGAATTAGAAAAAAAGTATAGTGGAGGTATAGAACAATTAGAATATGGAAAGAGAGAGTTAGAAAAATCTAAAGCTAAATTAGAAAATAAAAAAAATCAATTGTCTATGGCAGAGAAAGAGATTGTAACAGGTAAGGAGAAATTAGATTCTTCTGAAAAACAAATTGTATTAGAGGAGAAAAAACTTCAAGAAGGTAAGAGAAAAGCTGAAAGTGAGTTTGTTACTGGGCATAAAAAGTTAGCAAATTCTAGGAAAGAGCTTGAAAATGGAAAAAAAGAATATGAAGAAGGAAAAAGAGAAGCCGAAGAAAAATTAGCAGATGCTCGTAAGAAAATAGCGGATGGAGAGGAAGAAATAAAAGATATTAAAGATCCAAAGTGGTATGTGATTAAAAGAAATCAAACATTTGATTTCATTGATTATGAAATGGCAGCAGATAGGATAGATGCTATTTCAAAAGTATTTCCAGTATTTTTCTTTCTTATAGCTGCATTAGTATCTTTAACTACTATGACTAGAATGGTTGATGAACAAAGGACCTATATAGGTACTCTTAAGGCATTAGGATATAGCAAATTTTCCATAGCTTTAAAATATATAATATATGCTGGCATTGCTAGTATTAGTGGCAGTATATTTGGAGTTTTAATAGGATTTAAAGTTTTTCCTACCATAATATTTAATGCCTATAGAATTATGTATACAATGCCATCTATAGTTATTATTTTTAATTGGCCCTATGCTATTATATCTATGGCCTTTGGAGTATTTACAACAACATTAGCAGCCTTGATATCTTCTTATAAGGAATTAAAAGAGACACCTGCATTACTTATAAGACCTAAAGTTCAAAAATCAGGTAAGAGAATATTCCTTGAGAGAATAAAATTTATATGGTTTAGAATGAATTTTTCTCAAAAGGTTACAGCTAGAAATATAATTAGATATAAGAAGAAATTATTTATGACTATTTTAGGTGTTGGAGGTTGTACAGCATTAATGCTAGCAGGTTTTGGTCTTAAGGATTCTATAGTAGATATTGTTGATAAGCAGTTTAATGAAATATATGAATATGATATGACTATAGGATTGAAAAATGAGACAAGGTCAGAGAAACAAGGAGATATTAAAAGTATATTGAATAAAAATAAGGGTATTTCTGATTATATTTTTGCTAATGAGAAAAATATCAATGTCATTGTAGGAAAAGAGGAGAAAGTAGCTTTCCTTGTTGTTCCTGAAGATATAGATGATTTGAGAAACTTTATTAATTTAAAATCTCGCACTACAAATGAAAAAGTTCCTTTGACTAATGATGGAGTCGTTATAACAGAGAAATTAGCTAAAATGCTCCAAGTTCAAGTAGGAGATGAAGTGTATATTAAAGATGAAGATAACAGGAAGATAAGGGTGAAGGTATCAGGTATTGCGGAAAACTATGTGTCCCACTATATTTACATGTCACCTATACTATTTGAAAGACTTTATAATCAAGAAATTAGATATGATGGGTTACTGGCAAAGACTGTAGATACATCAAAAGGTTTTGAGAATAAGCTCTCTACTAATCTTTTAAAAAATCCAGAAATCAGTTCTGTGAATTTTATTACAGGTATGAGCAGTAGCTTTGAAGATACCGTAGGGAGTTTAAATCATGTGGTACTTGTATTGATTGTTTCAGCAGGTGCTCTAGCCTTTGTAGTTTTATACAATTTAACTAATGTAAATATAAGTGAAAGGCTTAGAGAAATAGCTACCATTAAAGTACTTGGATTTTATGACAATGAAGTATCTAGTTATGTTTATAGAGAAAATATAATCCTTACTATTATAGGTACAATATTAGGACTTTTTATGGGTGTATTTCTCCATAGATATATAATTCTTACTGGTGAAATAGATAGTATGATGTTTAGCCGAGACATAAGGTTTGTAAGTTATATATATTCTGCTATACTCACTATACTATTTGCTGCTTCAGTAAACTTTGTAATGTACTTCAGACTAAAGGATATAAAAATGGTAGAATCCTTAAAATCTGTTGAATAAGGCTAAATACACAGGAATACCCGTTTTTTTACGGGTATTTTTATGCTTTAAAAAGGTAAATTATAGTTAAATACTGTATTTTACAAGGCTTTAAGTTTGACATGAAATATTTAGTAGGATATAATAATACCTATTATTAGGAGTTTAGTTGCACCTAAGTTTCTTGAATATTTTAAAAAAATATAAAAGATATAAAATAAAGGGGCGATTCATTATTCGAGTATCAAGAAAGGCAAAGTTTATTTTATCATTACTGATTGTAATATTAATATTGCAATTTAATTTTAATATTTATTCTTATGCAGAAAGTTCTGATTCCCATAAAGGAAAGAAACCAAAACTTGTTTTTGGTGATGCAGGTTGGGATAGTATAAGAATTCATAATAAAATAGCTAGAATTATAATTGAAGAAGGCTATGGATATAAAACTGACGAAATCACAGGTTCATCTCCTATTGTTATAAAAGGACTGAGACAAGGAGATATAGACATATCCATGGAATCATGGACTGACAATATTGCAGATGTTTATGAACCTGGAATAGAAAAAGGTGAAATTGTAGAATTGTCAGTGAACTATGATGATAATGCTCAAGGACTATATGTTCCTACTTATGTAATAGAGGGAGATAGTGAGCGGGGCATAGAGCCTATGGCACCTGATTTAAAATCTATAAAAGATTTACCAAAATATAAAGAAGTATTTAAAGATCCAGACAATCCAAGTAAAGGAAGGATATATGGTGCACCTCCTAACTGGTTTTCTGATGAAGTACTTCGTACTAAAATGGAAACCTATGATTTAAATAAAGATTTTGAGTATTTTAATCCTGGTTCAGATACTTCTCTCAATACTTCTATTGTTTCTGCTTACGAAAAAGGAGAACCTTGGGTAGGTTATTATTGGGATCCTACATGGATAATAGGCAAATATGATATGACCTTACTTAAAGACGAGCCTTATGATAAAGAAAAGTGGGAAAATGGATTTGCTTGTGAATTTCCAGGTGTTAGAGTGACAATAGCTGTAAATAAAGATATGCTTGAAACAGCACCAGATGTTGTAGAATTTTTAAAAAATTATGAAACTACTACTGAAATAAATAGTAAATTATTAGCATATATGCAAGATAATGATGGAGATTTAGATAAAACCGTTAAATGGTTTTTTGATGAATATGAGGAACTTTGGACTAAATGGGTTTCAGAAGATATAGCAAATAAGGTAAAAGAATCTACAGACTCTAAAGGAGGAAAATTTGGACTTAGTTTCAAAGAGTTTCCCAAAAACTTTAATATAGAATTAGGAATATATGTAGAAAAATTAGTATCTTGGTTGACAAGGCATTTTCAGGGATTTTTTGATGGACTGGCAGCAATTATTAATTGGATTGTTAGTGGTATAAGATCTATATTAGTTACTATTCCTTGGTTTATATTTATATTGCTAATATTCTTATTAGGATGGAAAATGATAAATTGGAAATCAGGTATCATATATGCTATTATGATGTTTTTAATTGGTGGATTAGGCCTTTGGAATGAGATGATCTTTACTTTATCTATAGTAATAACTGGAGTATTGATATCTATAATAATTGGCATCCCTATAGGGATTCATATGTCTTATAATGATAAGGTAGAGGCTTTCATGAAGCCAATATTAGACGGAGCTCAGACTATGCCAAGTTTTGTGCATTTGATACCAGCTATGATATTTTTTGGACTAGGTACTGTTCCAGCAGTATTTGCAACAATTATATACTCAACTGCACCATGTATAAGATTTACCAATTTAGGTATTAGAGAAGTACCAAAGGAAATGAAAGAAGCTGCATATTCCTATGGTTCATCTTCTTGGCAAGTTCTTACTAAAGTAGAATTACCTCAAGCAATGCCAACTATTATGGCTGGTATAAACCAGACTACAATGGCAGCTATGTCAATGGTAGTTATATCTTCTATGATTGGGTCTAAAGGACTTGGAGAAAATGTGCTTATAGCTATAAATAGGACTGATGTTGCAATGGGATTTGATTCAGGAATAAGCATCGTATTCCTTGCAATAATAATTGATAGAATTACTCAGAGAATATCTAATGAACATAAGGATATTTAAGGAAGTGAAAATATGACAGAGAAAATTATTGTTGAAAATTTGGTGAAAACTTTTGGTTCAAGACCAAAGTTAGCATTAGAAGGATTAAAAAAAGGTTGGAATAAGAAAGAAATACTAAAGAAGACAGGTCAAACTATAGGAGTAAACAAAGTATCTTTTTCAGTAGATGAAGGAGAGATATTTGTAATAATAGGATTGTCTGGAAGCGGAAAATCAACTATAATAAGATGTTTAAACCTTTTAAATAAGCCTACTTCAGGAAATGTAATAGTAGATGGTGAAAATATAGTTAATTATGATAAAAATTCTTTAAGAGAATTTAGACAGGAAAAAATGGCTATGGTATTTCAACAATTTGGTCTTTTTACCCATATGACAGTATTAGAAAATGTAGCCTACGGTTTAGAGATTAAAAAAGTTGATAAAGAGAAGAGAGAAAAGATTGCTATTGATGCTATTGAAGAAGTAGGGCTTAAAGGTTGGGAGCACAAGATGCCTAATGAACTTAGTGGAGGTATGCAACAGAGGGTAGGACTTGCTAGGGCATTAGCTAATGATCCAGATATACTCCTTATGGATGAACCATTTAGTGCCCTTGACCCTCTTATAAGAAGAGATATGCAAATAGAGCTTTTAGATTTACAATCTAGGCTAAAGAAGACTATTGTTTTTATTACTCATGATATTAATGAAGCCTTTAAATTAGGGGATAGGGTAGCTGTTATGAGAGATGGTTCTATAGTACAGATGGGTACTCCTGAAGAAATACTAAATAATCCTTCAGATGAATATATAGAGGATTTTGTAAAGGATATAGACCGTACTAAAGTAGTACGTGCTAAAGATATTATGAAAAGACCAAATGCTATAGTATCTTTAAATGCAGGGGTTAGAGTGGCAATAAAAGAAATGCAAGTAAATGATATATCCAGTGTTTTTGTAGTAGATAAAAACAGGAAGATCCAAGGAATAGTTACTATAGATGATTGTATTGAGTCAGTTAAAAATAATAAATCTTCATTAAAAGAAATATTAAAACAAGATTATTATACAACTAAAGAGGATGTCTATATTGAAGATTTGATTGATAAAGGAGTTAAAACCAAATATCCTATAGTAGTTGTAGATAATGAAGAAAGAGTATTAGGTATCATTGTGCGAACTTCTATTTTAACAGGTCTTTTAACAACAAATGGAGATTAGAACAATAAAAGCAGATGAACATTTCATCTGCTTTTATTGTGTTATAATATTTCTTATAGTAGATAAAAGCTATCAATGTGAAAGGATGTTAAAATGAAAAAAATATTAATATTAGCTGAAAAGCCTTCTGTAGGTAGAGATATAGGAAGAGTTCTAAAATGCAATAAAAAAGGGAATGGGTATTTAGAAGGAAATAAATATATTGTAACTTGGGCTTTAGGACATTTAGTAACTTTAGCTAATCCTGAAGATTATGATAAAAAGTATAAATCTTGGAATATAGAAGATTTGCCAATACTTCCTCATTATTTAAAGCTTGTAGTTATAAAACAAAGTAGCAAACAATTTTATGTAGTAAAAAAACAGATGAGTAGAAAAGATGTATCTGAAATTGTAATTGCCACAGATGCAGGAAGGGAAGGAGAACTTGTAGCTAGATGGATTATAGAAAAAGCTCATGTAAATAAGCCTATTAAAAGGCTTTGGATTTCCTCTGTTACAGATAAGGCTATTAGAGATGGATTTAATAACTTAAGGCCTGGTAAAGTCTATGAAAATCTTTACGAGTCTGCTATTGCTAGAGCAGAAGCTGATTGGATTGTAGGAATAAATGCCACTCGTGCATTAACATGTAAATATAATGCTCAACTTTCTTGTGGAAGGGTTCAAACTCCCACATTAGCCATGATTGCAAAGAGGGAAGAAGAGATTCAAAACTTTAAGGGAAAAGATTATTATGGAATTGAAGCATCTACTAAGAATTTCAAGTTAATATGGCAAGACGGGAAGACTAAGGATATGAAGACTTTTAATAAGAACAAATCTGATAAAATTCTTAAGAGTATAAAAGGGAAAGATGCTGAAGTTATAGATGTAAATAAAGTAAATAAAAAGAGTTTTCCTCCTAGACTATATGATTTGACCGAACTTCAAAGGGATGCAAACAAAATATTTGGCTACTCTGCAAAAGAGACTCTTTCTATTATGCAAAAGCTATATGAAAAACATAAGGTGCTAACTTATCCAAGGACTGATTCTAGATATATTTCTGAGGATATAGTAGATACATTAGGAGATAGAGTTAGGGCTTGTAGTATTGGATATTATAAGAAAATAACTTCTAAGATTTTAAAAAAGCCTATAAAGGGAAATAAGTCTTTTGTAGATAATAAAAAAGTTTCAGATCATCATGCTATTATTCCAACAGAAGAAATGGTAGTGTTAAGTGAATTAAATAACAAGGAGAAAAAGATATATGATCTGGTGGTAAAACGCTTTTTATCAGTATTATATCCTCCTTTTGAATATGAACAGACAACTATAAAAGCTAAAATAGGTAATGAAATATTTATTGCTAAAGGAAAAAAGGTAGTATTTGAAGGATGGAAAGAAGTTTATTCTAATGATTTCCAAGGAAATGGAGAAGAGGATATATTAGAACAGGTATTTCCATCAATAAGTAGAGGAGATATTTTAAAAATATCTTCCATTATACAAACTAATGGGAAAACTAAACCACCAGCACCTTTTAATGAAGCTACTTTACTGTCAGCTATGGAAAACCCAAAAAGATACATGGAAGATGAGAGTAAGGACTTAATTGACATAATAGGAGAAACAGGTGGTATAGGTACAGTGGCTACAAGGGCAGATATTATTGAAAAGCTTTTTAATACTTTTTTAATTGAAAAGAAGGGTCAAAATATTTTTATAACATCTAAGGGAAAACAACTTCTCGAACTAGTTCCAGAAGATTTAAAATCTCCAGCTTTAACGGCAGAATGGGAACAAAAGCTAGGGGCTATAGCTAAGGGAAAATTAAATAGAAAGATTTTTATTAATGAAATGAGAGATTATTCAAAGTCCATTATTAAAGAGATCAAGAATAGTGATGCAGAGTTTAAACATGATAATTTAACAAGGAGTAAATGTCCTGAATGTGGCAAGTACATGCTTGAGGTAAAAAATAAAAGAGGAAAGATGTATATTTGCCAAGATAGAGAATGTGGATATAGGAGAAATGTTTCTAAAATTACTAATGCTAGATGTCCTAATTGTCATAGAAGATTAGAATTACATGGAGAAGGAGAAGGGCAAATATTTACCTGTAGCTGTGGATATAGGGAAAAGCTCTCAGCATTTAATGAAAGAAAGAAAAAATATAAAAACCAAGTTTCTAAAAAAGATGTTTCTAAATATCTTAAAAAACAAAAGAGAGAAAACAATAAGCCAATTAATACAGAATTAGCAGATGCCCTTGCAAAACTTAAGTTTGATTAGCTTTAAGAAGAAACAGTTAAATAAGACTGTTTCTTTTTGATATCAAATTTAGTATTATATGATATGAGGAATAAAATGTATGTCTAAAAATTTAATAAATTAAAACAATATGGGGGGGATAGGTTAGGTGGTTACGCAGATACGAAAAAGGTATAATCTTGACTATATTAATATTTTGAGAATACTAGCATTAGTATTAGTTATATTAGCTCACAGTTCAGCTGTTTATACAGGAGCATGGGGATTTAAGCTAGTTAACAACAAATCAGAGAGTATTAAATATATAACTAAGTATTTTGAAACTATTCGTATGCCATTATTTGTTTTCATATCTGGCTATTTGTACCATTTTAATAGGGTGAAATTAAATAAATACAATTCATTTTCAAGGTTTCTTAGAAATAAGGCCAAGAGGTTGTTGATTCCATATTTAATGACAGGAATATTTTTTATGATTCCTGTGCAGATGATTTTCAATATTTATAGTGATAATGAGGGTTATTTTTATAAAGCATTTAACGAAATATTACTTGGTAACATGCCAGGTCATCTGTGGTTTCTTCTTGCATTATTCCACATGACCATTATTTTTTATTTAGTAGAAAAATATTTGAAGGATAACAATATTGACTTAAATCCTATTAGTATAATCATTTTATTATCTTTTATAGGTTTTTTAACACATAATATTTCAAATATATATCAAATTCAATCTAGCATAGAGTATTCTATATATTTTTTTATAGGATATATTTTTAGCGAAAATATGGAATATATTAGAAACAATGTGGGAAATAGAAGATATATTTTACTTACACATGCTTTATTTTTCAATATTCAATATCTTCTATTAAATGCTGTTAGAAACAGGACAATATATGTTAAATGGTTTAAATTTGTACTTAAGCAGATTACATCAATTTTAGGAATTACATTTATGTTTATGTATAGCCTTAAATTCTGTGAGAATACTGAAAGACTAAATAGAATCATGAGTTACAATATTATTAGATTAATAGATGCTAATAAATTCTATGCATATTTATTACATCAGCCAGTATTGAAGGTAGTATTAGTCAATATAGGAGATTTAAATGTAAAACCATTTACAGTAGTAAATATATTGTTTTGGTCGACCTTATTTATTTCAATATTTTTCTCTATAATTATAAAGAAATTAAAAAAGTTTTTAACAGATGTATTTACAAATTCCAAATATGCAAAAATAGAGTCTTAATAAATATATTTTAAACATGATAAGGAGGGTTAAATGAATAAGAAAATTTTAATAATTTTATTATGCGTAATGGTTATTACTTCAATTATTTTCCTTAAAGATAAGCTTATAAAGAATAGTCAAGATGATAATTCAAATCAGGAGGAAATTTTAAAAAGTGATATTGAAAATCTCTCGAAATATAAAAGTAAATATATGGGGGATGCATCTAATTTTTCAAATCTTAATAATAAAATTGCTCTTCATGATATTCCGATGACATTTAAACTCCATCCAGATGAGTTGATGGCTGAAATTAATTATAAAGAAAGTGTATCAAATATTGATGAAGGAAAGCTAAAGAGAGGATTAGTTTATAATTCTACAGTTAATTTTGTATTAATAGATAATTTAAAAGTACTCAAATTGAATTTTAAAGAAGTATCGTACACAATCTCTAGGGAAAAACTAGATGAGTGGTATGGAGTAGAACTTCCATCTTTGGAAGATAAAGAACAATGGAAAAAAGAAGTCTCAGATAAATTATCGGATATGGATCACATAGAAAAATTTATACATGAAAATATGGATATAGAAAATAAATAAGATTAAAAAAAGTTAGGGACTAAGGATGCCCTAACTTTTTTATTGCAAAATATTTTAGGAAAGGAAGATGAGTATATAAATAATGATATAATTAAATGTAGAAAAAAGTATATTTATATAATAATTTTTCCTTAGTTCACTACTATGGTTTCCAAGCATAACTTTATATATAGGATCAAAATGGTTTTTTATTGATAAAGGGGGCATATGTATGGACACTATAGGAAAAATTATAATTTATGCTCTAGGAGCTTATGTTACATATTCTATAGTATTTGGTGGTATAATATTAGGTTTCTATAAGCATAGTATTAGCAAATATTTAGAAACACATCCAGTGGAAAGATTTTGGGGAGAAAAAACAAGTCAAGATAGGGTTGTTCTAGTAGAGGATAGATATAATTCAGGTCTTGCCCGTATTGATTTCATAGAAAATTCCAAGGAAACTTTGGACATATCCTATTATGCAATAGATAATGGAATATCTGCAGATATATTTTTAGGTTGTATTTTAGAGGCAGCAGATAGAGGTATAAAGATTCGGTTACTCCTTGAAGGCTCTCCACCAAATATAAATGAAATGAATGATGCTAAATATACTCTTTTTCAACATCCTAATATTCAATTTAAATTTTATGATACTTTTGGATTCTTTAGACCTTGGACTTGGAATAATAAGCTTCATGATAAGTTTATTATTTCAGATAATAAATTAGCCATGATTGGAGGTAGAAATATAGGAGATAGATATTTTGCCAAAGAAAGAGAAAATGGGGACGTTGTAGATGATAGAGATGTGGTTATTCTAAATACTGATAGTCAAAATTTTTCTAGTAGTGTTATTTATCAAATGCAGGAATATTTTAATTATGTTTGGAATCATAAATATTCAAAATATCCGGTAACAAGGCTTACTCAAAAACAAGAGAAAAAAGGGAAAGAAAAAGCTGAATATTTACATAGGAATATTAAAGAGGTAAGAGAAAGATATCCAGATATGTTTAATCAATCTATTGATTGGAGAAATAAATCATTGCCAACTAATAAGATTACATTAATTCATAATCCTATAGAACGTTTTAATAAGGAGCCTTGGTGTTGGTATGAAATTACTAACTTAGTAGAGAAAGCTAAGGAATTTATTTTCATTCAGAGTCCTTATATTATTCCTACAAAAGATATGTTAAAACATATTAAATCTATCAATGTTCCAAGAGAAAATATAGATGTATTAACTAATTCCCTCGCTTCAACTCCAAATGCAATGGCTTATTCAGGGCATATAAGACATAGGAAGAATATGGTAGATTCGGGAGCTAATATATATGAATATCAAGGACCAGGCTCTATACATGCCAAATCTTATATATTTGATAAAAGAATTAGCTTAGTTGGTTCTTTTAATATTGATTCAAGGAGTACTTATTTAAGTACTGAAACCATGATTGTTATTGATAGTAAAGAGTTTGCAGAGCATTTAGAAAAGGAAATTAATAAAAAATCTAATAGTAGTTTGAAAGTAAAAAAAGACTATTCATATGATTATAACCCTTCAGTAAAAGAAGAAGAAGTACCTTTTATAAAATTAGCTACAATAAAAATCCTATCTGTAATCACCTGCTTATTTGATTATATGCTTTAACAATAGGACACAGAGGGACGGTTATTCTGTGTCCTAAATATGGCCCTTATGTTTTCTTTAGAAGAAAATGAAAAAGTAAGCAATTAGCTATGCAAAACATATTAATTATGATGAGGATACTTACTAATTTATTTTGATTATTATGATGGAAATAATATTATAAACAACACAAGAGGACTGTCCTCTTGTGTTGTCATGTCATTTGACTAATGTGTATTTTTTATATATAATTTGATATTGATATAAAAAATCAAATAACTAGAAAATATAGCTTAAAAGCAGATGGGCGGCTTACAACCCATTTGCTTTTTTATTTGCAAAATAGAAGGAGGAATAAAATGAAGAAAATATTTAAAGATAAGGAATTTTTCATTACAATACTTACATTAGTTATTCCTATAACTTTACAAAACTTAATTAGTTCATCCCTCAACATGGTAGACAATCTAATGATAGGAAAGCTTGGAGAAAATTCAATTGCTGCTGTTGGCTTAGTAAATCAATATTTTTTCATATTTATGTTATGTTTATCTGGCATCAATGCTGGTGCGGGTATATTTATGTCTCAATTTTGGGGCAGAAAAGATACTTTAAATATAAGAAAAATACTTGGTTTAGATCTTATACTTAGTATATCAGCCTCATTAATTTTTTCTATTACAGCATTTATATTTCCTGAAACTATAATGAAGATATTTACTAAGGACAATGTTGTCATAAATTTAGGGATTCAATATCTTGAAATAATTGGTATAACTTTTATATTCACTGCTATTACTCAAGCTTATTCTACAGCTTTAAGATGTATAGGAGTAGCTAAACCACCGATGTTTGCAAGTCTTATGGGAGTTTTAATAAATGCTCTTCTAAATTGGATACTTATATTTGGACATTTTGGTTTGAAGCCTATGGGTGTAGTAGGTGCTGCTATGGCTACGAGTATTGCAAGATTTGTTGAAATGATATATATAACTATATATTCCTATAAGTTTAATGATATAGTATCAGCTAAATTAAGAGAAATGATAAGTTTTAATAGTAATTTTGTTAAAAGTTATTTTAAGACTTCTTCTTCTGTAATAATAAATGAAATAGTATGGGCTTTAGGTATGACCACATATTCAGTAATATATGCTAAAATTGGAATTAGTGCAGTGGCTAGCATGCAAATAGCAACTACTATAAATAATATGTTTATGGTTTTGTGTATAGGACTTGCTACAGCAGCTTCCATTGTTATAGGGAATAAAATAGGTGCTAACGAAGAGGATATAGCAATTGAATATGCAACTAAATTAGGCATATTAGTACCATTAGTAGGGTTGGTAACAGGTATAGGATTATGGGTTTCATCTCCATTAATAGTTAAGGCATTTAATATAAAGGAGGATACTCTTAGACTTACAATAATTGTTCTTAAGATCATGGCTATATTTGCTCCCCTTAGATTTTTTAATGTTCTTATGATTGTAGGTGTATTTAGAGGTGGTGGAGACACTACTTATTCTATGTTAGTACAGCTTGGAACTGTGTGGTGTTTTGCTATTCCAGCAGGTTTTATAGCTGCTGTATATTTTAGATTACCCCTTAATAAAGTATTCTTCATTATTTGTTTAGAAGAAGTGGTAAAATTATTTTTTGAAGCTAAACGTCTACACTCTAAGAAATGGATTAGAAATATTGTATGATATGACACAGAGGGACGGTTCCTCTGTGTTTAAAACATGGCCATTATATTTTTTTAGTGGTATTAATAATATTAAAATAATTAGAAGAAAGGATTGTATTAGTGATACAAACAACACAGGAGAACTATCCTCCTGTGTTGTTTATTCCATAATATCAGTAAAAGGTTCAGAAATATCGAAATGATCCATAAGGGTTTCTGCTTTTTCACCATTTACTAAAAATTGTACCTTATTTACATTATCTAATTCTAGAAGAGTTTTAATTATCTGGTTTAAAGTAAGTTGTTCTTCCATAGAGCCACCATGTAGGCCTTCTTGAGCAAAGTTTATAGAAATTATTCCATCAGATACTTTAACATCAATCAGTTCTATATTTGGAGGAATTCCTGTACTTAGACTAATACTTTCAGGACCTTTTATTAATTCACGTACAATAGCTTCTTCAAGAGTTATATCCTTATATTCAATAATTCTTTTTTCAGGAATGAGTTTTTCTAATGATTCATCCCCTGTTTCTATATAATCTTTATTTACAAAATAAAGATTAACTTCTTCTACATTATTCTTTTCTTCAGATTTTTCTATATCTTTTTTTGCAGAAGTAGAATCATTTTTTTTATCATTTTTTGCCTTTTTCTCATCTACTTTTTCATCCTTTTTATCATTTTTTTGTTCCACTTGGCTATCTTCTGACCGGTTGTTTGAACTTGTCTCAGGTGAGTTTTTTGAGCTAGTACAAGCTGTAAGACTTAAAATCATTATAATAGATAAAAAGATAGCAATATATTTTTTCATATTTTCTACCCCTTTCTGTATTTAGACTTTGTATATTATTATATTATATAGGAAAAAAATTAAAAAGGAGTAAATTGTTTTTTAGTAAGTTGTTAATAAAATAACTATTATAGACAATAGGTTATAACTGTGATATTATAAAAGCAAGAAACTGGTACGACCAGTAAACCACCATACCAATACAAATTTATTATTTGAAAGGGTGAGTCTTATGGATAATAAAAAGAGAGGTACCAAAATATCGATTATAGGAGCTGGATCTGTAGGGGCAACAACTGGTTATGCCTTGACTATGTCAGGTCTTGTTACTGATTTAGTATTAGTAGATGTAAATAAAGATAAAACAGAAGGAGAAGCTTTAGACTTAAGTCATGGTGCTGCATTTATAAAACCTGTAAATATAAAGGCAGGAGAATATAAAGATACTCAAGATTCTGATATAGTTATAGTGACTGCCGGAGCAGCTCAAAAACCTGGTGAGACAAGATTAGAGCTTGTAAGTAAAAATATAAAAATATTTGAAGGAATAATTCCTAAGGTAGTAAAATATAGTCCTAATTCTATTTTGCTAATAGTTTCTAATCCAGTAGATATATTGAGCTATGTAGCTTATGGCTTATCTGGTTTTCCTAAAGAAAGAGTTATAGGATCTGGAACAGTATTAGATACATCAAGATTAAAGTATGAAATAGGAAAAAAATTAAATGTAGATGCAAGAGATGTTCAAACATATATAATGGGAGAGCATGGAGATACAGAATTTGTCACATGGAGTTTGACCAATATAAAAGGTATTAGAATAGATGATTATACAAAAGAGTTAAATTATAAATATGATGAGAAATTTAGGACTAATATTCATGAAAACGTTAAAAATGCTGCTTATGAAGTTATTAATAGAAAAGGTGCTACTTTTTATGCTATAGCTTTAGCAGTAAGGCGTATTGTGGAAGCTATACTAAGAGATGAAAAATCTATATTACCAGTATCTACTTTAATTCAAAATTATTACGGAATAAATAATATTTATTTAGGAGTACCAGCTATAGTAGGAAGAAATGGTATTGAAAAAGCATTAAAAGTATCTTTAAGTGAAAATGAGATTAAAAAGTTTAAATTATCTGCTAATACTTTACAGGAAGTTTTATACAAATCCGTTTCGCAAAAAAAATTAAAAGAAAGCTATATATAGCTTTTATGGCTGTTTGTCTCTCCTATGGAGAGGCAAACTAACATTTTAGTTCAATTTTTTATAGATTTTTTCATTTCATTATTTACAAATTCAAGATGGTCTGACATTGCTTTTTCAGCTGCTTTAATATCTTGGTTTTTTAGAGCATTATATATATTATTATGTTGTTTTTTGATAATATCTTTATGTTCTTTTTTTACTAATATATTTTTTCTTGTATCTTTTATGGAAGCTTCAATAAGTGAGGAAACAGCATTTAATATACTTTGTAATAGAAAATTCTTACTAGATTGAGCTATTTTGTAATGAAAGATAACATCTAATTTTACTAATTCATCCTCTGAGTCTGATATATCTGCTGTATCTAATATTTCCTTTATCTCTTTTAATTCTTCACTAGTAATTCTTTCTGCAGCTAGAATAACAGATCCTTTTTCTATAACATTTCTAAGTTCTAATATTTCCTGAGCATTGCTTTCTTTGATTAAGAATATTGTAGAAAATGGATCTAATAATATGTCTTCAAAACTAGTTTTTATAAAATTACCTTCCCCTTGCTTAGACTCTATAAGACCCATTATTTCTAGTTCTTTAAGAGCTTCTCTCACAGAAGTTCTACTGACTTGTAAATTTTCTGCCATTTTTCTTTCTGATGGAAGTTTATCACCTTTTTTAAGGTCACCTTTAGAAACCATTTCTTTAATTTGTTCTATGACTTTTTCAGATACAGTTGTGTGTTTGATGGGGGTAAACATGTTTCTCTTCCTTTCATAATGAGTTAATTTTCTAAAATATATATAGTATAAAAACTAATTTAATTGTATATAAAATACAATTAAATTGCAAGATATAAAGGTTTATATATATAATCTTTTAAATAATGTAAACTAGTATTAAGAGGTGATTTAATGCTTGATATTGGATTATTAGGTTCTGGTGGTGGAATGCCTATGCCTAATAGATATCTTTCTTCAATTCTTATAAGATACAATGGAAGGAAGATATTAGTGGATTGTGGCGAAGGAACTCAAGTATCTATGAGGTTATTAGGTTGGGGATTTAAAACTATTGACATCATATGTATAACTCATAGCCATGGGGATCATATAATAGGACTTCCAGGACTTCTTGCTACTATAGGTAATAGTGGAAGAACTGAGTCATTAAATATTATTGGACCTAAAGGTATAGAGTATGTAGTAGATGGATTGAGAAGAGTAGTTCCATATCTTCCTTATGATATTAATATAATAGAAAATCCTAAACAATTGACAAATATAATTGGAGATATGGATATAGAAACATTGGAGCTTGACCATTCAACGCCATGTATAGGCTATAGTTTCTATGTAAATAGGAAGCCAGAATTTAAAGTTGAAAAAGCAATTAAGAATAAAGTGCCAAAAGAAATATGGAAAAAACTTCAGGACGGTGAAATCATAAATTATAGTGGAAAAGAATATAAACCAGATATGGTGTTGGGAAGTAAGAGAAAGGGAATAAAATTAAGTTATATCACAGATACCAGACCTGTAGATAAAATACCAGAGTTTATATATGAAAGTGATTTATTCATATGTGAGGGTACTTATGGGAATGAAAATGATCTAGACAAGGCTATAAGAAATAAACATATGACTTTTAGTGAAGCTGCTAAACTAGCTAAAAATGGATATGTAAAGAAACTATTGCTTACACATTTCAGTCCTTCTATTGAAGATCCAAATATATATAAGGTTAATGCAAAAAATATTTTTTTAAATACTATAATAGGTAAAGATAGACTTGTTGAAACTTTAAATTTTACAGAATAAAAATAAATCTGGTAATATGCTTTACTAATTTAAAACTAGGAATATAATAATGATATACAGATATTATATATCTAGGGGAGGATGCAAATGAAAGTAATGATAGTTGGAGCAGGCAAACTAGGATATAAACTAGCAGAAGCAATGAACAATGAAAATATTGATGTAACATTAGTTGATGTAAATTCAAAAACTTTAGAAAGGATTAACAATCATCTAGATGTATTGACTATTGCTGCAAATGGTATACAAATAGGGGTTCTAAAGGAACTTGATATTGAAACCTATGATCTCTTGATAGCAGCAACAGATGGTGATGAGACAAATACATTAATTTGTTCTTTAGCTAAAAGAATAGGCTGTAAAAGAACTGTAGCAAGAATTAGAAATCCAGAGTTTACGGATCAACTAGATTTTGTTAAATCTGAAATGGGAATTGATTATATTATCAATCCAGATTTAACAACTGCTATTGAAATAGAAAGATATTTGTTAAAAAACTATAATTTTCACTCAGGAGATTTTGCTAGTGGCAAAGTTTCCATGATTGATTTTAATATTAGAAATACAAAGGATTTTGTTGGAAAGAAAATCAAGGAATTAGAAGGTCTAGAAGGACTACTTATCACTGCTATATCTAGAGGTGGAAATTTAATTATCCCAGACGGTTCTACTGATTTAAGGGAAAATGATGTAATTTATGTAATTGGTAGAAAGGATGATATTGATAGATTAGGTGGGAAGATTAAAGTAAATGTAAATAAAAGAGAGATTAAAAAAGCAATGATTTTAGGTGGAGGGAAGATTGGATACTATTTAGCCCAAAGACTAACTGCATCAAATGTAAGTGTAACAATAGTTGAAGAAAGTGAAAAAAGATGTGAATATTTATCTGAGAAACTTGATGATGTTCTAGTAATTCATGGAGATGGTACAGATATAGACCTTTTAGAAGAGGAAGATTTAAGTTCCATGGATGCATTTATTGGGGCTACAGGATATGATGAAGAAAATTTATTAATGACATTAGTAGCTAAGCAATCTGGAGTTAGCAAAGCTATTGCAAAAATAAGTAGGCCTAATTATATTAATATAATAGATAAATTAGATTTAGATGTGGCTTTTAATCCTGTTAATATAACGGTAAGTAATATATTAAAATTTATAAGGGGTGGGAAGGTTGTTTCTGTATCCCTTCTTTTAGATGGACAAGGAGAAGTTACTGAGATTATTGCAAGTAAGGATTTACCTATTGTTGGTAAACCTATATATAAACTAAGATTACCAAAGGGTATTATTATTGGTGCAATTGTCCATAAGGGAAATGTAATTATTCCAGATGGTAATTCTATAATTAACCCAGATGATAGGATTATTGTATTTTCTTTAGAATCTGATATACCAACTTTGAAGAAACTTATTAATCCTGGTAAGGGAGGTATTTTTAGTGAGTTATGGAGTAGTTATTAAAGTATTAGGAAATTTATTAACTGTAGAAGCATTATTAATGATACCTTCTTTATTAGTTTCACTATATTATAATCAATATGATAAGACAGCTTTTTTAAGTAGCATTTTTATAACTGGTATAGTTGGTTTTGTCATGAGTAGGAAAAAAGGTTCAAGGAAAACAATTAAAGCAAAAGAAGGACTAGCTATTGTTGCATTCGGATGGATTCTGGTATCTTTTTTTGGCTCTTTGCCATTTGTTCTTTCTGGAAGTATTCCATCTTGGGTAGATAGTTTTTTTGAGACAGTTTCTGGCTTTACAACTACAGGTTCTACAATTGTAGACAATGTAGAATTATTACCTATGGGAATATTATTCTGGAGATCTTTTACCCACTGGATAGGTGGAATGGGTATACTAGTATTTACTATTGCTATTTTGCCTACTTTAGGAGTAGGAGGATTCCAAATATTTAAAGTAGAAAGTCCTGGGCCTATGCCAGATAGAATTGTGCCAAGGGTTACAGATACTGCAAAGATTTTATATATTACCTATTTTATAATGACTCTTTTAGAGATCATATTGTTATTGTTTGGCGGAATGTCATTATATGATGCAGCAGTTCATACTTTTGGAACTGTAGGAACAGGAGGATTTTCTACAAAAGTGGCAAGTGTAGGACATTATGATAGTTCCTATATTCATATTATAATAGGTATATTTATGATTTTATCTGGCGTAAATTTTTCTCTATATTATCTTTTATTTCAAGGAAAATGGAAGGAAGTTTTCAAGAATGAAGAATTAAGATTGTATCTTGGAATAATATTAATTTCTGTTGTATTAATTGGATTAAACATAAATAGTACAATGTATAAGAATATAGGACTAGCATTTAGGGATGCATTTTTTCAAGTAGGTTCAATAATTACTACAACAGGATATGCTACAACAAATTTTGATAAATGGCCGACTTTTAGTAAATCAATTTTATTCCTTCTCATGTTTGTAGGAGGTTGTGCTGGTTCTACAGGGGGA
This sequence comes from Anaerosalibacter massiliensis, assembly GCF_024623155.1. NCBI lineage: Bacteria > Bacillati > Bacillota > Tissierellia > Tissierellales > Sporanaerobacteraceae > Anaerosalibacter > Anaerosalibacter massiliensis. The sequence goes on from NZ_JANJZL010000003.1 coordinate 34,896, forward strand.
GGATTAAAAAACATAAGGATATTAGTGTTATTTAAATTAATTAGAAGAGAAATTTCTAAAATACTTCATCCTAGAGCAGTTATACCAATAAAAACAAATGGAAATGCTGTTTCAAATGAAACAGTTGCAGGTATAACAAGCTTTTTTGCACTATATATTTTTATATTTGTATTAGGAACTGTTCTTATTTCACTAGAAGGAATGGATCTTGTAAGTTCTTCAAGTGCTGTAGCATCAGCTCTTGGGAATATTGGGCCTGGATTTGGTCTTGTAGGTCCTAGTGAAACTTTTAGTAGTATCAGCTCTATGGGTAAATTATTATTATCACTACTTATGCTACTAGGTAGGCTTGAGTTATTTACAATAATAGCATTGGTTTTACCTAAAACTTGGAGAAATGAAATTTTTTAAGGAGAATATACATGGTAAGAAAAGGTTATATGCTAAATAAGATATTCATTGTTATCATAAGCATATTTATTTTATCATTTGTAATAATAGAAAGTTTAATAATATATAATGCTAGAAAGAATGACAAAAATAAAAAGATAGATTATATCTTAGTATTAGGTGCTAGACTTTATGGAAGTACCCCTTCTCCATCTTTAAAAGAAAGGTTAGACAAAGTTTTAGAATATGAAAAGCTCCATGAAGACATTAAAGTAGTAGTATGTGGAGGTCAAGGAGAAGATGAGGATATAACAGAAGCTAAGGCAATGAAACTTTATTTAGTAGGTAATGGAATAGATGAAGATAGAATAATATTAGAAGAAAAATCTACCACTACTTATGACAATATTAAGTTTGCCAGGGAAATAATACAGGAGAATGATAATAGAGAAAATATAAACATTCTTCTTGTTACATCAAATTATCATATATTTAGATCTAAATTTTTAGCTAAACGTCTAGGATTTATACCTTTTGGACTACCAGCTAAAACGCCTAAAACTGTATTCATTCAAAGTTATATAAGAGAATATTTTGCCATAATAAAATCTTTCTTTATGGATAGAAATTAATTTTAATATATAAAAGCTATTTAAGAATAATTGAGCAATTATTCTTAGATGGCTTTTTTTAATATAATCTTGAGGTGTTAATATTATACAATTATTTATAGCTTGTATTATAATATATTTAAGAGTTTATTAGGGGGGATAAAATGAAAAACAGAGAATTATTAAGCAAATCATTTTTTCTAATTATAATCTGTATATTAATTTCCACAACTATTTCAGGATGTAGTACTGGGAAAGAAAGTATGAGTTGTTCTAATAGAGAGCTTACTATGGAGGAAAAATTAGAGGATTTTGAATATATGTATAATATGTTAGAAGAAAACTATCCTTTTTTCAAGGTGAATGAAAGGGTAAATAAAGTAGATTGGTTAGGGAATAAGAATAAATATATTCAGGAGATAAAACAGACAAAAAATGACGAAGAATATGCGGAGAAGTTAAATGAGATAATAGGAGATTTAAATAATGATCATACTCATTTACTTTCAGAAAATTTATTTGTTGATTTTTATGAAATATATGTTCGGGAAGGAAATAGGATTACTAGACCTTGGAAAAAAGTTTTAGATAATGAAAATGTTAAAGCTAGGTATAATTTTTCTGAAGAAAAGTTAGAGGAGTCAAGTCATGAAAATGGTCTATGGAAGGATAGACCAGCATTTACTTCAAAGATCATTATTCCAAATGAGGTGGCGTACATAAATATATATGAGATGAATGGATTTCGTGTTGAAGAAGATGGAAAAGAGATACGTAAGTTCTTTAAAACTGTAAAAGATTATCCAAAGTTAATAATTGATATTAGAGAGAATGGAGGAGGAAATGAGTTTTATTGGCAAAAAAATATTGTTGGACCTTTAATAGAAAAACCTTTATCAGTAGATTATTATGCTTTTATAAAAGGCGGTAAATACAGTAAAAAATTTTATAGAAGTAAACAAATGAGACTTAAAAAAGTTTCTGGATTAGGAAAAGGAATGCTTGAAAAATTTCCTGAAGAAATTGAAAGTGATTTTAAATACTATACAAAATTTAATAAGACTATAGAGCCTGATGAATCTATAAACTTTAAGGGAGATATATATTTACTAGTAGATGAAATAGTATATTCATCTGCTGAAAGTTTTGCTTCTTTTGCTAAAGCAAGTGGATTTGCTACATTGGTAGGCGAAAGAACTGGTGGTGATGGAATAGGTATAGATCCGTTATTAGTTTCATTACCTAATAGTGGATTGGTTGTGACGTTTAGTAGTCTATTATGTTTGAATCCTGATTACACAATAAATGAAGAAACAAAAACAATTCCAGATATTGAAGTGTATCCTACTATTATTTTAGATTATGAATATGATCAATGTATAAAAGCTGTAATAGATGATTAAATAAATAAAATATTATAAGACTCAGTCAATTATAGTTAAAACTTTATTTGGCTGAGTCTTATCTTATGGTAAAATGAAGATAGAATTATAGTGATTTTTGATATTAATTGTTCTAATAGGAGGAAAAGTATGAAAGTAACGAATATAGGAATAACCATAATAAATGAAAAAACCTCTCTTGTACTTGGAGATGAAGTTATTTTAAAAAGGGAATTAGGCTACAAATATGATAAGAATGCTATTAAATGTTTTAAAAATAAAGAATTTATAGGATATGTTTGTTCTGATGATTATGTAGTTCCAAATAATTGTATAGTAAATAAAAAATTAGTTCCTTATTTTAAGTTTCTTAATGAAATACCAGGAAAAGTCATAACAAGTGATACTATAATATATGGAAAAGATGATAGCAAAGCAGAAGCTGCATATATTTTAGAAATCTATTTACCTGATATAGAAGCTAAGGAAAGAGAAAAAGAAAAGAAATTAGAAGTATTAATAGGAGGTTCAATGGGCAAGTATCCTTATAGAGATGAAGTGGAAGACAAAATTAAAAATGGAGAGAGTATATTAGGTAGATTTAATTTAAAAGATGAGGAAGTAGTTATAGAAGATAAATCTATAGGGAATATAGTAGAAATACGATATAAGGACAATGTATTAACAGATTACAAATACTTATTAAAAGATAATAGTGATATTTGTATAAATTCAAAAGAAGGAAAATATTTATTAGGAGAGATGATTCTTCCTAAGAAAACAGAGAAAAAAATTAGAGAAATATATATTGAAGAACTAATTGAAAAAATAGTTGAAAAAGGAATGGATACAAAAGAAAATATAGAAAAGAAAATAGACTATATTAACAACAATAATATTCCTAAATCCTTATTTATAAATATTCTTAAAACCTATATTAAATATAATGAAGAAGATAGAAGTTTTATGAAAAAACCAGAATTTCTATATAGAGATAAAACTGGAATTATGAAAAGAGCATTACATTATTTAACACTTAAAGATAGGAATATTACACTAGTTGGTGAAAGAGGGGCAGGTAAATCTACAATGGCAGAAACTATTGCCTGGTTATTTAATAGGCCAGTTATAACCATATCATTTTCTCGAGATATAGATAAATACGATATTTGGGGATATAAGACCATAGATATAACTGAAGATGGAGAAAGGATGGTTACTTTTGCAGATGGACCTCTTACAAAGGCAATAAAAAATGGCTATATAACAATTTTTGATGAAATAAATGTTGCTGATCCTGGAGTTTTAGAAAGTATGAATTCAATACTAGATCATAGAAGGCAAGTTTATGTTCCAGAACTAGGTCAAATAAAAGCACATAAAAATTTTATGGCAATTACTACAGAAAATGATGATACTTATCAGGGAGTTAACAAGCTAAATGAAGCTTTTAGAGATAGATTCATAAGAATAAGATGTATAGGGGATGACTCTATTAAAGAATTGTTGGCAATTAAAAATCCAGATTTAAAACCAGAAGTGTTAGAAATTCTTGATAATATATACAAGGGTATAAGGTTACTCATAAAAGAGGGAGAAATATCTGAAAAAAGTTTATCTATAAGAGGATTTGAAAATGCTAGCATAGGATATGATCCTGAAATTATTACATTAAAGGAAATATTAATGGATTGTGTAGCAAATCAAGGAGACAATGAGGACGATAGAGGGCATATTATGAATATAATCAATATGGAAGTACTCTAATTTAAGGAGATATTTAAAATGAATATGAATTATAAAGAAATGATTGATTATGTTGAAGACAATGATATTGAAAATAAACTTTATATCTCTGCAAAATATTTACTGGGAAATAAAGACTTTAGCTTATCTGTAAAGGGCTTATCATCTTATATAGATGGCAATAAAATAGTCATTGGATTACCTTATGGTTTGATTGAAGTTTCGAATGGGAGGGAACTTTATATACTTCTCATGGCTTTTATGGGTCATGAAGTTCAATATTTGTTATCTTCTTCTAAAAGAGAAATAGAGAAGACTCAAAAAGAGATTGTCAGTTATATGAGAGAGAAAAAAATTAGCGGTGAAATAGCAGAGAATGTTTCTTATTCTATAATAAATTCAATAGAAGATGCAAGAGTAGAAAATATTCTCGTAAATAATAAAAAGGGTTTTTCAAAATATATAAAGTATGCAAGATATAAATATTATACTTCCTATAGATTAGAAAATGATGAACTATATGATTTTTTAAATTCTTTATATATTTATTCTACTGCAGGTCTTTTGCCAATAGGATTTGAAGAGATATACTCTAATACTAGACTAGAATATGAATTTTATAAGGTTAAAGAGTGGGTAGATAATGGGATATATATGAAAACTTGTAAGGGGTCTATGAAATCTGCAAAAAAGACAGGAATAGAAATCACAGATTATATAAAAGAAATAGTAGGAGAAGATGAAGATTTTAATGAAAACAAGGCAATGCAGAAAAAGACTTCTTCAGGAGATTTAGAAGAAGAATTTAATACTGATAATAATAGTAGTAAAATAGATAATATATTAGATAATGAACCTAATATGGAGAATATGAAAGAGAATTTTGAAAAGATATCGGAAGAATTACAAGAAAAGGAAGATGAACAAGGAATAAATAAAGATATTGAACAAAATAAAATAATAGCAAATAGGGATGAAGAAATAGAAAATTATTATTTAGGTAAGGGAGCAGCTCCTAACAGTACAATAGAAATAGAAAAAATAAATAATAAGGAAGATCAAGTTATAAAAAAAGTTAAGCTTCCATTGGACATTAAGAAAAAGGCTAAGAAATTTAATAGAGAAATAATAGAAATAATGGAAGAAAGAAAAAAGTCTTTAAGGCGGAATCAAAGGCATGGCATGATTGATACTAACAATCTATATAGATTTGATATTTTTGATGATATAGATATATTTATAAAAAATGCTAAAACCAACGAACTGGATACAGTATTTTACTTTTTAATAGATGGTTCTGGAAGTATGAGTGAAAATAATAAATGGAAATATGCTGTAGAAACTATGGCTGTGTTAGAAGAAGCATTGAGAAACATAGTTAAAATGAAGGTAGTAGTATTTAATACTAGTTGGAAAAATACAAGACATATAGTTATAAAAGATTTTGATGATAATATAAAGAATGTGAATCTTATATATAATAATTATATAAATCAGTATATAACTGCAGGAGGAGCCAATAAAGACGGTGCCAATATAAGAATAGCAACTAAAGAATTGGAAAAAAGGAATGAGAAACAGAAGATATTATTTATATTATCAGATGGAATGCCTTCGGCATATCAATATAATGGACAATTTGCTATAGATGATGTGAAAAGTGGAGTAAAGGAAGCTAGAGATAAAGGCATAGAAATTATTTCCATAATGTTTGGAAGTAAGGAATTTAGAAAAGAGTATTATAGCGTATACAAGGAAATGTATGAAAAGAATATTATATCCACAGAACCATCAAAAATTTTCTCAAGAGTTATTAGAGTTTTAAAGGATATATTCGAAAATAGCTATTAACTATTTTTAAAAGTTAAATTGATTAAAAGACGGGTATGAGATATTTGTAGAAAAATTTATAATAATTTATTGGACAAGTATAAAAGAATTTTACTCAATGGAGGAATAAAAATGAAACTTATTTCTTGGAATGTTAATGGACTAAGAGCTTGTGTACGTAAAGGATTTTTAGATTATTTTAAAGATATTGATGCAGATATATTTTGTGTTCAGGAAATTAAATTGCAGGAAGGTCAAATAGAATTGGACTTAGAAGGTTATTATAATTATTGGAACTATGCAGAGAAAAAAGGATATTCTGGAACTGCTATATTTACAAAACAAAAACCTTTAACAGTTAAATATGGTATAGAAATGGAAGAACATGATAATGAAGGAAGGGTAATTACTCTAGAATTTGAAAAGTTTTATCTAGTGAATGTATATACACCTAATTCCCAAAGAGAGCTTACAAGACTTGATTATAGAATGGAGTGGGAAGACGATTTTAGAGCATATTTGAAAGAGTTAGATTCTATAAAACCTGTTATTTTATGTGGAGATCTTAATGTAGCACATAAAGAAATAGATTTGAAAAATCCAAAGACTAATAGAAAAAATGCAGGTTTTACAGATGAGGAACGTGGAAAGATGACAGAACTTTTGGAAGCAGGTTTTATAGATACATTTAGATACTTTTATCCAGATAAAGAGGATGCTTATAGCTGGTGGTCTTATATGAGAAAAGCTAGAGATAGGAATGTAGGTTGGAGAATTGATTATTTTATTGCATCTGAAAGGCTAGAAGAACATTTAAAAGATGCAGAAATTTATTCGGAGATAATGGGTAGTGATCACTGTCCAGTAGCTTTAGAAATTGAAATTTAATATTAATATGAAAGAAAGGTTTGTTGGGAATTGAGTACCGTCAAACCTTTTTTCTAATAACACATATAATGAAAAACAGGCAAAAATTGAAGGTTAAAAAGGTTGAAACATATATATACTACTGATATAATTAGGCTTATTATTGCTTTAAATATTTTTGGAGGAATATTAGATGGTTAAAAATCAAAAAGATTTTTGTGTTAAATTAATTAAAATTTTACTAGGTAGTCTAATTTATTCTATTGCAGTAAATGGATTCATATCGCCACATCATTTACTAAGTGGAGGAGTTACAGGTATATCTCTTATTCTACAATATTTATCTAATATTCCATCTGGATATTGGATTTTGATTATTAATATTCCTATATTTGTAATTGGATATAAATTTGTAGATAGAGATTTTGTAGTGCTAAGTCTTATTGGAACATTAGCAATGTCTCTTTTATTAATTTTAACTAAGGACATAGCAACTACATTAAAAGTAGATGATATTATTATTTCCACTATATTTGGAGGAGTTCTAACTGGAGTTGGTGCAGGGATTATTTTTAAAGCAGGAGCTTCTCAAGGCGGTACAGATATTATAGCCATTATTATTAGAAGAAAATATGGTATAAAAATATCAACATTATATTTTGCTTTAAATGGAATTATTGCATTACTTGGAGTATTTATAACTAGTCTTAAATTGACATTATATACATTGGTACTTATGTATATAAAATCTATAGCCATAGACAAAACAATTGTTGCCTTTAATAAAAAGAAAATACTTTTGATAGTAACTTCAAAGGAGAAGGAAGTGTCAGAAGTTATAATAAATAAAATAGGCAGGGGAACTACATTCCTCTATGGTGAAGGAGCTTACACAGGAATTAAAAGGAAAATAATATATTGTGTAGTTACTGAAAATGAGCTACATAGGGTTAAGAAGCTAATAGAAGAAATAGATGAAAAAGCCTTAATATCTATTGCAGATGCTATAGATGTTCAAGGAAGAGGATTTATAAAACCATTAATATGACAAAAAGGCTGGTGATGAAAGTTTACCAGTTTTTTTAGTATAAAAGTTTAAATAGACATGCTATTGGGGTAAATCTAATAATAGAGGAAAGATTTTAAAACTACAAAAATAGTTTTAAAGGAGGAGATAAAATGTTAGGAAATAACAATATTTTATTATTCTTAGACATGGTACCCAATTATGATAGAGGCTTAAGAGAATACGAAAAAATAGAATATAAAAGGGTTAGAAATGATTATAATATAGATGATTGGCAAAAACTTTAAAAATTTGCTAACTATGAATAAAATGTGGATGGTTGTCCACATTTTATTTATTTATTGGGATATGTAATTTATTATTGTCTATTCCTTGAGTATCTATTATACTTTCCATATATCTTTTTAGAAAGTCTGGTCCAATAGTTTTTACTAATCTATATCCTTGGGAGCTTTCAACTTCTTCTACATTTATATCTCCAGAGCCTTCAAAGTATTTTAAATTTAACTTAGCTAGAGTTTTTGACATCAATCTCATATCTTTATCACTATATTCATGTATATCATATAAATCATCATAGAACCTATAATAGGCTCTATTTTCAAAAAAATTCTTTGAGTATTCTTTGAAATTAACAATATTTTTATCATCTATATTATTCTTTTTTGCCCAACATTCCATGCTTACCCAAGCCGTACTATAGTCATATCCTTCATTGGGACAATATTTTAGGACCCCGTATTTATGAGGATGTACACATAATGCACCTGTTGCAATATCATATATTGAGCTGTCATCATCCTTATAGGATTTTATACTTTGAAGATGTATATGACCAGTTAAGACTAGTTCTATATTGCAGTTTTTAAATAATTCTATAGCGTCTTTACTATTATTTAGTGTATAGCCTTCATTTACAACTTCACTATGTTCCAATAGGCTATGGTGCATTACAGCTATTATTTGAGCATTTTTCTCTTTGGCTAAATCACTGCATTCCTTTATCCATTCAAATGTTTCAGGACCAATTAATCCATCATGCTGAGATTTATTGAGTTTCATATTGTCTTCATATTGGTTAGTATCAAGCATAAGAAGCCATATGTCTTTTGAAGGTTTTGCAAGATAACTTAAAGAGCTTTTATCTCTAGAAATAGCATCATTATATCCAAAGTCACCATATATTTTACTGAAATCTTTATCTGAAATACTTTTTACTCTATGTTTTTCTTTTCCTTTAAACTCCATTGCCCAAGGATTTTTTATATCGTGATTTCCGGGTATTACATAAACAGATGTACCTGAATCCTGAATAATTTTTAGCTTTTCAGAAAACTCTAAATGGCTTTCTTTTTCTCCATTGTTTGTTAAATCACCACTGATAATAAGGACATCTGGTTTTTCATTTTTAATATCATATATAAATGCATCTATTATTTCTTCAATATAATTCAATTGATTTCCATTTCCGGACATAACAAAGTTTCTAAAGGCTTTTCCATTATCAGTTAAACTCTTAGATAAATAATGTGGATCAGTTGCAATAAAGAATTTTAAATTTTTATTCGAATTAATTATACAGGGTGGATTTGAACAAACAGGACTAATAGGACAAGTACATAACCATAATATAATGGTTCCAATTATAATAACTAATATTATTATAATAATTTTTTGAGTGTTCATAAAGTATTCCCCTTAAATAATATTTTTATTCCCCCATATACTTTATGATGATAAAGGAGATTGTGATTTGTTTATATAAATAATTATAGCATATTAAAGACTTAATATATACTTTTGATATAGGTTTTGCTTATCTATATACAATATAATTATAAGTAAACTATAAAGTTTTAAATGGTTTCAGAACTTTATAATATAGTAAACATTATAAAAAGTATTGGAAAAAATATTAATATATATTATAATAATATTATCGTTAAAATAATAAATCTTTATAAAAAGGGTGATTTAAATGGAACTGGTATATAAAGGGAAGACAAAAGATGTTTATGATTTAGGGGACGGAAACTATTTACTTAAATTTAAAGACGATGTAACGGGTAAAGATGGAGTATTTGATCCAGGGGCAAATACTGTAGGTTTAACTGTTGAAGGAATGGGGAAATCAGGTCTTAAAATGACTAAGTTCTTTTTCGAAAAAATAGAAGAAAAGGGAATACCAACTCATTATGTAGATACAGATATAGAAAATTCAACTATGATTGTAAAACCTGCTAAAATGTTTGGGAATGGCCTTGAAGTAATATGCCGTTATAGAGCAGTGGGAAGTTTTCTACGCCGTTATGGAATGTATGCAGAGGAGGGTCAACCCCTAGACGCTTTTGTTGAGATAACTCTTAAAGATGATGAACGTGAGGATCCGCCTATTACAGAAGATGCGCTTCATATGTTAGGAATACTTTCAAAGGAAGAATACAGTATATTAAAGAATAGAACTATTGAAATATCTAATATTATAAAAGAAGAATTGGCTAAAAAAGATATTGAACTATATGATATTAAATTAGAGTTTGGTAGGATTGGAGAAAATAATGAAATTGGATTAATCGATGAAATATCTGGTGGAAATATGAGAGCATATAAAAATGGAGAATATATAGAACCATTAGAATTGGAAAAATTAATGCTAGAAGATTAATCAAAATATAAAAGCAAATTAATGCTAATGAAAGCTTTTGGAATATTTCTAAAAGGTAAGAGCCTAAACAAGTTAAATATTAGATAATATTTAAAATTGACAAATATCAGAAAATATATTATTATTAAAATGAATATTACGACAAAAATATTTATTACGCTTAAAAATAGACAGATCTTTGGAATAGAACTGTCTATTTTTATTATATATAAGTAAAGGGGGTCTGGAGATGAATTTTGAATTTGATTGGGATGCAAATAAGGAAAAGGTAAAAAAGTTCAAAATTTGTATCAAAGAAAATGAGGAGAAGAAAGGTGCTTTAATGAATGTACTACATAAAGCACAGGATTTGTTTGGATATATTCCTATTGAAGTACAAAAATTAATTTCTAAAGAACTTAAGATTCCACTATCCGAAATTTATGGAGTAGTGACCTTTTATTCTCAGTTTTCTCTAATACCCAAAGGAAAATATGAAATAGGAGTTTGTTTAGGAACGGCTTGTTATGTAAAAGGGTCTCAAGACATACTTAATAAAGTTGAAGAAATTCTAGGAATAGGTGTTGGAGAAACTACAGCTGATAGAAAATTTTCCATAGATGCAACTCGTTGCTTGGGGGCTTGTGGTTTAGCTCCTGTACTTGTTGTAAATGAAGATGTGTATGGAAAGCTTTCTCCAAATGATGTAGAAGGAATACTGAATAAATATAAATAGTTTGGAGGTGGAAAAATGGAAAGTATTAGAGAATTAAATAAAATTAAAGAAGAAGAGTTAAAGAAGATAATGTTAAGGAAGGGGTATGTAAAAGATTTAGATAAAATTCATGTTTTAGTATGTGGAGGAACGGGATGTCATTCATCTCAAGGGGATGAAATTAGAAAATTATTAGATAAAAAAGTTGTAGAGAGAAATTTAGGAGATAAAATAAATGTTGTGTTAACAGGATGTTTTGGACTTTGTGAAGCAGGACCAAACATAGTTATATATCCAGAAGGTATATTTTATAGTCATGTAAAACTGGAAGATGTTGATGAGATAGTAGAAGAACATTTTTCTAAAGGAAACATAGTTAAAAGGTTATTATTTAAAGGTGCTTATAAAAATAATGAAATATTGCCAGTAAATGAAGTTAATTTTTATAAAAAACAAAAAAGAGTAGCATTAAGAAATTGTGGACTTATAAATCCTGAAAATATCCACGAATATATTGCTTTAGATGGATATGAAGCCTTAGCAAAAGTAGTAACAGAAATGACTCAACAAGAAGTAATTAATATTGTTAAAGATTCTAACCTAAGAGGAAGAGGAGGGGCAGGATTTCCAACAGGGCGAAAATGGGAAGAAGCTTATAAATATATGGCAGATAAGAAATATATAATATGTAATGCAGATGAAGGTGATCCAGGTGCATTTATGGATAGGTCCATTTTAGAGGGAGACCCTCATTCTGTATTAGAGGCCATGGCTATATGCGGGTATGCAGTAGGCTCTGATCAAGGCTACATATATGTAAGAGCTGAATATCCTATAGCGGTGCACAGACTTGAAGTAGCTATCAAGCAAGCTAAGGAAAATGGTCTATTAGGTAAAAATATATTTGGAACAGATTTTAGCTTTGATATAGGGTTAAGGTTAGGAGCTGGAGCTTTTGTATGTGGAGAAGGAACTGCTCTAATGGAATCTATTGAGGGTAGAAGGGGAATGCCTAGGGTTAAAATTCATAGGACTGCTCACAATGGGCTATGGGGAAAACCAACTATAATAAACAATGTAGAAACTTTTGCAAATGTTCCAGTAATATTTCAAAAAGATGTGGATTGGTTTAAATCTATTGGTACTAAAGATTCTCCTGGCACTAAAGTATTTGCATTAGGAGGGAAAATAAAGAATACAGGATTAGTAGAGATTCCAATGGGAGTCTCATTGGAAGATATAATATTTGATATAGGTGGAGGCATACCTAACGGGAAGGAATTTAAGGCCATTCAAACAGGTGGGCCTTCTGGTGGTTGTATACCAAAGGAAAATTTAGATACTCCTGTGGATTTTGAATCTCTAGGAAAACTAGGCTCTATTATGGGTTCTGGTGGAATGGTTGTAATGGATGAGGATAATTGCATGGTGGATATTGCTAGGTTTTTCTTAGATTTCACAGTAGAAGAATCCTGTGGAAAATGTGTTCCTTGTAGAGAAGGTACAAAGAGGATGTTAGAGATATTAGAAAAAATAACAGAAGGAGAAGGTACTTCAGAAGATATAGATAGGTTGGAAAGCTTATCTCAAACTATAACGGAGGCTTCTCTTTGTGGATTAGGTAAGACTGCTGCAAATCCAGTAATATCTACTTTAAAATATTTTAGAGATGAATATGAAGCTCATGTTCATGATAAGAAATGTCCTGCAGGAACTTGTCAAGCCCTTTTACAATTCTTTATTACTGATACTTGTATAGGATGTACGAAATGTGCTAGAAATTGTCCTGTTTCATGTATAGATGGTAAGGTGAAGGAAAGACATATTATTGACATTGAAAAATGTATAAAATGCGGAACATGCATGGAAGTATGTCCAACTGGTGCAGTGATAAAGAGATAGGAGGGTTATAATGGCAAATGTGAATATTATTATAAATGGGCAAAAAGTAGAAGTCCCTAAAGATTATAATATAATTCAAGCAGCTGAAATATTAGGTATAGATATACCTGCTCTATGTTATGATTCAAATTTAGAAGTAGCAGGGGCTTGTAGATTATGTTTAGTTGAAGTAGAAAGAAGTGAAAAATTACAGACTGCTTGTTCTACTAAAGTAAAAGATGGAATGGTAATCTATACTGAATCGGAAAAAGTAGTAAGAATAAGAAAACAGATACTTCAACTATTATTAGATAGCCATCCTAATGATTGTTTAACCTGTGAGAAGGCGGGAGAATGCTTATTGCAAGAATATGCCTATAGATATGGAGTGAAATTTAAAGAACATAATGGAGTCAAGAGGCCAAAATATATAGATAATTCAAGTCCATATATATTAAAGGATGATAGTAAATGTATTCTATGTGGGAAATGCGTAAGAACATGTAATGATATAGATGAAAGACGGGTTTTATCATTTTCAAACAGAGGATATGATACTAGAATAATTTCAGATACAGATCAAACATTAGAAACTTCTAAATGTGTATCTTGTAACAGATGTGTAGCAGTTTGTCCTGTGGGAGCATTGATAGATAGGAGACAGATTAATAAGGATAGAGTTTGGAACTTAAATAGTAGAACAATAAATTGTAAATCATGTGATTATGGATGTGAATTTGAGGTATTGTCCCAAAACAAAAAGAATATAGCAGTAAAGGCTAAGCATCCTACTAATGGTAGACCTTTATGTTTAAGGGGCAGGTTAATTACAGAATTGATGTACCTTGATAATCCAGACAAACCTTATAGAAAGGTAGATGGAAAATTTATTGAGTCTAGTTGGACAAAAGCTCTTGGATTAGGAAAAATAATGGAAAAAATAGAAAAGGTAGAAAAGGATAATGCTTAATATTTAGTTAAGAAATTGGAGGTGAAAATATGATTACATTTATTATAAATGGGAAAAAAACTATGGTGGAAGAGGGAATCTCTATACTAGAAGCGGCTAGAGAAAATGGCATAGACATTCCTACCTTATGTTATGATAAGGAACTTTCAGCATTTGGTGGCTGTAGATTATGTTTAGTTGAAATAGAAGGATATAAAAATCTTGTTACGTCTTGTTCAACTAAAGTACAAGAGGGAATGGCAGTATATACAGAATCTGAAAGAGTGGTTAAAGTCCGTAGAGATATTTTAGATTTATTATTATCCAACCATCCAATGGACTGTTTAACTTGTGATAAAGTTGGAGAATGTAAACTCCAAGATTATGCTTATAGATATGATATAAAGAAGGGTTCTTTTGAAGGAGAAAGGAAAAATTATGCTATTGATAGTTTAAATCCTGTTATGGAAAGAGACCAAAGTAAATGTATTTTATGTGGAAAATGCGTAAGAGTTTGTAAAGAAGTCCAAATAACTAATGCTATTGATTTTTCAGGTAGAGGTTTTAAGTCTAAAATTACAACGGCATTTGATAATCCTATAAATTATAAAAATTGCAGATTATGTGGTCAATGTATTAGTGTATGTCCTACTGGAGCACTTATAAACAAACAATTGAAAGGTATAAGGCCTTGGGAAGTTAAAAAAGTTCTTACTACATGCCCATTTTGCGGGACAGGATGTAATTTTGATTTAAATGTTAAAGATGGAAAGGTAGTAGGAGTGACTCCTAATCCTGATTCACCTGTAAATGGCACTTCTCTTTGTGTAAAAGGAAGATATCATATAGATTTTATAAATAGTCCAGATAGAATTACCAAACCTTTAATAAAGAAAAAAGGAGAATTTGTTGAGGCAAGCTGGGAAGAAGCAATGGAATTAGTAGTTAATAATCTGAAAGATACGAAAGAAAAATATGGACCAGACTCAATAGCTGGATTAAGCTCAGCTCGTTGTACTAATGAAGATAATTTTGTATTTCAAAAGATGATGAGAGTTGCTGTAGGTACTAATAATGTAGATCATTGTGCTCGAACCTGACATGCTCCTACAGTTGCAGGTCTTGCAACAACTTTGGGGAGTGGAGCTATGTCTAATTCTATTGGAGAAGTAGAAGAAAACGAAGTATTATTTATCATAGGTTCTAATGCTACAGAAGCACATCCTATAATTGGGAACAAGATGAAAAAAGCAGTTAAAAGTGGTTCTAAACTTATAGTTGTAGATCCACGTAAAACAGAACTTGCCGCAATGGCTAATATATGGTTGCCTCTTAATTCAGGGACAGATGCTGCTTTAATAAATGGTTTAATGTATATTATAGTGAAAGAAAGTTGGCATGATAAAGAATTTATAAAAGAACGCTGTACAGGATTTGAAAGTCTTATGGAAACCATAGAAAAATATCCACCAGAAATAGTATCTAGGATAACAGGTATATCTGAAGATATGTTGTATGAAACTGCTAAATTATATACAAGTACAAAAAAAGCAGGTATATTCTATACTCTTGGAATAACTGAGCATACTACAGGAACTGCAAATGTTATGAATCTTGCAAATTTAGCTATGCTGACAGGACATCTTGGAATAGAAAATGCAGGGATAAACCCATTGCGTGGACAGAACAATGTTCAAGGTGCTTGTGATATGGGAGCACTTCCAAATACTTATTCAGGATATCAAGATGTTATTTCAAAAGAGAAAAGAGAATTTTTTGAAAGGGTTTGGAAAGTAAAATTAAATCCAGATAAAGGGCTTAGAATACCTGAAATGTTAGACGAATCGTTAGAGGGAAATGTTAAGGCAATGTATATCATGGGGGAAGATCCAGTTTTAACAGATCCAGATGCAAATCATGTGAAGAAGTCTTTAAATAGTTTAGATTTTCTTGTAGTACAAGATTTGTTCTTAACTGAAACAGCTAAATTTGCTGATGTAGTATTGCCTGCTACATGCTATGCTGAAAAAGATGGTACTTTCACAAATACAGAAAGAAGGGTACAAAGAGTAAGAAAAGCTGTGGAAGCTCCAGGAGAATGTAGACTAGATTGGAAAATATTATGTGAGGTTTCCAAGAAGTTAGGAGCAAGTGGTTTTGAATATAGGAATTCAGAAGAAATATTTAATGAAATAAGATTAACTACACCTAGTTATAAAGGTATAACTTACAAAAGAATAGATAAGGTAGGAATACAATGGCCATGTCCGACAGAAAATCATCCTGGAACCCCTTATCTTCACAAAGGAAAGTTTCCGAGAGGAAAAGGATTGATGATTCCAGTTGAGTACGAAGAACCAGCAGAGCTTGTATGTGAAGAATACCCAATACTTCTTTCAACAGGAAGGATGCTATATCACTATAATATTATGACTAGACATTCTAAAAAGTTAAATGAAATAAGACCTTATGAACTTGCGGAGATAAATCCTATAGATGCTGAAAAATTAGAAATAAAAGAAGAAGATTTTGTTAGAGTTACTTCAAGGCGGGGTTCTATACTAACTAGAGCAACTATAACTGATAAGGTTAAACCAGGAATGATGTTCATGACATTTCATTATAAAGAATCTCCTGTAAATGAGCTTACTAATTCAGCTTATGACCCCATTAGCAAAACAGCAGAATATAAGATTTCTGCTGTAAAGGTAGAAAAAGCTGAAAATCTGTAATATTATAATAATAGTGTTCTATAATAAAGGGTGATTCAGTGAAAAAATTAGGAACAGCTGCTATTTTAGCGGGCGGAAAAAGTACTAGGATGGGATTTGATAAACAACTATTAGAAGTAAGTGAAAAAAGGCTTATATATAATTTAATAGATAAGCTAAATAAAGAATTTGAAGAAATAATAATTGTAACTAATAGTCCTGAATATTATTCAGATTCTAATATCAAAATAATGGAAGACATAATAGTAGGGGAAGGACCTTTAAGTGGTATTCATGCTGGACTTAAATGTGCTAGTAGCCAATTTGTCTATTTTATTGCTTGTGATATGCCAAATATAAATTTAAAATATATTAGATATATGAAATCTAAAATCAGGGATTTAGAGATATATGCTGAAATTTATGTAACAAGATGTGGAAAAAACATAGAGCCTTTTAATGCTTTCTATTCAAAAGATATAATAATAGATATAGAAAATAATTTATCGCAAGGGAAGAGATCATTAAGGTCCTTATTTGAAAAAATACCAACTTATTGTATAGAAGAAAAAGAAGCTAGGATATTTAGTCCCAATTGGGAGATGTTCCTAAATCTCAATACAGAAGAAGATTTAAGAAATTTTTTAGGAAAATGAAAAATTTAAATTATATAAAGGCTCTCTTAAAAAGAGAGCCTTTTTGTGGAATTTACAATATTAATGCTGCTATTGTACCAAATATTATTAATGGGATATTGAAGTGTAAAAATGTAGGGACACAGGTATCCCAAATATGATCATGTTGGCCATCTATATTTAATCCTGAAGTAGGACCAAGAGTACTATCGGAAGCTGGAGAACCTGCATCTCCTAATGCTCCAGCAGTACCAACTAATGCAATAATAGCAGCTGGACTAAATCCTAAAGATGAAGCAAGGGGAACATAAATAGTTGCTATAATAGGAATAGTCCCAAAAGAAGTTCCAATTCCCATAGTGACAATTAGTCCTATGAAAAGCATTACAATAGCTCCAATAATCTTACTTCCTCCCATTAAACCAGTAGCAGCTTCAACTAATGTGTCAACTCCTCCAGTTTCTCTTAAAACAGCACCATAACCTGAGGCTATTAGCATTACAAAAGCTATAAATCCCATCATAGCTATGCCGTCATCCATTAGATTATCTATATCTTTAAATTTAAAAGCTCCAAGTATAAGCATGATGAAAAGTCCTGCTATAGCACCTAATGGCAACGAAGTTGTAACAACTTGAACTATAAAGGCTGTAATAGCTCCTATAAGTCCAGCAATTTGTTTTCGGATTGAATAATTAGATTTCTCCTCATTCTCAGAAGTAACAGTAAGATGATTTTCAAACACATTATTTACTATTTCATATTCTCTAGGTTTTCTATAGGTTATAAAGATAGCTATTAGAAGTCCTATGGTCATTCCAATACCAGGAAGTAACATTGATTTCCATACCATTTTAGTTACTACATCCACTCCATTTTCAATAAGATTATCTCTTATAATATTATGAAAGATAAGACCAAACCCTACAGGAAGCATGACATATGGAGCTTTTAGTCCAAAAGTTAAAGCACAGGCTACTGATCTTCTGTCAATTTTTAATTTATTCATTAGATTAATAAGAGGTGGAATAAGTATTGGGATAAAAGCAATATGGACAGGAATTAAGTTTTGAGAAAGACAAGCTATAATTGCAATTAAAAGAACTAGTAGTAGTCTTCTATCTTGAATGAGGTTTGAAATGCCCTTTCCAAGAAGATTTGAAATTCCTGTTTTATTAATAGCAGTAGCCAATGTTCCTAATAAAATATAACTTAAAGCTGTTTCGGCATTTCCTCCCATGCCTTTGATTAAAACTGTCATTGTTTCAGTAATATTCATCCCAGAAAGTACTCCCCCAGTAAGAGCAGCCAATATTAAAGCTAATATAATATTTAACTTTAAAAGGCATAGTACAGTCATTAAAATAACAGATAACACTACCGGATTTAACAGCATGAAATCCCTCCAATTTTAATATTTTTTAAATTATAGCACTTTGTTATAATATTGTAAAGAATCAGAAAAATTTAATTTTTATTTTACTTACAAAATAGTAAGATAAGAATTACTTTTGTTATCTTAATCGATGGTATATATTCTAATATAAGGTTAAACTTAGAGTAAGAAGTTAATTTATGATATATAGAGGTGAAATATATGAAAAGATTTAAAAAGTTAGTGTTTTTCTTAGTAGTATTAACAACTTTTTCCCTTATATTTAATATATTGCCTAAGATAGCAAATTATTTTATTAAATTTGAAAATACAAATTATGATTTAAATAGAGATTTAAAGGGGCAAATAAAAAACAATATACCAAATTATATTGATTATGAAGAGATACCTGAGGATTTTATTAATACACTTATTACTGTGGAAGATAAAAGATTTTTTAAACATATAGGATTTGATCCCATAGCTATGGGAAGAGCAACTTTAGTAAATGTAAAAGCTAGAGAATATAAACAAGGTGGAAGCACTATTACACAGCAACTTGCAAAAAATTTATTCTTTACAAATGAAAAGAGTTTAGGTAGAAAAGTCAAAGAATTAATAGTTGCTCTTGCAATTGAAGATAATTATACTAAAGAAGATATATTAGAAATGTATACTAATGTAATATATTATGGAGAAGGCGCTTATGGAATTGAAGCAGCAAGTCAAAAATATTTCAATAAATCTGCAAGAGATATGAATTTTGATGAAGCTACTCTTCTTGCTGGATCATTAAAAGCTCCTAGTATTTATAATCCATTTAATACAGAAAATGCACAACAAAGACATAAAGTTGTTTTAAGTATTATGCAAAATATTTATTAGGGAATTCGGTAACTCAAGTTACCGAAATTTTTTACTTTTAAGGTTAAAATAATATTAAAGAAAAGAGAATATTTACATGTATATATTTGGAGGTTATAAATATGAATAAATATTTTAATATAAAAGATTCATTATATGATATTACAGAAAAATATCCAGAAACATTGAGTTTATTCGTTTCAACTGGATTTGAAGATATGAGAGATGAAGAAAAAAGAAAAAGTTTTGGAAAAGCAATTTCTTTAGAAATGGCATTGTCTATGAAGAAAATAAATGTAGAAACTTTTGTAGGAAGACTTGTAGAAATAATTGAAGAAAAGAAGAATATAGTAGATGAAACTTTGATTCAAAACACAGAAAACAAAGAAGCTGATATTAGAATTGATGGAGTACTACCTTGTCCCGTAAGGATTCCATTGATGGATTCTTTTAATAAATGGATGGATGAGAAAAAAGACGATTTAAATATTACTATAGATTATGAACTAAAAGCAGCATCTAGTGGAATAGATTGGCTAAAAGAATCTTTAGAAAATGCAAAGTCAGAAAAAGATATATCAGATATATTTATATCGGCTGGTTTTGATTTATTTTTTGATAAAGATTTAATGGGAAAATTTAAAGCTAAAGGTGTTTTTAAAGATATGACAGGATTTAATAGATTAAATGCTGATTTTTATAATGAATATATAAATCTTAAAGATCCAGAAAGTGAATATTCTATAATTGGCACAGTACCTGCAGTTTTTCTTGTAAATAGAGAAGAATTAAAAGGAAGAGAAATACCAAGAAGCTGGAAAGATATTTTAAGCGAAGAATTTGAAAATGCAGTGAGTTTGCCTATTGGAGATTTTGATTTATTTAATGCTATTCTTTTAAATATATACAAGAAATATGGAGAAGATGGGATTAGAAAATTAGGTAAATCTTTATTAAAAAGTATGCATCCCTCAGAAATGGTTAAATCTCATATGAAAAAGATGGAAAGACCAGTAGTAACTATTATGCCATATTTCTTTACAAAAATGACTAAAGAAAATGGTCCTATGGTAGCAGTTTGGCCTTCTGATGGGGCGATTATTAGTCCTATATTTTTACTTACTAAAAAATCGAAGGAAAAAGAAATAAAACCTTTTGTAGATTTCTTTGCATCAAAAAAGGTAGGAGAAATATTAGCCCACAATGGTAGATTTCCAAGTACTAACCCAGAAGTAGACAATATGGTATCTAAAGACAATAAATATATGTGGCTAGGATGGGATTATATAAGCGAAAATGATATTGGAGAGAAAATAAAAATATGTGAAGAATTATTTAATGAGTCAATTTAGGGGTGATATATATGAATATAGCAACATTTTCAGGTCCTCCATCTTCTGGAAAGACCTCAGTAATATTGAAAACTATTGAAGCATTAAAGCAAAGAGGTATATCGGTAGGAGTAGTTAAGTTTGACTGTTTATATACAGATGATGATATATTATATGAAAAAGCAGGAGTACCAGTGAGAAAAGGACTTTCAGGCTCTCTATGCCCAGACCATTTTTTCATAAGCAATATAGAAGAAGTAGTCCAGTGGGGAAAGAAACAAAATTTAGATTTTTTAATTACAGAAAGTGCAGGATTATGCAATAGATGTTCTCCTTATATACAAGGTATAAAATCTATTTGTGTTATTGATAATTTAAGTGGAATAAATACTCCTAAAAAAATAGGACCTATGTTAAAATCAGCAGATATTGTAGTTATCACTAAAGGGGATATAGTATCTCAAGCAGAAAGAGAAGTATTTTCATCTAAAGTAAATTCAGTAAATCCCAAGGCAGTAACTATTCATATTAATGGCCTTACTGGTCAAGGGGCTTATGAGTTAAGTACCCTTATTTATGATGAAAATGAAGAAATAGATACAGTTAAAGGAAAGAGGCTTAAATTTTCTATGCCTTCAGCATTATGCTCCTATTGTCTTGGGGAAACAAGAATAGGTGAAGATTATCAAATGGGAAATGTAAGAAAGATGAAATTAGGTGATAAAGATGGCAGATAATAGAATAATAAATTCAATTACATTAAAAGAGTTATTAGAGAAATACCCTTTTATAATAAACTATTTTTCTAATAACAAATTGGATATTGAAGGATTTGAAGGAAATACCTTTGAAGAATATCTAAACCATTTCTCAGAAGAAGAAATAGAAGAATGGGCAATTGACACTAAAAAGCTTATTGAAGGTCTCTCAGAATATATAAATCAAATGATAGAATTTTTAGGAATTAAAGAAGAAAAATCAGTGGAATCACTAACAATACTGGCAGGAAGGGATAAAAACGGAAAAAAAGAAGGAT
The DNA here is from genome assembly GCF_024623155.1 of Anaerosalibacter massiliensis. Lineage (NCBI taxonomy): Bacteria > Bacillati > Bacillota > Tissierellia > Tissierellales > Sporanaerobacteraceae > Anaerosalibacter > Anaerosalibacter massiliensis. The sequence continues at coordinate 56,890 of NZ_JANJZL010000003.1, forward strand.
TTGAAGAAATAAAAATAAATAGTGGGGAAATTGTATCTATTGTAGGGCCTACAGGTTCAGGAAAAAGTAGGCTTTTAGCAGATATAGAATGGGCAGCTCAAAATGATACCCCTACAGGGAGAACCATCCTTATCAATAATGAAATACTGGATAAAAAATGGAGGTTTTCTTCTAATAATAAACTTGTAGCCCAGCTTTCACAAAATATGAATTTTGTAATGGATTTAACTGTCCATGAGTTTTTGGAACTTCATGCACAAAGTAGAATGGTGGAAAATGAGGAAGAGGTAATAAAAAATATAATAGAAGCGGCTAATAATTTAGCAGGAGAAAAATTTAATCTAGGTACACCTATAACTAGTTTAAGTGGTGGACAGTCAAGAGCATTGATGATAGCGGATACAGCAATTTTAAGTTCTTCACCAATAGTATTAATTGATGAAATTGAAAATGCAGGTATTGATAGAAAGAAGGCATTAAATTTATTAGTAAGTAGTGACAAAATAGTCTTAATGGCTACCCATGATCCTATTTTGGCTTTAATGGCTGATAGAAGAATTGTAATAAAAAATGGTGGAATAGATAAAATTATAAAAACTAATAATGAAGAAAAGGAAGTTTTATTAAAGCTTGAAAAAATGGACAGGACTATTCAGAGTATGAGAAATAGTTTGAGAAATGGAGAAGAATTAAATAAAAGTATTCTTAAATAAAAAGGAGGTCTTTTTATATGTCTCATGAAGGTTGTTCAGGAAGTTTTGAAAATGGAAAACAAGTAGTTGATAAGGTAAGACAGATGGGTTTTGATAAACAACCTATGCCTGTGCCACTGATTAAAAAATGTTCTAAATGTGGGGAGAAATTTGAGATGTTAAATTTTGAGGGAAAATGTCCAAAATGTAATATGGTTTACGGAGTAACACCTTGCCATGCTTTTAATCCAAATAATATTATGCCAGCAGGAATTAATTATTAAAAATTGATAATAGGTAACCTATGTTACCGAAATTCAATTTAGACTATAGTAGTATAGATTATAGAAAGAAAAAGACTAAGGGGGAGTAAAATATGAGTATGTTTTGTTATCAATGTCAAGAAACAGCTGGAGGAAAAGGCTGTACAAAAGTTGGAGTATGTGGTAAAACAGCGGAATTAGCTCAACTCCAAGATTTAATGATATATGCATTAAAAGGTATTTCAGTATTAGGGCTAAAGGCAGACGAGATCGGATTTAAAATGCCAGGTTTAGATAGATTTATAATTGAAGGATTATTTATGACAATAACAAATGCAAATTTTGATAAAGATAGATTCTTTGAAAAAATAAAAGAGGCTCTTAAATTAAGAGATGAATTAAAAAATGTTCTAATAGAAAAAGGTGTAAAGTTAGGAGAATTAAAAGATCCTGCAACATTTACAGTTAATTCAAAGGATGAAATTGAATTTAAAGCAGGTAGTAAGGAAGTAGGAGTTTTAGCTACAGAAAATGAAGATATTCGTTCCTTAAGAGAATTAATTACTTATGGTGTTAAAGGTATGGCAGCTTATGCAGAGCATGCTATGAATTTAGGGTATGAAGATGAAGAAATATCTAAGTTTATTAGAAGAGCTTTAGCAGCTACTTTAGATGATAGTTTAACTGTAGATGATTTAGTTGCACTTACACTTGAGACTGGTAAATACGGTGTAGATACTATGGCTTTACTTGATAAAGCCAATACATCAACTTATGGAAATCCAGAAATAACTGAAGTAAACATTGGAGTTAGAAACAATCCTGCAATACTTATATCAGGTCATGATTTAAAGGATATGGAAGAATTATTAAAACAAACAGAAGGTACTGGAGTAGATGTTTATACTCATGGTGAAATGTTGCCAGCTAACTATTATCCAGCATTTAAAAAATATGACCATTTTGTAGGAAACTATGGTAATGCATGGTGGAAACAAAAAGAGGAGTTTGAAAAGTTCAATGGTCCAATACTATTTACAACAAATTGTATAGTTCCACCAAAAGCTTCTTATGCAGATAGAGTATATACAACAGGTTCATCAGGATATCCAGGATTTAAACATATTCCTGATAGAGTAGATGGAAAAGCAAAAGATTTCTCAGAAATAATTGAACACGCTAAAAGATTACCAGCACCAGTTGAAATAGAAAAAGGAAAGATTGTTGGAGGATTTGCCCATGCACAAGTATTTGCATTAGCTGATAAAGTAGTAGAAGCAGTTAAAACAGGAGCTATTAAGAAGTTCTTTGTAATGGCAGGTTGCGATGGAAGAATGAAGAGTAGAAATTATTATACAGATTTTGCAAAGGCTCTTCCCAAAGATACAGTTATTTTAACGGCAGGATGTGCTAAATATAAATATAATAAATTAAATTTAGGAGATATTAATGGAATACCAAGAGTATTAGATGCTGGGCAATGTAATGATTCATATTCATTAGCTATTATAGCTCTTAAGTTAAAAGAAATATTTGAATTAGAAGATATAAATGATCTACCAATAGCTTATAATATAGCTTGGTATGAACAAAAAGCTGTAATAGTATTGTTATCACTGTTGTATCTAGGAGTGAAAGATATTCATTTAGGACCAACTCTACCAGCATTCCTTTCACCAAATGTAGCAAAAGTATTAGTTGAAAACTTTGGAATTGGTGGAATAACAAATGTAGAAGATGATATGAAGATGTTTTTAGAAGCATAAATAAGAAAGTCCACTTATAGGAAATATAAGTGGACTTTCTATATTTTACTTGTCTAAAAATATTGTAAATTCTTCACCAACTGGCTTAGAATCATATTTTGGATCATCTTCATTTCCGCCAATTGGAACTGGTTTTGAGGCATAGGGAATTAGGGTAATATATTTGGCTTCATCAGAGAGCACACCGTAGTTATCATCATATTCAAATACTAAATTTGTTAAATTTAAATCGTTATCTCGTGACTCACTAGTTGGAAAGAAGCCAACTTTGTTTCCCAAATCATCATATCCTTCTAATACAATATAATGATATTCAGAATCATTTTCTATTTTTCCAAATATTTTTTGACCCATTAGGTTGGATCTAAATTCTTCTAGAATATAATTCTTTTTACCTATATTAAATGAATAGTTTAATGGAAAGGCATAAGTATTTTTTGCGAGTTCAGCACCATTTGCATTAAATTCAAATACCCATTCTCCAACTATATTATCCATAGAAGTACCTATATTATAATTTAAATTGTTTAGTACAATTTTTATATCCATGTTTTTTGTGGTATCAATTTCTTTTATATCAGTGTAGGCAATATTGAAAAATATATTTTCAGAGTGATCAATTTTTTCAAAATCTCCGCCTCCACCAGGACGGTCTGTTTTTTTTCCATCTATATAGATATCAAAATCAAAATCTAGTCTATCTACGGTTTTATCCATACATACAATTGTAGAAAAAATTAATTCATCCTTATCTATAACTACTTCATTTAATTTAACCTCTATACCTTTATCCTCTCTAGTTTCACCAACTATATTTGTATAGGGCTCAATATTTTTCTTAAGACCTAAAGACTTTCCTATGGAATAGGATATTTCTGAAATTTTTGATTCAGCATTAGCATAAACAGATTTTCCTATAGTTGTTTGGCTGAAAATACCTATGGATATTAATAAAGCAGCTGCAACAGTACCAAGCTTTTTAAAATTAAATTTCTTCTTAAGGTTTTTCTTAAAACTACTTTTTAAATTTTGTTTTTCAATATCGCTTAACATTTCTTTTTCATAATCATCTATATTAATTTCCATTTCATTTAAAAGAGTGTAAATATTTTTAGAGTCTTTCATTTTCATAATCTCCTTTTACACTAATATTTTTTCTCATCTTCTTTTTGCCTCTTGAAAGTCTGTTATATAAAATAGACTTACTAAGTCCTGTTTCTTTAGAAATTTCGTTCATGTTCTTTTCCTCAAAATATAGTTTTTTAAAAATCTCCCTATCTTCTTCTGATAAACTATAGAGCATTTTCTTAGTTTCCATACTAATTTCATTAGATAAAATCTCTTTAATAGAATTATCTTCAGAAGCAAGAACAATATCATCTATATTTCCATTTTCTAAATCCTTTAAGTATTTTCTCATATAATCAATGGATTTATATTTAGCTATTCCTGCTATCCAATTTTTAAAACTGGATTTTTGAGGATTGTAGTAATGAATATTATTCCATATAGCAAGTAGACAATCATTCATACATTCTTCATAAAGATTCTCAAGGTTGAAGAGGTGCTTTTTTAAAACTGTTTTGAGAATCCAAGCATAATTATCAATTACATATTCTAAAGCTTTCTCATTTCTTTTTTTCATTTGTTCAATAAAATTTTTTTCCGTTATCTTCAAAAGATCACCTTCTTTAGGCCTTATTTTCTACATGTAGATTTTACCTCTTCACCTAATACTTCGTAATGAGAAAGACAAATCTATCAAGAATCTTAAATTATTAGCTTTATTATATCTAAATTTTATTATTTATTATAATTTTGGTTTAGGTCAAAGTATTTTACTTAAATACTTTCTATAATAAATGTAGAGAATAAAGACAACTAGAATTTAAGGAGGAGTTATGTTATGAAAACAAAAGGTGTAGAAAAATTAGAAGTGTTATTTAATTCAAGTAAGACAAAAGTTACTTTTAATAAGGAAGTTGTTGAATCAGATGAAATTAAAGGAGAAATGTATTCAGGACACCATTTGCTAAAGCTATTATCAGGAAGTGAGATAGAAGTAAGTAGTCAAGAAGAAATAGGTGCAATTACTAAAATAGCATTTTTATCTTCAGGAATGTTGATTCATGAGCTAAGCGTATTACTTGTAACGATAAATGCAATACTATTATTAGCGTATGGAGAAAAGGAAAGAGTCTTTGGTTAGGGGCTCTTAATTATTATCATATTTTGTATTTTTACATAGAAAATATTGATTAGTTTCGATACAATATCACTATGAATATTTGAAAGGAGTATAATTTTGTATATTAAAGTAATTACTTGGGCTTTCGTTATTTTATCAGGTGTGTTGTTTTATTATAATATGAAAAAAGAAAGACGTACATTATTTATAGGTGTTAATTTATTTGTTTTCCTGATTATGTTGGCATTTTTAGCAATGTTGTTTGTTTTTTCATATTCTGATATTCCGTTTGTTTATTATTTCAGTATTTTATTGGTAGTTGGTGTGATTCTTTCAGTTCCTATCTTTATTATATGGTTTGTAATTAGTCTTTTTACTACAGGAACTAAGTTAGTTAAAAGGGAAGGAGTCACTATTTCGCATTTATTATCACTTGGTTTTGGCATAGCATTAATTATTTGGATTTTTATATTTCCAAAGTTATATAGTAATATAGACAATATTATTTTAAGTAGTTTATTTGATTTTATTACATTTGTTTTTGGATATTTTTTATTTGTAATGGTATTATTTTTTGTTTCATCATTATTAAATCTTATACCTCACTTAGGAAAGACATATGATTATATTATTGTTTTAGGTAGTGGTTTAATAAATAATGAAGTTACGCCTTTGCTTGCAAGTCGAATAGAAAAAGGGATTGAAAAACATAATAAATTTAACTTAGAAGATCATTTAGTCAAGGTAGTATTTTCTGGAGGACAAGGCCATGATGAGGCATTACCAGAAGGAGAAGCTATGGCTAACTATGCAATTGATAAGGGTTTAGAACAAAAGTATATTATTAGAGAAACAAGATCAAAAAACACAGAAGAAAACTTGTGCTTTTCATATGAGTTAATTAAAGAAGATTGGATGAAAAGGGAGAATCAAAGTGAACCTGAAATACTTGTTGTTACTAATAATTTCCATGTTTTTCGTGCATTGCTAATTGCTAAAAAGCTTGGGATTAAATGTGATGGTTCAGGATCAAAGACAAAATTCTACTATTGGTTAAATGCAATTATAAGAGAATATATAGGTGTTCTATATCTTCAAAAGAAATCTCATCTTTTATTTCTAGGATTAGGATTTTTAAAATCATTATTTCAAATTATAATTGAAATATTAGTAAATAGAATATAAATACCTTATGAAAATCCAAAAGGGAAAGTACAAGCTATAGAATTATTTGATAAACTTATAGGAAATATATTAAAGTATGATCCAGAGGATACAATCATAGCCTTAGCGCAGATCATTCAACTCCATGTGAAAAAAAGAACATAGTGGAGATCCAGTACCTATATTGATAAATAGCTCGGGAGTAAGAAAGGATAAAATCGAAAGAATATAATGAAATAGATTGTAGTTATGGAGGGGTAGGCAGAATAAAAGGTTATGAATTTATCTGGACATTGTATGACTATTTATGATTAATCAAAAAAGAGGAGAACTAAATAAATCTAAATAATATTAATCTATATTTGTTCTACTCTCCAAATTTAGTTTTAATTATATTTCAGTGTAGCCATAAAGTTCTTTTTTCAATGTAGTCATAAAAAAATGCTCCTTTCTGGCTTTATTTGTTATTTTTGTCTTACCAGAAAAAAGCATTTATTATTATTTAGACATAAATCACTTTATACTACTCTCTTAAACTAATCTTATCTTCTAATTCTTTAAGTAGCTTAAGGTATTTATCTTGGGTACCTTTTTTATTGGCACTTTTTTCAATTTCTTCACTTTGTTCATCTATTTTGTTTTTACTATCACAAGGTAGTAATTTTTCAGCAAATTTATACAGAGCTGTATTTTCTTTGTCAATATGTCTATTTAATAAATCAGCATAAGATATAGAATTAGCTATTATATCTAATCTTTTTTCATCATTTCCTTCTTTGTATTCACCTAAAGCTTTTTCTAGATTTAGGATGTAAAGACGGGCAATGTCATGTTCAATTAACATACCCGTAATAGGCCCATTTTTTGCAAATTGCGGAAGATTTTCTTTCATAATTTTAAATAGTACTTTTTCTTCTTTCATATGATGATGTTTATCAGAATAATTTCTAATAAAATCTATTATTTTATAGAAATCATTATAATCTATTTCTTCATTAAGAAGTACTTTATAAGAATATTTTCTTATGACTTTTAACATTCTTCTAATATTTTCATGCTCTTGAATCATAATATCTATTGATTTCATATAATCACCTCAAGACTATTGTACCCAGTTTTTTTTAACATAAATGATTAGTTTTTATTATTCTAGTGTATATATGTAATGGTATGTGTTAATATGAAAGACAAGAAAGAATGTAGGGAGATTAGAAACAGTATACGAAAACAATGCTAAATAGTATTAAGCTATTGTAAATTATATTCATAAAAATATCGAAACGTATGTTTGCTTATTATATAATAAGCATAAGGAGATGGTGCTTATGCTACCTTTTAGAAAGCTAGGTGAAATAGATGAAAGTAACGGTTAGAGGTATATTAATCAATGTATCTAAAGATGCAGAATTTGAAATTAATAGACTAATGACTGTATTTTCATCAGCAAAAAGATATGGTTTTAATAGACTTATAGAAGGAAATATGAAAAAGGGAGAAATAGAAAAATATATTTCAAAGAAATATGGATTAAATATAAGACAAAGTAAAGATGCCCTTAAAGCAGCAAGCCAGATAATAGCATCTCAAAAGAAATTAGTTAAGGAATACTATGATAATTATTCAAAGAAAGTAAAAAGGATAGAAAAACAACTTAAAAAAGCTAAATCAAAAAATAAAATAAATGCTTTAACTAAAAAACTAAATAAACGGAAGAAAAAACAACAATTTTATAAAAATCATATAGATAGTAACACAATCCCAAAAGTAATTTTTGGAGGCAGAAAAAATTTTATCAAAAGATGCAAAGGTCAAATAACTAATGAAGAATGGAAAGAGTTAAGAGACAATAACTACTATTCTAGAGGAGATAAAACTAAGGGAGGCAATCCAAACTTAAGAATAATAATAAAAGATAATATGACCTTTCTAGAAATATCCACTTTAAATAAAGATAAAAGAAATTGGGCAATAAAAATGCAGATACCATTATATTTACCACAAAAACTATCTAAAAAAACAGGTAAGATAAATGGAAGAAACTATAGACAAATGGTACTAGACTATTTAAAAATAGGTGAAGCTTATAAAGTAGAACTTATTAAAAGAGAAGGTAAGATATATGTACATATTACTATAGATGAAAGTAAATTAAGAGAATATAAAGAACTTTATACTACAGATAATGGCATAATAGGAGTAGACACAAATCCAGATGGTTTTGCATTAACAAGACTAGACAAAAATGCAAATTATAAAAATTCTACCTATTTAAAGCAAAATGAATTATTATATGCAAGAAGTAATAAGCGAAATAATTTATGTGGTGAGTTAGCAAAAGAAGTAATAGAGATAGCTAAAGCCGAAGGCTGTGCTATATCTATAGAAGATTTAAAGTTTAAAAATGATAGAGATGTAAAAAGTAAGTTTGCAAGAATTAGAGATCAATTCACATATAGAAAATTACTATCAAATCTTGAATCTAAAGCTAGGAGAGAAGGAGTCCAAGTAATAAAAGTAAAGCCTCAATATACAAGTAAAATAGGACTATATAAATATTCTCACCAATATGGACTAAATGTTCATGAAAGTTCAGCTTTAGTAATTGGTCGTAGAGCTTTCGGCTATAACGAAAAGGTACCGAAGCTTTTAAAAGATAAACTATCAACAGAAAAAGAGAAACTTAAATTCAACAAGGAGAACAACTGGAAACAGTGGTCAATAATAAGTAAAAAAATTAAAAAGAAAGGCGGTGAAAAACCTGGTTTGTGGCAAAGAAACAGGAAATACATACTAAGTATAGCCTCTTAACCTTAAGTTTTATCTTGTTAAAGGACACCTAGAAGGAAAAGCCTTTAACAATTTAGATATAAACTATAGGGAAAGGTAACACCTTTAATCTTGTTGTACTTATATACTAAATGTAGATAAGGCTATATAAGATTTATAGTCAAGAGGCTATACCCTAGTAGCTGAATCCTGTGATGCTACCACTTAATAATAAGTGAAAAATCATATTTATACTATTTAATATGATTTTAGAAACCAGGTAATATTGTGAGTTTTAAAATGACTGATAAGGTAACTTGGGTAGGAAAAATTGATTGGCAACTTAGAAGATTTCATGGAGATGAATATTCTACACATAGAGGAACTTCCTATAATTCCTATTTAATAAGGGATGAAAAGAATGTACTAATTGATACTGTGTGGAAACCTTTTGATGAAGAATTTGTTGAAAATCTTAAAAAAGAAATAAACCTAAATGAAATAGATTATATAATTGCAAACCATGCTGAAGTAGATCATAGTGGTGCATTGCCATTACTTATGAAGGAAATACCCGACGTACCTATTTATTGTACAGCTGCTGGTGCAAAAATATTGAAGGCCCATTATCACGAAGATTGGAATTTTGTTGAAGTGAAAACAGGAGATACATTAGATATTGGAGAAAATAAGCTTACATTTATTGAAGCAAAGATGCTCCATTGGCCGGATAGCATGTTTACATATATGGATGGTGAGAATATATTATTTAGTAACGATGCCTTCGGTCAACATTATGCATCTGATTTGATGTACAATGATTTAGTGGACCAAGCAGAATTATATCAAGAAGCAATGAAATACTATGCAAATATATTAGCTCCATTTAGCCCTCTTGTAACAAGGAAAATTGAAGAAATTTTAGGATTTAATTTACCAGTAAATATGATAGCAACAAGTCATGGTATCATATGGAGAGATAATCCAGCTCAAATTATAGGAAAGTATTTAGAATGGGCAAAAGATTATAAGGAAAATCAAATCACTATAGTGTATGATAGTATGTGGAATGCTACAAGAAGAATGGCAGAAGCTATTGCAGAAGGTATTAAGTCGGAGAATAAAGATGTTGCAGTAAAACTATTCAATGCAGCAAATTCAGATAAGAATGATGTTATAACTGAAATGTTTAAATCAGATGCAGTACTAGTAGGAGCATCTACAGTAAACAATAGTATACTATCTTCTATATCAGGAATTCTTGACATGGTAAAAGGTTTAGGATTTAAGAATAAAAAAGCAGCTGCTTTTGGTTCCTATGGATGGAGTGGTGAATCAGTAAAGATTATAACAGAAAGATTAAAAGATGCAAAATTTGAAGTAATAAATAATGGCATAAAAGAATTATGGAACCCAGATGAAGAAGGATTAGAACGTTGCAGAGAGTTTGGAATAGATTTTGCTAAAAATTTATAGGAAGTTAAAACCCTAACTAGTGAAAATTAGTTAGGGTTTTTTATTTAATAATAAAATATCTAGTTATTATGTCATGAAATTCCTAGAAGTTTAGCTTCAAATTTTATAATGATAATTTTCTTTTTATTAAACTTACATGTTGAAAGTTTTATGGAATGTTTTTCTCTTCTATCTTTTAAACTATTGATTTTTTCCAATATGATATATTTATATTAATATAAGTGAGCATTTGTTTTAAATAACTTTTGTTCATTTTATCAACATCCTTTTTATTTGAGTTTAGTGGTAAAACTATTATAAATAGGACGCTTTTATTTTACAAATCTTTGCTTTGGAATTTCCATTGGCTGCTGTCCATTTATTTTTTAAAAGCTAAATTTTTGGAGGAAAATGTGATAGAAATAGAAAGTATTAATGATATAGAGTTAAATTATTTAGATAATAATCTTTTCTCCCCTTCTAATGCTTTTATTGGAGCAATGTTTTGTGTAAATTCTAATGTACCTAAGTATTCACCATTTTCATCTCTAATGGCAAAGTATCTAATTAGTACATATAAATCTCCCATTTTAATCCAGAAATCTTCATTATCTTTTTTCCCGGACTTGAAGTCATTTAATATTTCTTCGACTATATGAACGCTAGCAGGTGGATGACAATTTTGTACACTTCGTCCTATTACAGCTTTTGTACGAGGGAATATCCTATTTTCATCTTGGGAGAAATATTTTACAATATCATTTTTATCAATAAAGGTCATATCTCCTGGTATAGCATTAAGTATTTGATTTATTTCTTTTGAAGAGAGAACCCCTGTCTCAAATTTTACATATCCATCTTTCATAGGATCATTTTCTTCTTTTTTATCTATATTGATTCTTTTTAATTTCCACCTAGTATCTGGAGAAATCAGGGCATAGCCTATTTCATCACTTTCATCATATATTTCTATCCATTCATCTTCAGTTAATGTTTCTAAAGCCATAGGGAATAATATACTTTCTTCTTTAAAAATCATTTCTTCAATTTGATGTATTGCATGTTTAATTTTTTCATCTACTTCATCTTTATTACCCCTATAATCTTTAAGCATTAGTTTAATATCTTTCAATAATGCCCTGATATCATCATCTACTCCCCACATTACTTTTGGTGGAGCTGTAATATTGTATTTTTCTAAATAAGGGAAAATTAAATTTTCTTTTCTACTATAATGTTTGTCAATATCCCAAAGTAAATTAATATCTTCTATAAGATTATTTATATTGTCCTCATTATCTTTTTTAATGAACTTATCTAGGTGGGGATTAATATTTTCTAAAATATACTCTTGAATAGCGTCATTCTCTTTTCTTAAAGTATAAATGGGATGTCCTGGCACTTCTTCGGGATGATGTATTTCTTCAATAGAACCTTTAAATACTGCGGCATGAACATCACATAGATTTTGAATTTCTTCTATTGGCAAACCTTCTTTAACTAATTGCTGTTCCATAGCGGATATTTCTGATGGAGAAACTCCCTCTATAGCTTCACCAAATTTAGTTTTCACTTCCTCTACAGTTTTTCCAGCATGGAGTTCTCTAATAACTTCTTTCAATATTTCCTGTCTATATTCTCTATTATTTATTAATTCGCTCATAACGGGCACCTCCAGCTTAAAATATATTCATTTATATATTACCCTTTTTAGTTATATTTATATTGTGTATTTGTTATATTAAATATAACTCTGATGTAGATAAAAAAATAAAACTATTTCAATATACTTTTATCTACTATAGTAATAGTTTTATAATTATAATCGATAAGGACTTCTTTTTTCATTTTTCTTAATTATTTGAAAAACTAAAGAAAAGTAAATTTTTAGGAATTGTTATTCTTATTTTATGCAAACAATCAAATATAGAAAATTAAGAAAATTTAGTGTATAATATATGTATTACTTATTTAAAAGGAAGTGGCATATATGATAAAGTTAAAAAGTAAAGAAGAAGTGCTGAAAGAATATGAAAGTAGATATACAGAACTAGATAATTATTTTATGAATGAGCTTTCTAAAGAATATGACAGATATGCTGATCTACTAAAGGATTGTAATACAAAAGAAGAAGCATATAAAATATTTAGTAGAGAAATTAAAGAAAATGAAAGAAGATATAAGGATAATGCAATGTTAGAAGGCTTAGAAGCTTCTCTTGATACTCAATTTATGGAAATCCTTGCTCAATATGGTTTGATTAAGTTTTTTAGGGATAATATGATAGATGATTAATATGGGTTTAATTTGTGAAAAGAAATATTTATAGCTGGCTCTCTATTAAATTTTTAAGATTTTTTTCAAAAATTATGTCAGCTTGAGTATTTCTTTTCTTAAATTTAGAATATTTTTTGTGTTTTCTACGAAGTTCTTGGTTCAAATATCTCCTATTAAGCAGTCCATCAATATTTTCAGAGTCAATTATAAATCCATTTTGATTTATACAAAATGCACCTCTAGAAAGAGCCATAGCCGCCAAACCATAGTCTTGTGTAATAATTATATCTCCCTTTCTAGCTTCATTGACAATATAAAAATCAGCACTATCAGGAGTTGGCTCTACAGTAATAATAGTAGCATAATCATCATATATTTCATGATGATAATTTTTAACTATAATAACTTCTAATTTATATAGTTTTGCTATTTTAATGGAAATATCCACTACAGGACAACCATCTCCATCTAATAATATTCTCATAATATCACCTGTAATAATTGTATCATATTTTTAATCATTATTCTTTATGTTAAATATATACTATATGGGTATATATAAGTGTCAGATTATAACTATGGGGTATAAAGGAATAAAGTGGTTTATGAAAAGTGAGGGATATTAATGGATTATATAAGACAAGTAGAGGAAATAGAAAAATATTTTAAAGACAATGAAAAAGAAAAAAAGGACTTTAAGATAGGTGTAGAGTTTGAACATTTCATAATAGATAAAGCTAGTTTTAAGACTATTTCATATTATGGAGATAATGGGGTGGAAGAAACTTTAGAAGAATTGGTTTCAAAAGGATGGAAAGGGATATATGAAGGAAAATATCTTCTTGGACTTAATAAAAATGGAACTACTATAACTCTTGAACCAGGAAGCCAATTTGAATTGAGCATAAATGCAAAAAAAGATATAAAGGAGATAGAAAAAGAATATTTTAATTCTCTAAATGAAATAGTTCCAATTTTAGAAAGAAAAAATCAGGCATTAATTACCACTGGATATCAACCAGAAACTAAAATTTCAGATATAAAAATATTGCCAAAACAAAGATATGACTATATGTATGAATATTTTAAAAGTAGGGGTGCATTTGCTCACAATATGATGAAAGGTACAGCTTCTTTACAAGTATCTTTTGACTATAAGTCTGAAGAAGACTATATTAGGAAATTTAAATTAGCTAATATTATTTCTCCAGTTATATATGCAATATTTGATAATGCTTTTTATTTTGAAGGAAAGACATGGAATAAGAAAAATTTGAGAACTCATATATGGGAAAATTGTGATAGTGATCGATGTGGAATAGTGGATATAGCATTAGATGAAGACTTTGGATATAAAAAATATGCTGAATATGTGTTAAATAGACCACCTATTTTTATTGATAATGGAGAAAGACTTTACTATACTGGTGATAAGCCTTATAAGGAGGTTTTTAATTCAGATGATTATTCAATAGAAGAATTAGAACATGTTTTAACTATGTTTTTTCCTGATGTAAGAACTAAAAAATATGTGGAAGTAAGAATGATGGATTCTATACCTTATCCATTAAATTTCTCTGCAATTGCACTATTAAAAGGAATATTATATAATGAGAAAAGTATTGATAAAGTATATAACTACGTTGGAAGTACAAGTATTTTTGACATAAATAAAGCTAAAACAGATATAATTGAAAAAGGATTGGATGGGAAGTTAAAAGATAAAACTATTTATGAAATAGCTAAGTATATTATAAAAGTTGCAAAAGATGGATTAAATGAAGAAGAAAGAGAATATATTACTCCATTAGAAAAAATGATTAATGAGAAAAAAACACCTTATGATATAACTATGGAAAAAGATAATATAGATAAAAAACAAGCTTTAGATTGGTGTGTTATAACTAATTTAGTTGATATAAAAAATTAGTGGTATTTAAATGCCACTAATTTTTTTATTTAAATAAAATGAACTTTTTAGGTAGGATAATACTCTTATATATTAAGGATAATTATATTTAAGGATAGTTTATAAGAGTTATGAGACTTTAATAAGTAGAGTAATTATGAACAATCTTAAATTAATATTGCTATTGTATCAGGATATACAAAAGGCTTAATTAATTATAAGGATGATATATTTATTGAATTAAAAGAACTTTATGATTTAGGTGAAGGGTAGAATATTGGAAGAAGCTATACTTTTAGAAATAGTGTAGTAGTTACATTGGATGTAGTAATGTTTGATGAGGAAAGATTGAACTTTTTTTGGAAATCATATTTAGAAATATATGATTTTTTAGGATTTTCTATGGTATAGGGAAAAGAGTTTTTAACTATTTACAAAATATTATTTTAGATATACAATTTAAACTAAAGTACATAGGATGGTGGTAAATATGGAAAGTAAGAGTACGGAAATTGCAAAGGCAGCTATAAAACTAGCTGTATCTACTAGGCAAGAAGAAAAAATATTAGTCAAGGAATTTGAAAAACAGAATATAAAATCTACAGCTGTGGATATAGGTGGAGATTTAATCAATTCAATTCCAACAATAATAGAAAGGGCATTAGTAGCCTCTAAAAAAACAGGAATTATCAAAGAAGAGCATGTTTATGAAGGGGCAGTAGCAGGAGCAACTAAGGATGCTATAAGTCAGGTAGATTCAAAAGCAATGGGACTTAATTTCGGTGGTAAAATTGGTATAGCTAGATTCGGGGAACATATTGTTGTATGTTTATTTATAAGTATTGGACTATTACATTTAAATGATTTGGCAATAGGGGTAGGTCATAGATCTATACCGCCTTTAGATTAGAATTTTGGAATAGAGTGATACCTTGTCAATTTTTTCAAGTTTAACCCTATTGACAAACTATATTTAAGAGTTTATAATGTTTAGCATATTTAATTTTTAATAGTAGATTTAGTAATATAGTAGCTAGCCTTCGGGCTAAAAGTAGAATGGTAGGTTTTTAGAAGTAAAAAATAAATATGAAATTAGGAGGACGGTAGCATGGTAGGAAAAAAATGTACCAGTCTAAGTAAATGCTTAGGCTTTATTTTGTTATTTATAATTGTCATATCTTTAAGTGGATGCTCATCCACAAAATCTCAGGAAAAAATTTCAATAGGAATTAGTCAAATTATAGAACATCCTGCGTTAGATAGTGCTAGGGATGGATTTATTCATGCCTTGAAAGAAAAAGGCTATGAAGATGGGAAAAATATTGATATTGATATTCAATTAGCTCAAGGTGATATGGCCTTGACTAAGACTATATCTGATAATTTTGTTTCCCAAAAAAAGGACTTAATACTAGCTATTTCTACTCAGTCAGCCCAATCAGCTTTACAATCTACTAATGAAATACCAATACTTTTCACAGCAATTACTGATCCTATTTCAGCAGGACTGGTAAAAGATATAGATACTCCTGATGGAAATATAACAGGTACTACTGATATAGTTCCCATAGATAAACAACTTGAATTAGGAAAGAAACTATTTCCCAATACAAAAAAGGTAGGGATTATATATAATACAAGCGAGGTCAATTCCCATGTTCAAGTAGATAAAGCTAAGGAAGTTTCTAAAAAAACGGGAATATCTATAGTAGAGATTCCAGTTACAAATTCATCCGAAATAGAATCAGCATTAAATGCAAAAATAAAAGAAATAGATTTTTTATTTCTTCCATCTGATAATTTGATAGCTTCCAGTATGCCTATTATTTCTAAAGTTGCTGTAGAAAATAATATAGGAACGATAGGTGTAGATGAGCCTATGGTTAAAAATGGGGCATTAGCATGTGAAGGACTTGATTATTATAAACTTGGATATAAAACAGGTCTTATGGCCGTTGATATATTAAAAGGAAAAGATATAAAAGATATTCCAGTTGCCAATTTAACTGAGACTGAGCTTACAATAAATGAACAAATAGCAAAGAAACTCAAATTAAACATACCAGAAGACATATTAAATAGTGGAAATATAATAAAGGAGGGTGAATCAGATGAGTAAATTTTTATTAGGCATCCTCCAACAAAGTTTCATTTTTTCTATTATGGTGATGGGAGTTTATATAACTTATAGGATACTTAATTTTCCAGATCTTTCTGCTGATGGTAGTTTTACACTAGGAGCCAGTGTATCTGCTGTATTAATAATAAAGGGAGTAAATCCTCATATTTCTTTAATTATAGCTATGTTAGCAGGAGGTATGGCTGGAGCTGTAACTGGATTTTTAAATGTGAAACTTAAAATAAAAGATATTCTTTCTGGAATTTTAGTGATGGTAGGACTATATTCTATAAATCTTAGGGTTATGGGAGTGTCAAATCTTTCATTATTTAACTATGATACTATATTTTCAAATAAGGATAGTATGATTATGAACCTTATTATTTTAATATTATGTGCAGTATTGTTTACACTGTTTTTTAAGACAAAATTAGGTTATGTAATGAAAGGGACTGGAGATAATGAAAACATGATTATATCTTTAGGATTAGATACAGGGAAAATTAAAATACTAGCTCTTTCAATCTCTAATGGGATGATAGCTTTAGCTGGTGGTATATTAGCCCAGTATCAAGGATTTAGTGATATAAATATGGGAACTGGAACTGTAGTTATGGGTCTTGCTTCAATAGTTCTCGCCTATTCTATATTTAGGAATATACCTTTTTTAAATGCTAGTGTTCTATGTATAATAGGTACTTTTTTATATAGAACAAGTATAGCTTTAAGTTTAAAACTAGGTTTTAACCCAAGTGATTTAAAGCTTATTAGTGCTATTATTGTAGTAATTGCTCTTACTTTTGGCAATGAATCCATTTCATTAAAGAAGTCATTTAAGTTTAAAAGAGGGTTACAAGGTATTTTTCAATCTAAAATAAGTTAATGGATAGGTGATGAATATGCTTCAATTAGAAAATATTTCAAAGACTTTTAATAAAGGAAGTATTAATGAAAATAAGGTATTTGATAATTTCAATATAAATATAGATAATGGAGATTTTGTTTGTATAGTTGGAAGTAATGGAGCAGGGAAATCAACTTTTTTAAATATTGTTTCAGGGAAAGTTCCAGTTGATAGTGGTAGAATTACTTTAGATAAATTAGATATAACTGAGGAAAAAGAATTTGAAAGATGTAAGAAAATATCTAGAATTTTTCAGGATCCATCCTTGGGAACTATTCCCTCTATGACCATATATGAAAATATGTCTATAGCGAAGAATAAGGGGAATAGTTTTGGGCTTTCTTTTCTTAAAGAGAAGAGGAAAGAAAAACATTTTAGAGAACTATTAGAGGTTTTTGATCTAGGACTTGAAGACAAACTTCATAATCCTATTTCTCAACTATCTGGAGGACAAAGGCAATCTTTAGCCTTACTTATTGCAGTACTTGGAAATCCAGAGCTTTTACTTCTAGATGAACATACAGCTGCATTAGATCCTAAGACCTCTGAAATAGTCATGGATATTACAGACAAAATAGTTAAAGAAAAAAATTTAAGTACTTTAATGGTAACTCATAACATAGATCATGCTATTAGATATGGAAATAGAATTATAATGTTTCATAGAGGAGAGGTATTGATAGATTTATCTGGAGAGGAAAAGGAAAAGCTTACAAAAGAAAAATTATTATCACTATTTAAGGATATGAATGATAGAAGCTTTTTTAGTTAAAATAATTAGGGCAAATAAGAAGTTATTAACAATTTCTTATTTGCTCTAATTTAATATTAGCTAATTACTTTTGCTTATATAGATAGCACAAAAAACTTCTGGTGTTTATTTCAGAGATGAATTATGACTTTAATAATGACAAAATTAAATATTATATATTCCATTTTAATTTATTAAAAAGGTGTTGTTCAAAATGATTTGACTCATTTTAAACAACACCTTTTTTATATAGCCTTTGATGAAGAATCCTTAGATTTTAATGCGTCTACTACATTTTCCAAATGTAGATCCCTAGAAGCTTTAATTAGTACAATTGAATCTTTAGTTACTATTTTTTTCAAATCGTTAATTAATTCTTCTTTATCTACACATGATTTAATATTATTTTTTGGAATCATTGGACTAGCTCCTTTAGCAATATGCTCAGCAAGAGGACCAATGGTAAACAAGTAGTCTATTTGACTTGGATCTATTTTTTCACCGATTTCCCTATGCATAGAAATTTCTTCATCTCCTAGGCCTAGCATATCTCCTAGAACAACAATTTTTCTATTATATTTGTCAAGTGAATATAATGTATCTAATGCTGCTAAAACACTTGCAGGATTAGATTTATATGAATCATCCAATATAGTACATGTCTCAGTATGAATAAGGTCACTTCTCATTTTTGTAATATCTGCGTTTTTAAGACCAATTTGTATATCTTCAAAAGATATATTGAAATATTTGGCTGCTGCTATTGCAGCTGTAGCATTATATACTTGATGTTTTCCTAGAAGATCTAGATTTATAACATTAGGACTTGATTCGTTTAGTTTAAAAGATAGTCCATTTTCTCCAATGCTTATTAGCTTAGGACAATAAGTATTAGAAGGATCTTGGCCAAAGGTTTCTATTTTAAATTCAGGATTTAATTTTTTTATTTCATTCTTTATTAATGGTTCATCTCCAGGATATATAAATAAACCATCCTTATTTAAATGATTTATAATTTCAAGTTTTCCTTTAGCTATATTTTCCCTAGTATATAATGTTTCTAAATGGGCTTCACCAATATTTGTAATAATAGCTACATCAGGTTCTGCAATTGATGATAATAAATCTGCTTCACCAAGTTCAGAGATGCCCATTTCAATTATACCTATTTCTGTATCTTCTTCAAAACCTAAGATTGTAAGAGGTACTCCTAGATGATTATTTAAATTTCCAATGGTTTTTCCAGTCTTATATTTAGTGCTTAAAATTCCAGCTAATAAATCCTTAGTAGATGTTTTTCCATTACTTCCTGTTATTCCAATTATTTTCATACCTAATTGTTTAGAATAAGATTTTGCTAGATTTTGAATAGCTACCAAAGTGTCTTCAACTAAAATAAAAGGTATATTAGCATTAGGCGGAATTGGCTCAGTTTTATTCCATAAAGTAGCTACTGCACCACTTTCAATGGCATCTAATATAAAATTATGACCATCAAATTTTTCACCTTTTATAGGAATGAATAATTCACCAGACTTTATGCTTCTGGAATCAATAGAAACTCCATGGATAACAATATTCCTATCTTTTTTACAGGTTTTAGAACCCTCAATCATTTGCTCAATTTCTCTTAAAGTTCTTTTAATCATATATTTATCAGAATTTATCGCAAAAAGTTTATTTTTTATAGAAGAAATGCGACAATTCTAACCTCCTTCCTATGATCTAGTATTTAAAAGATTGTTCTTTTCTCTATGTCTCTCAAAAGCCAATTGAATAAGTATTTCAACTAGTTCAGAATAAGTAGTGCCATCAGTAGCCCCCCATAGAACGGGAGTCATACTTACAGCTGTAAAACCAGGCATTGTATTTACTTCATTTACATAAATTTCATTGTCATCTGTAACAAATATATCTACTCTTGCAAGACCATGACAGTCTAATATTTTAAAAGCTTCAACAGCAGTTTTTCGAACTTTATCATTTACTTCTGGTTCTAAATTTGCTGGTATTACTGGAATTAACTTACCATCTATATATTTTGCATCATAATCAAAGAAAGGTCTTTCCATAATAAATTCTCCAGGTACAGATGCCTTAGGGTTTTCATTTCCAACTACAGATATTTGCATTTCCCTTGCAATTAATTCTTCTTCTACAATGACTTTGCAATCATATAAGAAAGCTTCTTCAACTGCCTTTTCTAGTTCTTTACGATTTTCTACTCTATTTATTCCAACACTTGAACCTAAATTAGCTGGTTTTACATAATATGGATAATCTAGCTCGTTTTCAACTTTCCCATATACCTTGTCCTTATCTTCTTTCCAAGTATGGAGTTTAATAGAAGTATATTTTACTTGAGGTATATTATATTTAGCAAAAAGATCCTTCATAACTACTTTATCCATTCCTGCTGCAGATGATAACACTTCATTACCTACATATGGAATATTTAATAATTCTAACATGCCTTGGATTGTTCCATCTTCTCCATTAGTACCATGTAAAGCAGGAAATATAATGTTTTTTTCACCATCTTTAAGCTGGTTTAATAAAAAGTCTCCAATAGAGCTTGATATTGTATTTGAACTTGGTTTTTTAAGTTCATCTGGATTTTCAATATTGTTCTCCAGTAGGCCCAATGGAGACCAAACTCCATCTATTGTGATATAAATTGGATAGATATTATATTTATTTTTATCTAATGAGTTAATAACTGCAAATCCACTTTTTAGAGATACTTCATGTTCAACAGATTTACCACCATAAATAACATAAATATTTGTTTTCATATTTTTTCCTCCTAAATTTACTTATAAATAAGTATTTACTATATTTTAAGTATAGTTTATAATATAAATCTTTCAATTATGTGACGAACTAATCTCTTATAATTTTTTCTGGATATAGATAATAAAATATAAAAGAAATTATAAAGGAAAAAGATGCCAGTAAGGTAGTGGCATATATTCCTTCTAATTGTACCATATTATTTCCTTTTATGATATTTTGGAAAATATTTATATTTTTATTTAAAGTCAATAGTATAGGCACAAATCCTGCTGAAATTAAAAATGCTAACTTAAGAAAAAATCCTTGAATACCAAAATAAAATCCTTCTAATTGAGTAGTGTTTTCTTTATTAGAAGAAGTGACTATTTCACTTAGCATTGCAGGTGGAAATATAAAAGCACTTCCTGATATAAAGATTCCTACAATAGCAAAGATAGCTATTCCCCAGTTAGTTGGAAGTATTTTTCCTAATTGAAATAGCATTAAAGATAAAATTGTAAGAGCTGCCAAAGAAAACAACATAATTTTTCTATATCCTAACTTTCTAGAGAGTCTATTTACAGGATAGAAAGAAAGAGCAGCTGTACCAAAAAATATGGCAGAGATAATAGTAATATATTCTTTACCTAATTTCATAATATCTTCAACATAATAGTTAAGGACTGTCCTGATAGTATTAAATCCTATAAAGAAGAACAGTAATCCTAAAAGATACAGTATAAAAGATTTGTCTTTAAAAATAATAGATGTACTTTCTTTAAAGTTTATTTTTATAGGTTTAGCTTTAGAATAGTTCTTCTCCTTTATAGTGAAAATAAGTAGCAGCATACCTAAGAGAGAAAATAAACTAAGGGAGATAACCATTTTTTGAATTCCCTCTGTTGCATCTTGTTTACCAAAATATTTTATCAAAAATCCGGGTAAGATCATAGCAATAGCAGAATATGTAAGTCTAAATATAGATTGCCAAGTAGATAAATTTAGCCTATCTTCATAGGATTGGGATAGTTCTGGTATAAGAGCATTATAAGGTGCTCCTACTATAGTATAAAAAATAAAGAATAGAGAACTCATAATACTTAAATATAATGGTATAGAAAAATTATTTGGAGGATAGAAAATAGCTATAGTACATAATACTAATGGTATTGAACCAATAGCTATGAAAGGAATTCTTCTTCCCCATCTAGAATGAAAATTATCAGAAGCATATCCAACTAAAGGATCGAATATCATATCTACAAATCTAGATATTATTAATGCTAATGCAATATATGCAGGTGCAATTAAAGGTTTTAGACCGGAATTTGCTGGGGGTAGATAAAAATATACAACCCATTGGACAAATATTTGATCAATTATAGCATAGCTAACCCCTAATCCATAGAGAATCTGTGTTAAAAAAGGGAGTTTACACTTAGATTCCATTTTATACCTCCTTTTAAAAAATATATAATTTTATTTTTTTAATTATATCACAATAAATATATTCTTACTATGTTTTAATATATATATATAGGGTAAACACTCAATTAAGGTATAGTTTTTACATATTGGAAAATGTAAATATATTAATTGGAGGGATTTCAAATGGAGATAATAGTTTCCAAAATAAATTCTAATAAAAATATATCTGATGGCAAAATAATTATGGCTTTTGAAGGTGAAAATCCTTTAGAAGAAACTAACTATCCTATTAAAAAGGAAGAATTTAATGGAAAATTTTTAGAAATTAAAACATTGAATTTAGCATTAGAAGAAAAACCAAATAAGATTATTTTTATAGGGCTTGGTAAAAGAGATGAAATAAATCATGAAAAGATAAGAAAAGCTATAGGTAAATCAATTAAGGAATCTAATAAATTAAATATTAAAAATATAGAAGTTTCTACTATAGGAATAGATAAAATTTTAACATTAAATGAGTTTAGTAAAATAATTTCAGAAACTGCTATTTTGGCTAATTATAAATTTGACAAATATCTATCAAATAAAAACAAGACAAAATTAGAAAAATTGAATATAGTGTGCAATGAAGATGACTATGATGAAATAAATAAATCCATAAATGAAGGCAAGACTTTAGGAGAGGCAACAAATTTAGCTAGGAATTTGGTTAATGAGCCTTCTAATATTTTAACACCAATTAAACTTTCAGAAGAAGTAGATAAAGCAGGAAAAGAATATGGTTTTGATGTAGAAGTATATGATGAGAAAGAGATTAAAAAGTTTGGAATGGAAGCTTATCTAGAAGTAAGCAAAGGTTCTATAAATCCACCTAGATTTATAGTTATGAAATATTTTGGAGATAAGGATAATGAGGAAAATATAGTAGGTTTAGTTGGCAAGGGCTTAACTTATGATAGTGGTGGTTTATCTCTAAAACCCAATAGTGGCATGGTAAATATGAAAACTGATATGGCAGGTTCTGCTGCAGTAATAGGAGCAATAGCTGCTATAGCTAAAATGGAACTTAAGATAAATGTGATTGGTGCTATTGCGGCTTGTGAAAATATGATATCTTCCAAGGCATATAAGCCAGGAGACATCATAAATACTATGGCAGGGAAAACTATTCTAGTCAATAATACAGATGCAGAAGGTAGGTTAACTCTTGTAGATGGAGTTTATTATTTGGTAGAAAAAGAAAATGTTAATAAAATATTAGATATAGCAACACTTACAGGAGCTGCCCAAAGGGCTTTTGGAAATCATGTAACAGCGGTTTTAAGCAATGATGATACTTTCTATAGAGAACTTGAAAGGGCTACTGAAGAATCAGGTGAAATGATAGCTAGAGCACCTATACTTGATGAATATCGCAAGTTAATTAAACCAGACATTGCAGATCTAACTAATTCATCTAAAGGTCCAGGAATGATCACAGCAGGTATATTTATTAGTGAATTTGTAAAAGGTAAACCTTGGATACACATGGATATTGCAGGAACTTCTTGGTCTGAAGAAGAATTGGAATATATACCAAAAGGTGGAACAGGAGTTGGAGTTAGAACAATTTATTATCTCTTAAAAGAGAATTCTAATTAATAATAATTATATTATTAATTAGAAATATTTTAAAATCAGCCTTATGAATTCCATAAGGCTGATTTTAAATGGTTTTTCTAAATCTAACTTCTTCATTTTTTAATATTCTTTTAACATTTGGTAAATGGTTATAAATACTTAATAAGGCTATTAATCCAGCAATAAATATAGAAATTGTACCATGTTTAAAAAATGCAGTAGATAGTACAAATAATACTACAAGACTTATTGTTCCTAAGGCAATATAATCTGTAATAAGTGTAATTAATACTATAGATAGTATACCTATGAGAGCAATTCTATAATCTATGGCCATCAGCATACCTATAAGAGAAGCTGTCCCTTTTCCACCTTTAAAGCCCATATAAAAAGGATAATTATGACCTAATATAACTGAAAAGCCATTTAAATATAGATATGGAGATAGGCTTTTATAAGGCATAATATTTTTAAAAACATATTTTATAATAAATATAGGAATTATAGCTTTAATGATATCTAAGACGCCTACAATAACTCCCCACTTCCATCCTAAAGAAACTACTGTATTAGAAGCACCTGCATTTCCATTTCCTAAATTACGTATGTCTACTTTTTTAAAAGTTCTACCAATTATATATGAAGATTGGAAACATCCGAATATATATCCTACCAACATAATTATAATGGGAAAATATAATTTCAAAAACATCCCTCCTCAGTATTCTTAAAAATTTAAAATATAATATTTTTTATATTATATTATAAAAATAGAGGAAATTGAATAACAACTTTTTATATTATATAAAGATTATTGGGGTAATATATAGTATAAATAGTTTAAAGAAGGTGATTTAATGGAAAATAATAAATACTATAAAGAAGATAAAGATAGACTTAAAAGGAAGCTTAGCCCTATTCAATATAAAGTAACTCAAGAAGATGCTACGGAAAAGCCTTTTGAAAATGAATACTGGAATCATGAAGAAGAAGGGATATATGTAGATGTTGTATCAGGAGAGCCATTATTTACATCTAAGGACAAATATGATGCTGGATGTGGTTGGCCTAGTTTTACAAAACCTGTAGAAGATAAGCATATAGTAGAAAAAAAGGATACTAGTCATGGAATGATAAGAACTGAAGTACGGAGTAAATATGGTGATTCCCATTTAGGTCATGTCTTTAATGATGGACCTAGAGACAGAGGTGGATTAAGATATTGTATAAACAGTGCTTCCTTAAGATTTATAAAGAAGGAAGATTTAGAAAAAGAGGGCTATGGAGAATATCTGAAAATATTTAAATAAAATATTTTAAAGGCAAGAGAAAACAATTTTGTTTTTTTCTTGCCTTTTTGAGTTGTACCACCCCCAAAAACCTATGATGAGTTATTAAGAAGGATAGAAGGAGAAGAAGGATTGTGCTGTGTAGATTGGTACCTATGTTATAAAAACATATATTAATATTAAAAGAAGACCAATAGGAAAATTTATTGGTCCTCTTTTAATTAAAGGCAAAATAATTATTGTTATGGAGAGAAAATCATATTATGATAAAATATATAAGACTATAAATAATTTAATGGAAGGTGAAGTTATGAGAGGTTTTTTAAGCGATAATAATTCGGGAACACATCCAAAGATACTTAAAGCTATAGAAGAATGTAATATAGATCATGAATTGCCTTATGGAGAAGATATTTATACAGAAAAAGCTATAGAAAAAATTAGAGAAATATTTGGAAAAAATGTAGATGTATATTTTGTTACTACTGGAACAGCTGCCAATGTAGTGGGACTTAGTGGTTTGATAAGACCTTTTGATGGGGTTATATGTGCTGATACAGCCCATATAAATGTAGATGAATGTGGGGCTTTTGAAAGGTTTAGTGGTTCTAAGTTGCTATATGTTCCCAATAGAGATGGAAAACTATATATAGAAGATATTGAAAAGTTTTTACATTCTATAGGAGATGAACATCAAGTCCAACCTAGAGTCATTTCTATAACACAATGTACAGAGGTAGGAACTGTCTATACTATAGATGAAATAAAAAGATTAGCTGATTTTGCTCATGAAAACAATTTATATCTTCATGTAGATGGGGCAAGAATAGCAAATGCTATAGTATCTTTAAATACAAATTTTAGAGAGTTGATTACAGATACAGGAGTGGATTTATTATCTTTTGGAGGGACTAAAAATGGAATGATGATAGGAGAGGCAATAATATCTTTCAATCCAGAAATAAGTAAAAATTTTAAATTTATAAGAAAACAGGGAATGCAGTTAGTTTCAAAAATGCGTTTTATTTCTTCTCAGTTTATTGCATATTTAGAAGATGATCTTTGGAAGAAAAATGCTATAAATGCAAATGAAATGGCAAAATATTTAGAAGAAAAACTTAAAGAAATAAAGGGCGTAGATTTATGTAGAAATGTTGAAGCAAATATATTATTTATAAATATACCTTTAGAGTGGTTAGAACCATTGGAAAAGATATATCCATTATATGAGGAATATGGACAAATAAGGCTAGTTACATCTTTTGATACTAATAGAGAAGATGTAGACAAGTTTATAAATACTATAAAGAAGATAAGTTCTAAATAATTAGGGGATGATTTATTTGAAAATCTACAAATTGTCCACAGGAGATGAAGTACATAGATACAAAAAAAGTATTGTAATGCCTTTTGAGGGAAGTAGGAAAGTTTTAAGTACTTCACCTATAAACGGTGGATATAGGGAGGATTTGCAAGTTATATTTAACAATGATATTAATCCGGGAGCAGGAATGGACTGTGAATTGAAAGCAGAAACTTATGAAGGACATATGGCTATTATGGCTGAGGAATTAGGATATGATTCTAATAAATCTGCAGGAATTAGTACAGCGGCTTCTATGGAAGAAGTAGCTATTAGAGAGGAAAAATATAGACAATTGACAGTTACAGCAATAGTTACAGGTGGCATAGAGGTAAATGGAGGTAGAGTAGGAGATCCAGCTACTTTTCATGAAGAAGATGGAGAAATAGTAATGCTAAAACCAGGTACAATAAATATTATATTAGTGATAGATGCTGATTTACCTACAGATACTATAACAAGGGCACTTATTACTTGTACAGAAGCTAAGACTGCAGCATTACAAGAATTAATGGCAGGTAGCAATTTTTCCCATGGGATTTCAACTGGTTCAGGAACAGATGGAGTTATAGTTGTATCAAATAGTGAATCAAAGTTAAAACTTAAGAATGCAGGAAAACATTCGAAATTAGGGGAGCTTATTGGAGTTTCAGTTAAAAAAGCTGTTAAAGAAGCTCTTTATAGACAAACAGGACTTTCTGGAGAGAAGCAACATAGCTTTCTTAGGAGAGTTAAAAGGTTTAAGGTTGACGAAGACATATTATTCAATATTTACAAAGACATAAAAACCATTGATGAATTTAGTAAAGCCAAATTCATAGATAAACTTCATACCATAGATAGGAAATCTAAATTGGTAGTACCAACAAGCTTATATTTACATCTCATAGATCAACTAGATTGGAAACTTATATCGAACGAAGAGGCTATAGAAGAGGGAGAAGCAATACTTGAAAGGATAAAAAGTAGTTTTAATATATCCAAAGAAATAGATTACAAATTATCAAATGTATATTCACCTATAGAAAATGAAGTAATAGAATATATGATGAAAAAACTTATGTATTTAGTTGTCCATATAGTTCACGAGTTATTTTATTGATAATTTGTATAATAAAGATTATATATGAATTTAGCTGTAATATTCACCTTGCATTTTTGCCATAATAAATATATACTCTATAAGTTGACTAAATAAGCAAAAAGGAAGGAAGTTAAAATTTTTATGGGAAAATTGAAATTTAAACATGCGGAACTTTCGGAGGAGATAAAAAAAGCTATTTCTGATATGGGATTTGAAGAAGCGTCTCCTATACAATCTCAGGCGATTCCTTATATATTAGAAGGAAATGATTTAATAGGTCAAGCACAAACTGGAACAGGGAAAACAGCAGCTTTTGGGATACCAATATTAGAAAACTGTGAAGCAGAAAATAGACAACTTCAAGCTATTGTACTTTGTCCCACAAGAGAGTTATCAATACAAGTAGCAGAAGAAATAAGAAAATTATCTAAATATAAAAAGGATATATATGTTTTACCAGTCTATGGTGGTCAGCCTATTGAAAGACAGATAAAAGGTCTGAAAAGGGGTGTGCAAATTGTTATTGGAACTCCTGGGAGAGTCTTAGACCATTTAAGAAGACATACTTTAAAACCTAAAAGTATAAAAATGGTTGTATTTGATGAAGCAGATGAAATGTTCGATATGGGTTTTAGGGATGATATTGAAAATATATTAAACCAAATGCCTAAAGAAAGACAGACTATATTTTTTTCAGCAACAATGCCAAAGGAAATAATGAATTTTGCAAAGAAGTATCAAAACAGCCCGAAAATAGTCAAGGTGGTCCATAAAGAACTTACAGTGCCTAAAGTTGAACAATATTACTTCGAACTTAAAAATAATATGAAAACAGAGATATTATCTAGGCTCATAGATATACACAATCCAAAGCTTTCTCTTGTATTTTGCAATACAAAGAAAAAAGTGGACGAATTAGTAATGGAATTACAGGGAAGAGGATATTTTGCTGATGGTTTGCATGGAGATTTAAAACAGACTCAAAGAGATAAGGTTATGTCATCCTTTAGAAAGGGAAATATTGATATTTTAGTAGCTACAGATGTGGCAGCCAGAGGAATAGATGTAGGTGATGTAGATTTAGTCCTTAATTATGATATTCCACAAGATGAAGAATATTATGTTCACAGAATAGGAAGAACTGCAAGAGCAGGCAGATCAGGAAAAGCCTTTAGTTTTGTAGCGGGAAAAGATATACACAAGCTTAGAACTATACAAAAGTATACTAATACTAAAATAATTAAACAGAATTTGCCTACATTAGGAGATGTAGAAGAAAAAAGAATGGATATATTATTGGAGAAAATTAGAAGTGAATTAGAAGCTAAAGAGTTTTCGAAACATGAAAATATTATAAATATTCTCCTAGAAGAAGACTACAATTCTTTTGATATTGCTTCTGCTATTTTAAAACTTTATGTAGAAGATAATAAAAAAGATGGACATGAACAAATAGATTTAGAAAAAATAAATAATGGTGCAGATTTAGGTATGACTAGATTATTTATCAATATGGGTAAGAAACAAAAAATAAGTCCAAGACATATTATAGGCGCTATTACAAATAAAACTAATCTTTCAAGAAACCATATAGGTAAAATTGATATATATGATAAATTTTCCTTTGTGGAAATACCTGAAGAAGATACAAATAAGGTGCTTAAAGGTCTTAAAAACTACAGAATAAAAGGTAAGAAAATGAATGTTGAAATAGCAAATCCTAGATAGTGTATTTAAAAATTCTTTTCATTATTATAGAAAAGAATTTTTTTATATATAATATTAATGGGAAAAAGTTAATTATCCATGAACAATATGGGAAGTATGTTATAATATACATAGGACTTTTGGGAAATGGGTCTGGTTAAGATAAGAGAACCTTACCTTAAGGTAAGGTTCTTTTCGTGTAATAGAATAGGAGGTCTTATTATGGGAGAAAAGACTAAACTTAAACTTTTGTACGTTCTTGAGATATTAAAAGAGGATTCTGATGAGGAAAATATTTTAACTGCAAGTGACATAGTAGATAAATTGCAAGCTAAGGGAATAATATCAGAAAGACGTTCCGTAATAAGAGATATAAAAACTCTGGAAGCTTTTGGATATGATATAAGTCTTTATGATGAAAATAACAAAGGGTATTATTTAAGAAGTAGGGAATTTGAGGAAGAAGAGTTGAGAATACTTATAGATACAGTATCTGCTTCTAAATCTATAACTGTAAAAAAATCAAGAGAACTTATTGATAAATTGAAAAAACTTACTAGTAAGCATTTAGGTAAGAAAATGTTAGGACAAGTTTATGTAGATGAAAAAATCAAAAGTCAGAACGAGAGGATTTATTATAATGTAAACGCTTTAACTGAAGCTATTTCAAGAAATAGGAAAGTAAATTTTAAATATACTACATATAATGTAAATAAAAAGCTGGAATATAGGAAGAAGGGAAAGACTTATAAAGTAAGTCCTTATGGCTTAGGCTGGCATGAAGATAATTATTATCTAATAGGAGTTCATGAAAAGTATGATAACATATCTCATTATAGAGTAGATAGAATAGAAGGTGTTGAAATACTTGATGAGAAAAGGAAAGTTATTAAAGAATATTCTAATGAAGCAGAATTTAATATGGCAGATTATATAAATAAAACTTTTAATATGTTTACTGGTGATAAGAAAAAAGTGAAAATTAGATTTAAAAATAATCTTATCAATCCAGTTATAGATAAATTTGGCAAAGATGTATTTTTGACAATTGATGGAGATGAGTACTTTATAATCCATTCAGAAATAATTATTAGTCAAGGATTTATTTCTTGGTTATTGCAATTTGGTTCATCGGCAGAGCTTATAGAACCAGTAGAAGTAAGAGAAATAATAAAAGAAAAAGTAAAAGAGTTGGATAATATGTACAATTAAAATATTATGATTATTTTACTAAGTACAGATTATGTGACTAGGTGTTTAGAAGGTTTTAAACCTAATAGAAGCCTTAAAGTAAGGTTTTATTAGGTTTTTTTATTTTTGAGTAATATAAAGATTATTATTTAGAATTATAATATAATTAAGTAGACATAATAATTTAATGTAATAGGAGGTAAATTAAAATGTACAAGATAATGATAGTTGAAGATGATTTTAAGATTGCTAAACTCCTTTCTTCCCATATGGAGAGATATGGATATGATTCTTATATAATTAGAGATTTTAAAAATGTATTAGAAGAGTTTAATAATATAAATCCTCATTTAGTACTTTTAGATGTAAATTTACCTAAGTATGATGGTTATTATTGGTGTAAAAAAATAAGACAAGTATCTAGTTGTCCAGTTATATTTCTTTCTGCTCGTTCAGGTGAGATGGAACAGATTATGGGAATAGAGAGTGGTGGAGATGACTATATAATTAAACCTTTTTATTATGATGTAGTTATTGCAAAGATTAAAGGACAACTGAGAAGGGCTTATGGTTCTTATTCATCCAATGTAAAAGAAAGAGTAATTGATTTAGAAGGACTTGTTTTATACCCTGAAAGACCAGAGGTAAGTTATAAAGATAAGAATATACTATTGACTAAGAAAGAAGCAGTTTTGGCAGAAATTCTCATGTCTAATTATCCTAGGGTAGCTACTAGAGAATATCTTTTAGAAAAGCTATGGGATGATGAAAGTTTTGTTGAAGATAATACACTTAATGTAAACGTGGCTAGACTTAGAAAAAGATTTGAAGAGCTTGACATACAAAATGCTGTTCAAACAGTAAGAGGACTTGGTTATAAAATTGTTATTACTTGGAGTGATAATTAATGAAGCTTTTTTTAAGAGAATATGCTTCATATATTTTAGTCTATATATTAAATTTTTCAATTCTATTCTTTTTTTATGGGAAATTAGGAGGCTTTATTAGTAAGACTAATATGGGGTATTTTATTTTTTTAAGTAATTTTTTATTGTTTTGTTTTTTAGCATATAAATATCTTATGAATAGAGAATTATACAAAAGATTGATAAATGAGCCAGAAGATTTAGATGATACTTTATCTTTTTTAGGTTCTTCTCCTCTAGCAATAGCAACTAGCAATTCATTTAAACAACAATATAGACTTTATCAAAAGGAAATTCAAGATTATTCAGAAAAGCAAAAGGAACATTTATATTTTATAAATCAATGGGTACATCAAATGAAGACACCTCTTTCCGTAATTGGACTTATTGTTCAGGAGAATGAAACAGAACCTTATATGGGTAGTATAAAAGATGAACTGGAACGATTAGATAGGGGATTAAACATGGCATTATATTTAGCTAGGCTAGATACTTTTGGGCATGATTTTCATGTGGATAAAGTATATTTGAGATCCTCAGTTATAGAAGTCATAAATAGTATGAAAAGATATTTTATCAGAAAAAAAGTCTTTCCTCAAATTGATATGGAAGAAGATTTATTTGTGTATTCTGATATGAAGTGGCTTGGATTTATGCTTGAACAAATCATTACTAATGGTGTTAAGTATTCTTATATGAAAAGTGACAAAATATATATAAAAGCCTATAAAAAATTTGGTAAAACAATATTAGAAGTGATAGATAGAGGAGTAGGAATACCTAAAAAAGATATTCGTAGAGTAATGGAACCTTTTTATACAGGGGAAAATGGCAGGAAATTTGGAGAATCTACAGGTATGGGACTTTATATAGTTCATGAAATATGTAAAGGACTTTCCCATGATATAAATATTGAATCAGAAGTTGGAGTAGGGACCACTATTAAAATAATTTTTAACTAATATTACAGCTTTGTAAGATATGTGAAATTATTATCGATAGTAAGTAAAAGCCTTAGAAGTTAAAATATACTTAAGAACAAGAGAGGAGAGAAATTTTATGAAAAAACTATTGACATTAGACAAGGTTAGTAAAATATATGACGGCAAAATATCATATAAGGCTTTAAATAATATAAATCTTACTATTGATGAAGGAGAATTTGTTGGAATAATGGGACCTTCAGGAAGTGGAAAGACTACTTTACTAAATATTATTTCAACTATTGATACTCCGACTTCTGGGGAAGTGATATTAAATGAGAAAAAGCCTCATCATTTGAATAAGGAAGAGTTAGCTTTCTTTAGAAGAAGAGAATTAGGTTTTGTATTTCAAGATTTTAATTTATTGGATACTTTAACTATTGGGGAAAATATAGTCTTGCCATTAACTCTTGATGGCGTTGAAGTGTCTGATATGGATAAAAAGTTAGAAGAAGTAGCTGGAAAGTTAGGAATAGGAAAAATTCTTAACAAGAGAACTTATGAAGTTTCAGGTGGTCAAGCTCAAAGAGCTGCAGTAGCTAGAGCTATAATTAGTTCACCTAGTTTGCTTCTTGCTGATGAGCCAACAGGAAACTTAGATTCAAAGGCAGCGAAAGATGTTATGGAGTTATTTTATAAAATAAATAAAAATGATAAGGTAACTACTCTTATGGTGACCCATGATGCCTATACTGCAAGTTATTGTGATAGAGTAATATTTATAAAAGATGGAGAGTTGTATAATGAATTGCATCAAGGAGACAATAAGAAATTATTTTATCAGGAAATAATGGATCTTCTTTCAATGTTAGGAGGCGGTAGAAATGACTTTTAATCAATTAGCTTCCAACAATGTAAAAAGAAATTTTAGGTCTTATTTTGCATACTTTTTAAGTAGTGCTTTTTCAGTGTTCATATTTTTTTCTTTTGCTATCTGTTTGTTTCATCCTGTGCTATCTAATTCTTACTCAGAGGGATCAACTGTATACATGGCATTACTTGTAGCAGAGGTTATTATCTTTTCTTTTTCCTTTTTATTTGTATTGTATTCATTGAGTACATTTTTGCGAGCAAGGAAGAAAGAGTTTGGCATCTTGACTATACTAGGTATGTCTAAGAAAGAGTTTAATAAACTTATTTTTATAGAGAATATTATAATTGGTCTTATATCTATATTTTCAGGTTTAGTATTAGGATTAGTATTTTCAAAATTATTTCTAATGTTTACAGGAAAATTTTTGGGAATTCAAAATTTCAATTTCTATTTTCCTACTAAAGCAATATTTCTTACTGGTATAAGTTTTTTAATTATATTTATAATTATATCTTTAGTAACACCAAAATTAATTAGAACTAATAAAACAGTAGAATTGCTAAATGCAGGAAAAAAACCAAAAAAGGAGCCTAAATCCTCAATAATATTATCTTTATTATCAATATTTATGATTGGAGGAGGGTATTGTATTGGATTAAATCCAGAAAAATTTTCTATCAATACTCCTTATTTACCTATAGTTTTAGGAACAGCTGGAACACTATTGTTTTTCTCTCAATTTAGTGTGCTTGTTCTCAATTTATTTAAGAGAGATAGAAATTTATACCTTAAAAAGACTAATTTATTATGGATTTCAAATTTAAGTTATAAAATTAGGGATAATGCAAGAATGCTTTTTCTAGTTACAATTGCATCTACTGTTGCATTTATATCTGTTGCTACATTATATTCTGTAAAATCAAATCAGGTTAATATTACTAAGAAAAATTTCCCTTTCGCTTTTTCTTATTTTTCTTTTGAAAATAACAAGGAAGAAAAACAGCATATAAACCATATAGATGAATTGCTAAAGGAAAAAGGATTTAAGTATAAGAAATATAGTATAGATTTTGTAAAGGATACTATGAATGATTCTAAAGAATTTTATGCTATAAAAGAATCTGATTTTAATGATTTAGCAGAGGCATTGGGTATGAGAACCTACAGCTTAAATAAAGGGGAAGCAGTTTTAGTTAATTCTCAAATGTATAGAAAAGAATGGGAAAAGGCAAAAGAAGGTCTTGAAAATATAAAACTTGATAAAAGTAAATTAACTTTAAGAATTGTAGATATTAATGAAGAACATATTGCAGCCTCAGGTATGTTGGAGACTATGATTGTTGTTAATGACGAAGTATTTAAGGATATATATTTAAGGGGTGAACAAGGAAAATATGTACCTATAGATATAAAGAATTGGACTGAAACTGGAGAAGTAGCTAAAATATTAAATAAGAATATACCAATTCCAATGGATAAGCCCTATGTTTTCTTGACTGCAGGAGATATGTATGAAGTAGAACAAGAACAATCTAACGTTTTATTATATATTGGTTTTTTCATAGCTGTTATATTCTTTGTTGGAGCAGGAAGTTTTTTATATTTTAGATTTTATAATGATTTAGATGAAGATAGAGAGAAATATAAAAACATGGCAAAATTAGGTTTGACAAATAAAGAATTGAAGAAAACAGTTACAGTTGAAATTGCAACCTTGTTTTTTATACCCTATATTGTAGCAGTTATTCATACTCTTTTTTCTGTAAAAATTCTTGAATTAGCTTCAGAAAACTTCCTTACTTTTAAAATACCTATAGTATTGTTTAGCTTTTTTATGGTACAATTTATATACTTTTTAGGAATTAGATCAAGATATATAAAACATCTTATTGAATATGTAGAAGAAAACTAATGCTTCGGCATTAGTTTTTTATTACAAGGATGAAAGGTATGTGTAACTAAAATAGATAGTTATGTCTTCTAGATGGATGTAAAATATATTTAGAAAATATAAGAAGAGGTGATTTAAATGATTAGAAAATTAATACCTATGGCGATTATTATTTCACTAATATCTACAGGATGTGCATCTTCAGGAAATATAAAAAAAGAAATAAATAAAGAAGTGGGAATTAAAAAAGAAAGAAAGGAGCGAGAAGGAAAGTTAGTAAGTATAGTAGAAAAAGAAACTGAAAATTATTTTGGACATAAAATTGATATAAATAAAACACAAGTAAACATAGAGTATCCAGAAGATTTAATAGATGGAGATACAAATGAACCAGTTAATAAGAACATAATGGTACATCTTAGTATAAATGGTCCGTATAAAGAGGGAGATATTATTTCATATAATGGAGGCATAGATCCAGAAAGTAAAGAATTAAAATTTCTCTATCTAGATAAGTATTTTAAAGGAGAAGGAAAGGAAATTCCAGAGGATGTAAAGAAAGATATTGCATTAAAGTTTATAAAAGAAAATAAACTAATAGATAATATAGATAGTTTAAAATATGAGGGAGAAATAAAGAAAGAAGAATTCAATGACACAATGTACATTTTAAGATTTAAAAATGGTCAAAATGGATATATAGATATAGGGATTGATAAAGGTACAGAAGAAGTAATGTACTTTGAGTGGGTTGACAAATACTAGTATAAATAGTTTAACTCTGTAATTTTAATGGCAGAGTTTTTTTCTATGAATGATATAATTATAGAGAAAGAGAAACATATTTTAGACAAAGGTTGTGATATTTTATGTTTTGGGGAGATAAAAGATATCGTTCACTAAACTATGAACTTAGAAATATATTTGGTACAAAGACAATAAAACTTTCATTAGATGGAGGATTTACTTGTCCAAATAGGGATGGAACAGTTGGCAATAGAGGTTGTATATTTTGTGGAGAAGAAGGGGCAGGAGAGTTTACTTCATCCAAAAAACTCTCTATAAAAGAACAGATAGAAAGTCAAAAGGAATTTTTATCTAAAAAATGGCCAAAGGGAAAGTACATCGCTTACTTTCAAAACTTTACTAATACCTACTCCACATATGAAGATTTGAATAGAAAATATATGGATGCTATTTCTCAAGATGGAGTAGTAGGTTTAGCTATAGCTACAAGGCCAGACTGTCTTTTAGAAGAAGTTTTAAATTTACTTGAAAAGTTTAACGAAAAAGTTTTTCTATGGGTAGAATTAGGACTTCAAACTATACATAGCAAAACTACTAAATTTATAAGAAGAGGTTATGAATTAGACTGTTATGAAAGAGCAATAACAGAATTAAATAGAAGAAATATAAAGGTAGTTACCCATCTTATATTTGGCTTTTCAAATGAAAATAGAGAAGACATGTTAAATTCAGTAAAATATATAGCGAATACTAATACATGGGGAGTTAAATTTCATAATTTATATGTACAAAAAGGAACAGATTTATGTGATTATTATGTAAAAAATCCATTTTATATATTATCTCAAGATGAATATATATCTTTAGTTGTAGACAGTATAGAATTGCTTCCACAAAATATGGTTATTCATAGACTTACAGGAGATGGGAAAAAGGAATTACTTATAGAACCTAGATGGACACTTAATAAATTAAAAGTTCTTTCAGGTATTGATAAAGAGCTTAAAGAAAGAAATACATATCAAGGAAAAAGGTTTAAGTTGTTTTAGGTTTATTTTAACAATTAGCTACCTTCTATCATAATATATATTGAACAAAATTATATTAAAGAAAGGTGGTTAAAATGTATAATTCTTTTGAAGGTCAACAAAGATGTCCAGCAGGAAGTTTTCCTTATACTATAAGATCAGGAGATACTCTTTTTGAACTAGCTAGAAGAAATGGTACTACTGTTCAAGCAATAATTGCTATAAATCCAGGAATAAATCCAAATAATCTACAAATAGGTCAAGTAATATGTATTCCAGGAGCAGCACCACCTCAGCCAGTACCATGTCCAAATGGATTTTTATATACAATAAGGCAAGGAGATACTCTTTTTGGTATAGGTCAAAGGTTCAATGTATCCGTACAAGAATTGATAAGAGCAAACCCAGGAATAAATCCAAACAATTTGCAAATAGGTCAAGTAATATGTGTTCCAAGAGCTATGCCACCAGGACCTCCTCCATGTCCAAATGGATTTTTCTATACAATAAGAGCAGGAGACACTCTTTTTAGCATAGGTCAAAGATTTGGCGTATCAGTAGATGCTTTATTGAGGGCAAACCCAGGAATAAATCCAAATAATTTAAGGATAGGACAATTGATATGTGTTCCAAGAAGTATGTAAAATTTCAGATATAAAAATTTAACATTTTACACCTTTTTGCATAATATGTATTGAACAAAATTATATTAAAGAAAGGTGGTTAAGATGTACGATTCTTTTGAAGGGCAACAGAGATGTCCAATGGGAAGCTTCCCTTATACAATAAGATCAGGAGATACATTATTCTTATTAGCTAGAAGATTTAATACTACTGTTGAAGCAATAATTGCTATAAACCCAGGAATAGATCCAAACAATTTGCAAATAGGTCAAGTAATATGTATACCAGGAGCTATGCCACCAGGACCTCCTCCATGTCCAAATGGATTTTTCTACACAATAAGAGCAGGAGACACTCTTTTTAACATAGGTCAAAGATTTGGTGTATCAGTAGAAGCATTACTGAGGGCAAACCCGGGAATAGATCCAAACAATTTGCAAATAGGTCAAGTAATATGTATACCAGGAGCTATGCCACCAGGACCTCCTCCATGTCCAAATGGATTTTTCTATACAATAAGAGCAGGAGACACTCTTTTTAGCATAGGTCAAAGATTTGGTGTATCAGTAGAAGCATTACTGAGGGCAAACCCTGGAATAGATCCAGACAATTTGCAAATAGGTCAAGTAATATGTGTTCCAAGAGCTATGCCACCAGGACCTCCTCCATGTCCAAATGGATTTTTCTATACAATAAGAGCAGGAGACACTCTTTTTAGCATAGGTCAAAGATTTGGTGTATCAGTAGAAGCATTACTGAGGGCAAACCCTGGAATAGATCCAAACAATTTGCAAATAGGTCAAGTAATATGTATTCCAAGACCTATTCCACCAATACCTCCTTGTAGAAATGGATTTTTCTATGTTATAAGACGAGGAGACACTCTCTTTAGCATAGCTCGTAGATTTAATGTATCAGTAGAAGCGTTGTTGAGGGCGAACCCAGGAATAGATCCAAACAATTTGCAAATAGGTCAAGTAATATGTATTCCAAGACCAATGCCTCCAGGGCCACCTCCATGCAGAAATGGATTTTTCTATGTTGTGAGACGAGGAGATACCTTTTTTAGCATAGGTCGTAGATTCAATGTATCAGTAGAAGCTTTAATAAGAGCAAATCCAGGAGTAGATCCAAACAATTTACAAATAGGGCAATTAATATGTGTTCCAATAGTTAGACCATTATCTGAAGATGAATCTGAATAAACATTTTTAAATATAAAAAGCCTAGATTTTCTAGGCTTTTTATGTTTGTTTCAGACTAAATGATAATATAAGGCTAAATCCTAAAAATATTATCATGCTTAATTTTAGATGCTTATTAAATATTTTCTCTTTTGAAACTTTCTTTTTATATTTTAATTTCATATTATTTATATTTGCTAATCTATGTATTAATAAAACTACTATTATTAAAGAAAGTATAACTATTATTCCAAAAAATAAAAAGTCTATTTCCTTAGTTGTTTGAACTGGTGTGTTTTGAGCTGGTATTATTAGATCCATAATTAAAGGGAATCCATTGTTCACAAAATGTATAAATACAGAAGAATATATAGAATTAGTACTATATACTAAAAGGGAACTAACTATACCAGCAAAGAAAGTGTGAAAGAATTGGAAGGTATTAAGATGTAACATTCCAAACATTAGTCCATTTATTATGGAAGCTATGATTATATTTTTATGTCTGTATCCATCTAATACAATTCCTCTCATGAAAATTTCTTCAATAATTGCAGGAGTTAGAGCTGTAAAGAAAAAAACTCCAATAAAGCTATTAGCAGTTTCTTCAATGACCATATTTGCAAGAGTATCTCCAAAAAGTGAATTATATATAGTGATTATAAATATTGAAAAAGGGAGCATGAAAATCCATATAATAAATATAATTACAAAACTTTTCTTATTTAAAGGATTAAGCTTTAAAATCCTTTTTAAGTTTTTTCTATTTAAAATAAGGTATATGATTATCGGAATTAGAAGAGCTATATATTGGTATAAACAATCTTTAATAGGCAGAAATTGTACCATTATTGCCCAAATAAGAGAAATCAAATAGAATCTATTGACTTTGTATATAGGACCCTTTTTAGAAATAGTTTTATTTTTCATATCTTCCTCCTTTCAAAACTGTGTCATTAAAATAGATTATATCATAGCTATATATTATTAAATAATAAATTATGAAACTATTCA
This sequence comes from Anaerosalibacter massiliensis, assembly GCF_024623155.1. Classification (NCBI taxonomy): domain Bacteria; kingdom Bacillati; phylum Bacillota; class Tissierellia; order Tissierellales; family Sporanaerobacteraceae; genus Anaerosalibacter; species Anaerosalibacter massiliensis. Next base: position 96,813 of record NZ_JANJZL010000003.1, read on the forward strand.
CATAAGATTAAATAATATTGAAATTAATATTATTGTTTTTCTCTATAATTATTAATAAAGTATTTGTACAATGGTATAATTCAGTTGATAAATTTATTTTATAGATGGAGGGATTTTATATGGCAGATTATAGAGAAATGTGGGAAAACTTAAACATGGATCTTGAAAAACATGATGTTTTATGCGAGGCATTGCCAGAAATGTTTGGTGAAACTTTTTTAAATCAAGAAAATAGGCCTGATGGCATGAATTATTTTAATTATGTAACAGCAGAAATACATGGAGCAAGGATAATGGAACTTGAAAAACATAGAAAAGAAGGGGGCAAAGTTGTAGGAGCATTCTGTGTTTTTGTACCTGACGAAATTATTTTAGCAGCAGATGCAATAAGTGTAGGATTGTGTTCAGGAAGTCAATTTTGGATTGAAGATGGGGAAAAGGTTTTACCTAGGAACCTTTGTCCATTGATCAAGGCTCTTACTGGTGCTAAAGTTAGTTCTACATGTCCATATTTTCAATCTTGTGATATTCTAGTTGGTGAAACAACTTGTGATGGCAAGAAAAAGGTTTGGGAAATATTAAATGAGTATACTCCAGTACATGTTATGGAATTGCCTCAAATGAAAAGAGAAGAAAATTATGAAATGTGGATGAATGAAATAAAGTTGTTCATGGATAAAATAGAAGAACTTACAGGAAATAAGATAACTGTAGAAAAATTAAAAGAAGCTATAGAATTAAATAATGAAAAAAGGAGAGCATTAAAAAGACTTTATGATTTGAGAAAAAACAAACCATCTCCTATAAGTGGTTTAGATTCTTTACTTATTTCCCAGATAGCATTTTCTGATGAACCAAGAAGGTTTACAGAAAAAGTTAATGAATTATGTGATGAATTAGAGGAAAAAGTTAAGACAAACACATCAACTAATAAGAAAAGAATTATGGTCACAGGGACTCCGATGGCTCTTCCAAATTGGAAACTTCATTCAATTGTAGAAGAACTAAATGCTGAAATAGTTGTAGAGGAAACCTGTACAGGCACTAGATATTTTGAAAATGAGGTATCAACTAATGGAGATACTATGGAAGAACTTATCAAGAATATGGCTGATAGATATCTAGACATAAATTGTGCTTGTTTTACTCCAAATAAAGGAAGAGTAGAAGACATATTGAGATATGCAGAAGAATATGATGTAGATGGAGTAATATACTATAATCTTTCCTTCTGTCATACCTATGCAGTTGAATATAATAATGTTGAGAAATCGCTGAGGGATAATAATATTCCAGTACTTATGATTGAAACAGACTATTCAGAAGAAGATTCAGGCCAAATAAAAACTAGAGTAGAAGCCTTCTTGGAGATGATTTAGTTGGAAAAAAACTATATACTTTTTCCGGCTTCTAGTTATGGAATAAAATTAGAAAAATTACTTAAGGCTAAAAATATTAAATACACTATATCTCCCACACCGAGAAGTCTTTCTAAATCTTGTGGAATTTCCATAATGTATAACAAAACAGATGAGAAAACTATAAAGAGTATAGTAGATGAAAATACTATTGAAATAATAGGCTTTTACACAATAGATTAGATATGGCAAAGAAGGAATAAAAATAAATTTCTTAGTGTAGATGCTGATTTTATAGGAGGTACCTAGTAGTTAAAGATTTAGGAGCATAGAGTTTTCTATGCTCTTTATATTTAAAAGTGCATATTAATTGATTTTGATACATATAGATGAGTATGGTTAGATAAACTTAAATTTTTCTATTATTTGGGCTATTTAAAGGGAATTGGTCTATTTGTCTATTGTCGAAAGTTGTGCTATAATGCATATAAAGTAAAAAAGACTTAAACAGTGAACTTTGGTATTTGGTGAGAGCCAATTTACCAAATTTTTTATATCAAGAAAAAGGGAGGTAAATGGCCTACTAAGGCTGTATATCTATGAGAAAATTACACTTAGGATTAGATGTAGGCTCAACAACAGTTAAACTAGTAGTTTTAAATAATAGATTTGAAATGCTTTATAGCAATTATATGAGACATTTTTCAGACATAAAAAGTGGTGTGAAAAAACTTATACTAGAAGCCTATAATAAATTTAAAAATGATAGAATTACAATAATGGTAACGGGGTCAGGTGGCTTAGCTGTAAATAAATGGCTTGATGTTCCTTTTATACAAGAGGTTGTGGCTTCAACAACTGCTATTAAAAAGTTCATTCCTAGGACTGATGTAGTTATTGAACTAGGAGGCGAAGATGCTAAGATAATTTACTTTGATGGAGGAATAGATCAGAGGATGAATAGTATCTGTGCAGGAGGTACAGGAGCTTTTATAGATCAAATGGCTTCATTACTTCAAACTGATGCTGGAGGATTAAATGAGCTTTCTAAAAGGCATGAAGCTATATATTCTATAGCATCTAGATGCGGAGTTTTTGCTAAGACGGATGTTCAAGCTTTAATAAATCAAGGAGCATCAAAAGAAGATATTGCAGCTAGTGTATTTCAATCTGTAGTAAATCAAACTATAACTACTCTTGCCTGTGGAAGACCTATAGAGGGAAATGTAGCTTTTCTAGGAGGACCATTGCATTTCTTATCTGAACTTAGGGAGAGATTTATAGAAACTCTAAATTTAACTGATGATGAAGTAATCTATCCAGAAAACTCTCAATTATTTGTATCAATAGGTGCGGCCATATCCTCAACAGAAGAAGAAGAAATTTTATTTAAAGAATTAAGGGATAGACTTATACACTTAGACAATCCTATTAATATGGATGTAAAAAGGATAAGACCTTTATTTAAAGATGAAGATGAATTAATTGAATTTAAAGATAAACATAGAACTCATAAACTTGTTAAGAAAGATATAAGCGAATTTAAAGGTGAATGTTTTTTAGGCATTGATGCAGGTTCAACTACTACTAAAGTAGCTGTTATTGATGAAGATAATAATATATTGTATTCCTATTATGGAAACAACAAAGGGAAACCTTTAGAACTAGTTGTGAAAATTTTAGAAGAAATATATTCTCTATTACCTAAAGAAGCTACTATTGCTTTTTCCGCTGTAACTGGATATGGTGAAGAACTTATAAAAGCAGCATTGAATGTAGATGAAGGCGAAGTTGAAACTATAGCTCATTATAAAGCGGCAGATTATTTTCTTCCTGGGGTAGATTTTATACTTGATATTGGTGGTCAAGATATGAAATGTATGAGGGTGAGAGATGGAGTTATAGAAAGTATATTGCTTAATGAAGCTTGTTCTTCAGGTTGTGGTTCTTTCATAGAAACTTTTGCTCATTCAGTAAATATGAGTGCTGAGGAATTTCTTAATGAGGGGCTTATGGCAGAAAATCCAGTAGATCTAGGTTCAAGATGTACAGTATTTATGAACTCTAAAGTTAAACAGGCTCAAAAAGAAAGTGCTACTGTTGGAGATATTGCAGCAGGACTTTCATATTCAGTGATTAAGAATGCACTTCAAAAAGTAATTAAGATAAGAGATCCAGAAGAAATGGGAGAAAAAATCGTAGTTCAAGGAGGAACTTTTTATAGTGATGCTATTTTAAGAAGTTTTGAACTGGTTTCAGGTAGAGTTGCTGTAAGACCAGATGAACCAGGTCTTATGGGTGCATTAGGAGCAGCATTGATAGCAAAGGAACGTTCTAATTCACAAAATAAATCTACTTTATTAGATAGAGAAAATTTAAAGAAATTTTCCTATAAAACAACCATGAGAAGATGTGGTGGATGTGGGAATAATTGCTTACTCACTATAAATATGTTTTCTGACGGAAATAGATATATTACAGGAAATAGATGTGAAAAAGGAGCAGGACTAACTAATAAAAGGAAAGATATACCTAATTTATATGATTATAAATATAAGAGAACATTTGACTATGAACCTTTAGCCGAAGATGAAGCTAAAAGAGGAATTATAGGTATTCCTAGAGTTCTTAATATGTATGAAAACTATCCATTTTGGTTTACTTTTTTTACAGAACTAGGGTTTAGAGTAGAATTATCAAATCATTCAACAAGAAAATTATATGAAAAAGGCATAGGAAGTATACCGAGTGAAACTATTTGTTATCCTGCTAAATTAGCTCATGGACATATTATGGATTTAATAGGAAAAGGTATAAAAAATATATTTTATCCTAGTGTATTTTATGAGCATAAAGAAGATGATGACGCAAACAATCATTTAAATTGTCCAGTTGTAACTTCCTATCCAGAAGTCATTAAACATAATATAGATGAGATACATGAAAATAATATTAATTTTTTAAATCCATTTATAACTTTTGATGATAAGGAAGGACTAAAGAGGGCTCTTAAAAATGAATTAAAGTTATTATCCATACCTAAACGAGAAGTTGATAAAGCAGTTGAAAAGGCATGGAATGAAGGCATAAGATATAGACATGATATAAGAAATAAAGGTGAAGAAGTTCTTAAGTATTTAAAAGAGAATAATATGAAAGGAATAGTTCTTTCAGGACGTCCATATCATATTGATCCGGAAATAAATCATGGTATTCCAAATTTAGTTACTATGCTTGGAATGGCAGTACTTACAGAAGATTCAATTGCACACCTTAGAGATGTGGAAAGACCATTGAGAGTAGTAGACCAATGGACATATCACTCAAGGTTGTATAATGCAGCTAGCTTTGTAGCTAAAAGCGAATATCTAGAATTAGTTCAATTAAATTCTTTTGGATGTGGATTAGATGCAGTAACTACAGATCAAGTTCAAGAGATACTAGAAAACTATGAAAAAATATATACTCTTCTTAAAATAGATGAAGTAAGTAATCTTGGAGCAGTGAAAATAAGATTACGTTCTTTGAAGGCAGCAATGGAAGAAAGGGAAAAGGTGGACTTTAAGCCTATTAAAACAGGTGAACCTCTTGAAAGAGTAGTATTTACAACAGAAATGAGAGAAAATCATACTATTCTTGTGCCACAAATGGCACCAATACATTTTAAGCTAATAGAGGAAGCAGTAAATACTTGTGGATACAATGTTGAAATACTGCCTTCAGTAGACAAAGATGCTATAAATGAAGGACTTAAATATGTAAATAATGATGCTTGTTATCCTTCTATTATTGTTGTAGGACAATTTATAAATGCATTAAAATCAGGTAAATATGACTTAAACAATACATCAGTTTTGATGACTCAAACAGGAGGAGTATGTAGGGCATCCAATTATATAGGATTTATAAGAAAGGCATTTAAGGATGCAGGGTTTGGACACATCCCAGTTATAAGTGTGAATCCCTATGGTATGGAATCAAATCCAGGATTTACTTATTCTATGGAATTGGCTAGGAAGTCAATTATGGCTGTAATGTATGGAGATCTTCTCATGAGAGTTTTATACAGAGTAAGACCTTATGAAAAGATTAAAGGTTCTACAAATATATTATTTGAAAAATGGATGGGTAAATGTATAGAGGCTGTAAAAGTTGGAGATAAGAAAGAATTTAAGAAAAATGTTGAAGATATAGTTAGAGATTTTGATGAAATAGAAATAGAAGATGTAAAAAAACCAAAAGTAGGAATAGTAGGAGAGATACTTGTAAAATATCATCCAACTGCAAACAATGATATTATAAAGATACTTGAAAGCGAAGGGGCTGAGGTAGTAGTATCGGATTTAACTGATTTTCTAATGTATTGTGCCTACAATGAAACATTTAAGTTTAAACAATTATCTAAATCGAGGTTAAATAAATTTGTAGGAGATATAGCTATTATGTATATGGAACATTATAGAAAGCCATTAAAGAAGGCTTTAGATAAAAGTAAAAGATTCCATTCACCTATTAAAGTTCAACAGTTAGCGAATTTAGTAGAGCCAATGATTTCAGTAGGAAATCAAGCAGGAGAAGGATGGTTATTAACAGCTGAGATGATAGAATTAATAGAAAGTGGAGCAGAAAATATAGTATGTGTGCAACCATTTGGCTGTCTTCCAAATCATGTGGTAGGCAAGGGTATGATAAAAGTTATGAAAGAAAAATATCCGAGGGCAAATATTGTTGCAATAGATTACGATCCAGGTGCAAGTGAAGTAAATCAGTTAAATAGATTGAAATTAATGTTATCATCTGCCTATGATAATTTAGAAAAAAATGAGAAAGATCAGGAAGGAGCACCATTGGAGAGCTCCTCTGATTCAATATAGATTTTTAAAATAATAAGACTGGAATAATAGTTTTAATATTCCAGTCTTATTATTATTTTAAGATTTTTTTTACAGTATTTATTTTATCACTATAAGGTGGATATCTAAAATTAGGGTCAACTAAATTACTTCTTTTTAAAATACTCTTATAATGAGTGAAAGTATCGAAACTTTTCTTGCCATGGTAAGCTCCCATGCCACTTGTGCCTACACCTCCAAAAGGAAGGTATGGACTTGAAAGATGCATTACAGTATCATTTATACATCCTCCACCAAAGGGAATTTCATTTATAATTTTTTCGATTTTATTCTTATTATTAGAGAAGAAATAAAGGGCCAATGGCTTTGAATGAGAATTTATCATTTTCACAACCTCATCTAACTCTTCATATTCTAAAATTGGTAAAATAGGCCCAAATATTTCCTCCCCCATTATAGAATCTTCCCAAGTTACATTATTCATTAAAGTAGGAGAAATATATAAAGAATCTTTATTATAATCACCTCCATAGATTATTTTTTTTATATCCAATAGGCTGATAAGTCTGTTAAATTGTTTTTCATTTATTATCCTTGTATATTCTTCATTATTTTCTGGATTCTCACCATAGAATTTTTTTATATAGTTTATTATATAATTTATCATTTCATTTTTAATGTTTTTATGGACTAATAGATAATCAGGAGCTACACAAGTTTGGCCAGAGTTTAAGAATTTTCCCCAGACAATTCTCTTTGCAAATAGTTTTAAATCCCCTTCTGTGTCCACTATGCAAGGACTCTTGCCTCCTAACTCTAAAGTTATAGGGGTTAAATATTTTGAAGCTTTTTTCATTACTATTTTTCCAATAGGAACGCTTCCAGTATAAAATATATAATCAAATTTTTTGTCTAAAAGCTTTTTGCCCCTTTCTCCAGTGATAACATGAATATAACTAGAATTAAAATTCTCATTTAATATTTTTTCTATTATTCTGCTAGTATAAAAGGATGTGCTAGAAGGTTTGATTACAGAAGTATTGCCTGCAGCTATACTTCCAATTAAAGGTACAATAGATAGTTGGAAGGGATAGTTCCATGGTGATATTATAAGGGTATTTCCATAAGGTTCTGGATATATGTGGCTACTTGCCTTAAAGTTAGTTATTGGAGTCTTTACTTTTTTAGGAGTAGCCCAACTTTTTAAATTTTTTTCTATAAAGGATATTTCGTTTAGAACTATACCTATTTCTGTAGAATAAGATTCAAAGTTTGACTTTCCTAAATCTTTTTTTAATGCATCCATTATATCCTTTTCATTGTCTATTATATTTTTTTTAAGTTTAGCTAGGCTTTCTAATCTAAACTGTAGACCTTTGGTTTTACCAGATTCAAAAAAAGTCTTTTGTTTTTTTAAGATGGTTTCAATACAATCCATTTAACTCACTCCTTAGAATACCTTAATTTAATTATACATCAGAAAGGAAATTCTGTAACTGTTTTGTAACTACTTCAAAAATATTATTTGATATATTTTAATAAAATGAGCATTCTAGTTAGTTTATATCCAATAAAAATTTTGATAATGAAAAAAATTCCTATATAATGTATAATGGATGAGAAGTATAATTATTTAATAATGAAAGAGGTAATTCTATGAGAAAAAAAAGATATTTATTTTTAATTATTGGCTTAGTACTAATAGTGCTTGTTTCTAGTTGCACCTCTAAAGATGTTGTTGTTGAAAATAAAAATTCTAGTAAAAAGGTTCAAGAGGAATCTAAATCATCTAAAGAAGATGATTTAGAAAAAATTATGATACAGTTTAAAACATTAATTTCAGAAAATAAAGAACCTGATGAAGTTGTAGAATTTATCGATGAAAATATTGAAAAAGTTTCAAAGAAAGAATCAGTAGATATGATAAAAGAATTTGAAAAACTTCAGGAAAACTATATTGCTTTATATACAGAAGAATTACATAAAGAAAATAGACAGCAAACTTTAGCTAAGTTATATCCAAATTCCGATATTGATCCTAAGAAAATAGAAGAAATAAAAGATGAAGAATTAAAGAAAATAATATCTAAGATGATAAAGGGAAGATATAAAATAGTTAATGAGGAAGGTTTTTATTTCCCTAAAATTGATTATGAAATATTTAAAAAATATGAAAAAAATCTATCAGATGAGTTAAAGGAATATTTAAATATTAAAGTAGTAGAATCAGATTCACCAGCTATAATAGATGGTGAAATAACAGTATCTTGGGATGAACTAGGCAATAGATTGATAAAAATAGAAAAATATTTAACTAAATATCCTAAAGGTATAAAATGTGAAGAAGTAATGAGAATATATGGTGAATATTTGGTTATGTATATGTCTGGTTCAGATAATACTCCTATATACAATGCAAAAGATAAGAAAATCAAAAAAGATATTTTTGATAATTATAAAAAGATAGTTTCAAATAATAAAGATACAATTACGGCAAATGTCATAAATGAATATATGAAAATAATAGAAAAAAATAATCATATATCAGATAGTGTAGTGACTTCAAGGTTGGTAGAGTTATACAATGAAGCTATAGGTAGATTTGAAGAATGTGAATAGCCCACCACTGGCATAGTTCTAAAAAACCCCTTCAACAGATAAGAACTATGCCTATTTTTATCTAATTAGCTTAAACAGTAGAACACCCCTACTTCTTAAGTGGGAGATGAATGCTTTTTCAATTAGGTTATTTTAAAATGAAATACATAATGCTTTTAAGAAGCCAAGAGATATTGGATTTGTGACCAACCCACAAGTGTTAAGCATTGCTTAACTAATAGTAGACTTTGATACACTAGAAACTTCCACTTCCGTAAGTGAGAGAGGCTCATTTAGATTCTTCCTTTAAACTTTTCATTCTATAATCTGTAGGTGTAATTCCAGTTATTTTCTTAAAAGTGGAACAAAAATAACTCTGGCTATTAAATCCACATTCAATTGCTATATTCAATATGGAATTATTGGTATTTTTAAGGAGCGCTTTACTCTTTTCTATTTTAGCGTTATTTACATAGCTTGAAAAATTGTATCCTGTACATCGAGCAAATAAGGTTGAAAGATGATTTTTACTTACATGAATTTCATGGGCAACTTTTTCTAAGCTTAAATCTTCATTAATATATTTGTGTATATAGTTTAAAGCTTCCTTCACAATAGGGTTTTCAGTACATATACATCTTTCTATTGTAGTATTAGAATAATAAGATATGATTTCTCTCCCTAAATTATAAAGGTGGTTTATGCAATTATTTTCTTCAATTCTTTCTATAAAATCATTTCTAATTTTATACATAGAGTACTTACATGATATATTTTTACAAAAATTTTTATACAGTGATTGATTTAAAGAAATCAAATAATTTTTAACAAATCTTATAGATGATATTTTGTCAGAACTGTTTTTTGAGATAAGCTTAAACATTTGATAGTACGTATCTAAAGCTTCCTCTAGATTTCCCATATTAGCTTCTTCAATTAGCTTTTCTTCAAGAAGAAATAGTTTCATTTTAATCCTCCTCATAAAACAAAAATTAAATGGTGTTCAGTGTTTAAAAATGAAATTGAAAGTCATTTTCGATAATAATTATAAAGTATTTCTTGAAAAAATTCAAAAAATGACTGATTTTATTTTTAATCTATTTTAAAAAGGAGACAATAGTTGTAGAATAATTTGATAAATTCACTATATTGTGGTATATATTAATTAAATAGGAATTTATAGCCTTAACTACATTCAAGTTAAAGGCTTTTTTTATAAAATATATTATATAAGGAGGATATTCATGAAGAAAATATTACTTATGTTAGCAGAAGGTTTTGAAGAAGTTGAAGCTCTTACAGTAGTAGATTACTTAAGGAGAAAGGATATAATATGTGATACTTGTTCTATTGCTGAAAGCAAAAATGTAGAAGGTGCTCATAGAATATCAGTAGAATCGGATAAAGTATTAAAGGATATAGTAGATATTGAAGGTTATGACGGAATAGTTCTTCCAGGAGGACTGCCAGGTTCTACAAATTTGAGAGACAATGATAGGGTTATAGAATTAGTAAAAGATTTTGATAAGAATGAAAAGCTAATTGCAGCAATATGTGCTGCGCCAATTGTATTAGAAAAGGCTGGAATAATAGACGGAAAAAACATAACTTCTTATCCTGGAACTGAGGGAGAATTAAAGAGTGGAAAGTATAAAGAAGACTTAGTAGTAAGAGACGGACATATTATAACAGCAAGAGGACCTGCTGTAGCAGTATATTTTGCTCTAGAAATAGTAGATTATCTAATAGGAGAAAGAAATAAAGAAGATTTGAAAAAAGAAATATTATTGGATATGGTTGAGAATTAAAAAAACGGCTAATAGCCGTTTTTTTAATTCTCATTTTTTAATTGTATAAGTTTATTGTTTTTTAAAATTCTTATAAACTCTCCAGTTTGGGCAATAGCATCTTCTGCTTTGACTCCGTATTTATGTCCATATTCTTTTGCTAATTCTAAGACATTTTTTTTGTTATCTATTTTGTTCCAGACAAAGCTTCCTTTATTATCTAAATGAACAAAAAGTTTTTTTGGAGCTTTTCTAAAAATCTTAAGGAAAAACTTATCACAAGTGCTTTCTCTTTTAATAACTAAGGTGATTTTATCGTCTTCTTCTACTGTATAGACAAAAGGATTGTTTTTTTGGGGAATCAATTCTAATAAGTTATCATGTGTCTTTAGTCTAAGCATCTAAATTTTTTGGCTTTTTAATATTTGAGAAGTAGTGCAATACTAGGCATATTAATATATAAGGTATAATTGTAAATATAGGATTTTCTAATATTTTAACATTCGCACCAAAACCTATATTAATATTAAAATATGCAAATATAGCTAACACTACTCCCATTAAAGAATCCCCTGCTACAAATCCAGATGCAACTAAAGTACCTGTTTGTCTTCTAATAACAAATTCTTCTCCAGATGTTCTCTTTTCTAGTATCCATCTTATTAAACCACCAATTACTGGTGCCGAAGATAGAGAAATTGGTAGATAAAGGCCAATTGCAAAAGGTAAGACTGGAAGCCCCATCATTTCTACAATAGCACCAATAGCCATTCCAGTGAAAATTAAAATCCATGGAAGACTTTCTGAGAAAACACCTTGTACTACAAGGGACATCAGTGTTGCTTGTGGTGCTGGCAATTCTGGAGAACCAATCCCATAAGCACCATCTAATAGGACTATAACAAATCCAATAGCTGCTGATGATACTATTACCCCAATAATTTCACCAATTTGTTGGTTTTTAGGAGTTGCACCTACTAAAAAGCCTGTTTTTAAATCTTGAGATGTATCTCCAGTAACTCCAACAGCAATACATACTATTACTCCTACTGAAAGAGCAGCTAGCATACCTTCTTCTCCTACTACACCAAGTTGTTTTAATAGTAGAGAAGTGATAAGTAGTGTAGCTATAGTCATACCAGAAACAGGGTTATTAGATGTCATCCCTACCATCTTTGCTGCTACAGGAACAAATAATGTAGTAAATATCAAAACTAGTAGGGATTTCCCTATACCTAATTTTAATGGTGGTAAAAATGCCATAATTATAAAAATGATAATAGTTAATATAAATACAACACCCGTATTCATATCTTCATCTGTACGAATATTTGTTGTCTTCTTATTAGTAAGATTTTGAAATCCAGTTTTGAAACTACTAAACATTACAGGGATAACTTTAATAAAACTCCAAAGTCCTCCAAATACTACTGTACCAGCTCCAATATATCGTATATAATTACTCCAAATATCCTCCACTGTCATTTGTGCAATAGGGATAGTGGCTGGATAAACTACATCTATTAGACCTGCTCCAAAATATTTAATTAATGGAATTAGAACTAGCCAACCTAGCATGGCTCCAGAGAACATAAAAGCTGCAATTTTAGGTCCCATGATATAGCCAATTCCAAGAAGTGCAGGTGTAGTTTCAATGCCAATATAAGCATTTTCAAATCCTTTGATAAATGTTCCAATGCTACTTTTCCATAATTTAAATCCATTTACACAAAGGGTGTAAATTCCAGATATTATTGCTCCAATGAATAAAGTTGTAGCAGATTGTCCACCAGTTTCTCCAGCAACCAATACTTCTGCACATGCTAATCCATCTGGGAAGGGTAGATAGCCATGCTCTTCTGAAACAAGATATTTTCTTAACGGAATAAGAATTAAAACTCCCAAAACCCCACCTAATAATGCCATAACACTTACTTCTAATAAATTAACATCCAATCCCCAAACAATGAGAGCAGGAATAGTGAAGATAACCCCTGCAGCCACAGATTCTCCTGCAGAACCAATGGTTTGTACCATATTATTTTCTAAAATATTGCCACGTTTTAAAACTCCACGTAAAACTGCCATGGAAGTGACTGCACAGGGAACAGATGCTCCAACAGTTTGTCCTAGTTTTAACCCTAAGTATGCATTAGCAGCTCCAAAAATAACAGATAATAAACAACCTAGAATAACTGCTGTTACAGTTATCTCTGGCAATGTTATATTCGCAGAGACAAAGGGTTCATATTCATCTCCAGGAACAGTTTCATAAGCTTTTGGGGAAAGGGTTTTCCTACTAGACTCTTGTCTTTTACTATTTTCCATTTAAATCCTCCTTCTTTTATTATACTAATCTGATAAGCAGTTTTTCTTCCTATTATTGATGATATCTGTATAATTAAATAATTTCAAATAAATTTCTGTTAATTCTTTATTAATAAAAGTTAACTTAATTCTGAAAAGAGTTATGAGACGCAAAAGTTTGTTTATAGTATAAGTTTATAATTCCTTTGCTAATGTGTTAAAATAGAGAAGGTAGAAATATGAAAGGTAGTTTAGGAGGGTATAATTTTGAAATTAGATAGGGAGTTTTACAATAGAGATACTTTAACTGTTGCCAAAGATTTATTAGGGCAAATTCTTGTGCATAGAACAGAGGAAAAAATACTTAAAGGGATTATTGTAGAGACAGAGGCTTATTTAGGAGTTGAAGATAAGGCAGCTCATGCCTATGGCGGAAGAAGGACTAAAAGAGTGGAGACTATGTATGGACCACCAGGAAGGGCTTATGTTTACATTATTTATGGAATGTATAATTGTTTAAATACCATAACAAGGGAAGAAGGAGTTCCTCAGGGAGTTTTAATCAGAGGTATAGAACCTATTGAAGGATTAGAATATATGGCATTGAATAGGTTTAAAAAACCATTAGAAGAATTGACAAAATACCAAATTAAAAATTTAACTAATGGGCCTGGTAAACTATGCCAGGCTATGATGATTGATAGATCATTAGACAAAGAAGATTTATCTGGGGATAAACTTTATATTAAAAAAGGGGAAAATAAGGACTTCAATATTATTGAGGCAAAAAGGATAGGAATAGACTATTCAGAAGAAGCAAAAGACTTTTTATATAGATTTTATATTGAAGGAAATCCTAACGTATCAAGGTTTAAATAAAAGTTTGAAAAATATTTTTATGAGGAATATAATAAAAAAGGGAGGGAGAGATAGTAAAATGGAGGTATTAGTAATTGTATTAAATAAAATAGATTTATTAGATGATTTGATGGTTGAGTTCAATAATAATGGAATAAGGGGAGCAACTATTATAGATAGTATGGGAATGATTAAAGTACTTGCTGATGAGCATCCAGAAGATATACCACTATTTGGTTCTTTAAAAATGATGTTAAATGAAAACAGACCTTTTAATAAAACTATATTTACAGTATTAGATAGTGAAAAAATATCTATTGCTATGGATTGTGTTAAAAAAGTTGTAGGAGATTTAAATAAAAATGGAGTAGGAATAATGTTTACTGTGCCAGTAAACATTACAGAAGGAATTTTGAAATAGAGGGATGATTAGATGAACATGTTATTTTATGTATCAGTTGTATTATTTGCAGGAATATTTGTTGCAAAAGCCTTAGAGAGATTTAAATTACCTAATGTAACTGGATATTTAATTGCAGGTCTTATTATAGGACCATCAATTCTAGGAATTATACCTAAAGAAGGTGCCAATAAGCTTTCTATTATTTCTGAAGCTGCACTATCTTTTATAGCATATAGCATTGGAAGTGAATTTAATATAGAAAATTTAAAGAGTGTAGGAAAAGGTGTCATTATTATAACTTTTTTAGAAGCACTTATTGCTGTGGCTTTAGTTGATACTTTAATGATCTTTGTATTTAAGCAGCCTGTTCCTTTTAGCTTGGTTTTAGGAGCAATAGCAGCAGCAACTGCACCAGCAGCTACACTAATGGTTATTAGACAATACAAGGCAAAAGGACCAGTAGTAAATACATTATTACCAGTAGTGGCAATGGATGATGCAGTAGGAATTATAGCTTTTGGTATATCGACTACCATTGCAAAAGCTGTAATAAATAATTCAGCCAATATTTCAGTATTTAAGATAATATTTATTCCACTATTAGAAATATTTCTCGCTTTGTTTTTAGGTTTTTTAATGGGAATAATTTTAACTTATTTATCTAAAAGGGTAAAGGGAGAAGATGGACTCCTTTCTATTATTATAGCTACACTTTTTATTACTACAGGTATTGCTATAAAATTTGAACTTTCATCATTACTTGCATGTATGATGGTAGGAGCTACTTTAATAAATGTAGATCCTAATAATAAAAGGGCTTTTACTACTGTAGAAAGATTTACACCACCTGTGCTTATTTCATTTTTTACAATAGCTGGTGTTCAATTAGATTTATCTATTATTAAAGATGTAGGACTTTTAGGAATTGCATATGTAATAACTAGGGTAGTAGGAAAAATCCTAGGTGCTTATTTAGGATCTAGAATTTCAAATTTTCCTAAAACTGTTCAGAAATATTTAGGATATACATTAATTCCTCAGGCAGGAGTAGCTATAGGGCTTTCAATGACTGCAGAAAATATTCTACCTCATCCTTATGGGGCACAAGTGAGAACTATTGTTCTTGCAGCTACAGTTATATATGAGTTGTTAGGACCAATGATTACAAAAACAGCTCTAATAAAAGCAGGAGAAATACAAGTAGGTAAATAGCCTGCTTTTACTATTTTTGGAGAAATATAAGTTAATAAATATTAAAAACATATATTTACTAATTGCAAAAAAATGTTTATTCTAGTATTATTGAACTTAAGCAATTTACTTTAAACTTTTGAGGTGAAATTTGATGAGGAAATTCTTTAAAGCTTTTTTTATGTCTTTAATTCTATTTATAGTAGCTTATGGAATAATTGGACATTTCATTTTAGATAATGGATTAGGAGGTTCTAAAGATGAAAATGTTTCTGATAGCAAAAATGAAATATTATTCTTACTTTTAGGGATAGATGCTCAAGATTCAGAAAATGAAAAAGGAGCTAGAACAGATACTATGATGTTAGTTAAAGTAGATCTTTCTAATGAAAGTGTCAATGTACTTTCTATACCCAGAGATACAAAAGTAAATATTGATGGGAGAAGTGGAATAAGCAAGATAAATGCGGCACATGCTTATGGAGGTCCTGAGTTAGCTGTTAAAACCGTAAAAGAATTATTAGGACTTAATCTAGATTATTATGTAAAGGTAGATTATACAATAGTTGAAGAGGCAGTAGATAAAATAGGTGGTGTGGAAGTAGATGTACCACAGGATATGTATTATGAAGATCCTACAGCAGATCCACCCCTTGTCATAGATCTAAAAGAAGGTAAGCAAGTATTAGATGGACAAAAATCTCTTCAATTTTTAAGATTTAGAAAAGGTTATAAAGATGCAGACCTAGGAAGAATAAGGGCACAACAACAGTTTATTAAAGCTTTTATAGAACAAGCTTTAAGACCTAAAAATTTAGTAAAACTTCCTACAATGGTACCTTCATATTATAGAAATGTAGATACTAATATACCTATGAGTAGTTTAACAAAGATGGCTCTAAAGGCTAGGAAAATAAACACAGACAATATTACCCTAAATACCCTACCTGGTGATGGTAAATGGATAAATAGAGTTAGTTATTTCATATATAACAAAACGGAAATGGATGCAATGGTAAGAGAGTTATTTAGTGAATATATATATTAGTAAAAGTATAGAAATATAATTGATGTGAGGTTTTATTATGAAGAAAATTGAACAATTTAATAAAAGAAGGGATAGGAAAGCAGAACATATAAATTTTTATATGGAATCAGAACATGAGAATAATGCTCTTTTTGAAGATATATATTTAGAGCATAATGCTCTTCCCGAACTAAATTTTGATGAAATAAATACAAAATCTACATTTTTAGATAAAGATGTAGATTTTCCTATAATGATTAACGCTATTACAGGTGGCACAGATTTTTCCTGGGAAATAAATAGACAGCTTTCTCATATAGCTTTAGAGTTTAATATTCCTATAGCAGTAGGCTCTCAAACTATAGCGTTATACAATAAAGAAAGTAGGGAATCTTATGAAGTTGTAAGGGAAATAGTAAAAGAAGGAATAGTGATAGCTAATTTAAGTTCTATGGCTACAATTGAAGAAGTTAAGATTGCCATAGATATGCTGGAGGCAGATGCTATTCAGTTGCATTTAAATGTGGCTCAAGAACTTATAATGACTGAGGGAGATAGAAATTTTAAAGGAGTATTAAATAATATAGAGTATATAATTAAGAATGTTGATATACCAGTAATAGTAAAAGAAGTAGGATTTGGCATATCAAAAGATGTGGCTAAAAGATTGTATGATATAGGAGTTTCATATATAGATATATCTGGGACTGGAGGAACTAATTTTATTGAAATAGAAGGGAGAAGGAGGAAGGATAGGGATTTTACAGATCTTTATTCTTGGGGAATACCTACTGCCTTAAGTCTCATACAATGTGTAAATTTAAATAAGAATTTAAATATTATTGCTAGTGGTGGAATAAAAAATTCTCAGGATATAGTGAAATCTCTATGTATTGGGGCTCATATTGTAGGAATAAGTGGAGAAATTTTAAGGAAGCTATTAGATGGAGGATATGATTTAGCTTATAAATATGTAGAAGAGCTTACTTATAAATTAAAGATCCTAATGCTACTCCTTGGGAAAAAGAATATTGAGGATTTGAAAACAACAAGATACAAGATAATTGGAGAGTTAAAAGAACTTGTCTAATTATATTTTAATATGGTATTGAATTTGATATATTAGGAATATGAAACAAGTCGGGAATTTTATTCCCGACTTGTTTCATATTTATATATTTTAAATATTATCAACTTTTTTCTTGGAAAACTTTTTTCTGTTACCAATACTATTGTTGTTGTGATTTAAAACAGGTTTAAAGGCTTTTTCTACACTTTCATATAGTATATTTCTATTTTCAGAGAAAAGGCACCAATACATCCAAGGATTTTTAATGAGTTGAATATCTGATATTGAATTTTTAAACTTATATAATAAATTTTTATCTATACCAAAAGCTAAAGCATAAATTAGAGTCATGTCTAAGGGGTATATTAAATATTCTTCAGTAATATCTATTTTCTTAGTATTCTTCATGTGTTTTATAAATTTTTTCCATTTTTTATATTCTATATGACCTTCATCAGTTTTCCTAGATAGCAATGTTAGGCCATATATAAAAGTAATAATAGAAATTATAAGGGGAAATAGTCCATATATAACTCCATATGCTAAAGTTGCTATAGAGATAATAAAGAATATAAAAGAAATAATAGCTAATAAATGACCACATCTTCTGACTTTTGTGTTAAAATAGCCTCTTTTTTCAGTTTCTTTTTTTGCTAAACTCTGCCATGTATTAAAGTCGTCTAAAAATTTATCACTATAATTTCTACTATATTGACCTATACTTTCGATATCTACACTATTTCCTGTACCAATATTATTTATAATCCAATTTATAAAAAAAACTTCATGTTCTAATAATTGGTCATTTTCATTTTCAACTTTTATAATATTTAAATTTGCAGGTTTTTCTTCTATTTTTAAATAGTTTTTTCTTACTAAATCAAGAATTGTAGCTATAATGATATTTATGTTTTTATATGAAAGAGTTAAGTAACAAGCAACAGCAGGTGTAATATCTTCTGGAATAATATTAGAATTTATTTTTTCATGTACATTTACTTTTCTTCTCAAAATTGAGATAAGTAATATTAGGCCTATTATACCAATTCCAGTAGTAATTAGAGAAGTATAAGTTAATATTTTAATGATTTTGTTCTTCTGTATTTTTTTATTTTCCATTTCTTTAATAAGGTTATTTTCCTCATTTAAAATTTTATCATAGACATTTTGATCTGATGAATTAGATGATTTTGGAATAAACTTATTTGGAAAAAGTACTCTTCCCTCTATAAAAGTGTTCTTTGGAATGTCTTCAGTTTCTATATGAATTAAATTCTCATCTTTAAAATTAATAGTACTGTTTAAAGGACCATGAGAAAATACTTTAACTCTATTATCTTTATTCTGCGGTAATTTAATATTGACTGAAAAAAAATCTATAGGTATTTCATTGTCTTCCCCTAAAAATTGATACTTTAATTCACCAGTATCCTTATATTTTTTTGCTAGATTCTTTATAGTGTATTGAATTTTAAAAGTTTTTTTATCACCCTTTGAATGAGAATATATATATATGATTTTTTTGTTTTTATTAGTCTCTAAGTCAAATACCCCAGAGTCAGCTTTCTTTTTGTCATTAGTTTTACCATATTCTATTTCTTTCCCTTCTAAAATTTCATACACTTTAATATTGTTAATTTCATTATACTTATTAAAAACTATTTCTCTAAATACATTATTAAATTTTTTTGTTAAATCAAAGGTTATATATTCTTCAATATACAAATCTCCATTTTCTAAGAGCTCAGATTCAATTAGCCATCTAGAGATTGATATAGAGTCATCAGCATGGATTTTTAATGGGAAGCTTAATAATACAATAAATATTAAAGATACAATTGAAATCTTTTTAATGAAATTTTCTATTTTACACATCTCCTTTCTATTTCCTTGTTTAAATTATATTACCATTATTTTGTTTTTAGTGTCAAATTTTTAATTAAATATAAAAAAACATTATAACATATAGTATGGAGGAAAAAATGAAAAAATGGAGAATATATAACTAAAGGACATGATTAGATTCTTTTAACTATGATAATGTTAAAGAAGACTTAGGATATATGGAAGCTTTTACTGAAGAATGTGGAGAATTTTATAGAAAGGGATTTTAATGAGAGAAAAAATTCTAAGATTATTAAAAGAAAATAGTAATGATTTTTTATCTGGAGAAAAAATTAGTGAAAATTTTGATGTAAGTAGAGCTGCAATATGGAAACATATAAATACTTTAAAAGAAGAAGGTTATGAAATAGAATCAGTCCCAAGGAAAGGATATAGACTTATTTCATCACCAGATATACTTACCTATGGAGAAGTAGAAAACTATTTGGATACAAAGTTTATTGGAAGAGAAATACATTACTTTAATACCATAGATTCTACAAATATAAAAGCTAAAGAAATAGCCCAAGAAGAAACAGAAGGTACAGTGATTATTTCAGAAGAGCAAACTTTGGGTAAAGGAAGACTTGGAAGGAGTTGGGCTTCTCCAAGTGGAAAAGGTATTTGGATGTCTATTATACTTAAACCGCATATAGATCCAATGAAAGTAGCTAAGATAACCCAAGTAGGAGCAGCAGCTGTTTCACTAGCATTGGAAGATTTGAATATAAAATCTTATATTAAATGGCCTAATGATATAGTCATGAATGGGAAAAAAGTATGTGGTATCCTTACTGAAATGAGTTGTGAATTAAATATGATTAACTATGTAATAATGGGTGTTGGAATAAATGTAAATTTAAATAAGGAAGATTTTAAAGGAGAAATAGAGAAAATAGGTACATCTATTAAAGTAGAGACTGGAAAAGAAGTAAATAGAAAAAAATTATTAGGTTTCTTTTTAAATAGATTCGAAAAATTATATACTACTTTTGTAAATGAGGACAATTTTAAAGATACATTAGGCATTTGTAGAGACAAATCAATACTTATAGGTAGAGAAGTAAAAATTATAAGAGGTAAAGATGAACAAAAAGGAAAAGTAATAGATATAAGCGATGAAGGAGAATTGTTAGTTGATTATGGAGATAATAAAATAGAAAAGATTATGTCTGGAGAAGTATCTGTAAGAGGGCTTTACGGATATGTATAGCCCTCAGAAAACAATTCTATACTTCTATCTATTATTCCATTTAGATAAGCTAGAACTATTCCATAATTAGTTATAGGAATAGTTTTCCTTTTACATATTCTAATTCTATTCTCAATTTCCTTTTTATTTACCATACATCCTCCACAATGGATTATAAGATTGTATTTTTCAATGTTTTCACTAAAGTTAAAACCAGATTCAAAGTAGAAATTAAAGCTTTTTTTAGTTTTTTCCTCAAGAAGCTTTGGTATTTTAACTCTACCTATATCCTCATGACTAGTATTGTGAGTACAGTTTTCAGCTATAAGAATATTTGCTCCATTTTCTAATTTTTCTATAGTTCTAGCTCCTTGAATAAATTCTTTCAAATCACCTTTATGTCTAGCAAATAAAATAGAAAAAGAAGTAAGTTTAATATTTTTAGGAACTATTTTATCTACCTTTTTAAATATTTGAGAATCAGTAATTACTAGATTTACATCTTTTAAATCTTTTAATGCAGATTTAAGCTCCGTATCTCTTACAATATAGGATTTAATGCCATGGTCTAGACAATCTCTTAAAACTTGTACTTGAGGAAGAATAAGTCTTCCTTTTGGAGCTTGTTTATCAATAGGAACTACAAGAATTATCTTACTATTGTAAGGTATTAAGTCTCCAACAATAGGCAATTCTTTTTTTGTATTTTCAATTTCTTTAATTAGTCTATTTTTAAGTACATCTATATTTATTTTTTTAGTAGAAGATATAAATATAGATTCTGGATATTTAGCTTTTATTTTTTTGAGTTTTTCACTATTTATTGTATCTATCTTATTTATAACATGAATATAATTTGTATTATATTTTTCAAATAATTGTCTCATATTTTCAAAAAAGTCATCATCTATATTATTTGCATCCATAATATATAGAGCTATATCAGTTCTTCGCATTATAGATATACTTTTTTGTATTCTTAAATAACCTAATTGGCTACTATCATCAATTCCAGCTGTGTCTATAAATAGTACTGGACCTATTGGATTCAATTCCATAGCTTTCTTTACAGGATCAGTAGTAGTACCTTTTACAGGGCTTACTATAGATATTTCTTGATTTGTTAAAGAATTAAGCAATGAAGATTTTCCTGCATTTCTTTTTCCATAAATAGAAATAACTACTCTATTTGAGTTTGGGGTATTGTCCATTTTTTCACCTCTTATAAATATACATCTCTATGGCCTTCTTCTATGAGTTGCAATTTTTCTTTAATATTAATTTTTCTTTTTGAATTTTTCTTAGATATTTTTTCTAGTTCTTTTTCTATAAGTTTTTCGCCAGTCTCTTTAGTTTGATCTGAAGCATAATCTAAAAGGTATTCTTTTAAAGTAAGTATACCATTAGCTTCACAATAATTTTGTATATTTCCAGGTTTAGCTACGCACATGAAATTTTCTCCTGTTCTTCCAGATCTATAGCATGCCGTACAAAATGAAGTGAGGAAGCCAGAATCATTCATTTCTTTTACTACTTCATCTAAGGAACGATTGTCACCTAGTTGAAATTGTTCTTTTTCAGGTACCTGATCTCCTACAGTATAGCCTCCTATTCCAATATTTGAACCTGCATCTATTTGTGATATCCCAAGAGGAATTACTTCTTTTCTTACTTGGGAAGTTTCTCTTGCAGTTAAAATCATTCCAGTATAAGGAACAGATAGACGTAATATGGCAACAATCTTTTTAAAATCTTCATCAGAAACTTTATATTTTGCTTGGTTATAAAATTTAGTATCTATAGCAGGTTCTATTCTAGGGAAAGAAATAGTATGAGGTCCTACTCCAAATTTTTCTTCTAAATGTATAGT
Source organism: Anaerosalibacter massiliensis (assembly GCF_024623155.1). Lineage (NCBI taxonomy): Bacteria > Bacillati > Bacillota > Tissierellia > Tissierellales > Sporanaerobacteraceae > Anaerosalibacter > Anaerosalibacter massiliensis. Next base: position 119,210 of record NZ_JANJZL010000003.1, read on the forward strand.
ATGTTTTAAAAGTCCCATGACTTCAAACTTCCAGTCATAAAGACCGAATAATGCACCTATTCCTACATCATCAATACCTGCTTCCATAGCTCTATCTAGTCCATATAACCTCCAAGTATAATCTCCCTTTAAATCTGCTGAGGGATGTAATTTTTCATAGGTTTTGTGGTTATAGGTTTCTTGGAATATTTGAAAAGTGCCTATTTCTGCTCTTTTAAGTATTTTATATCCCTCAATATCTAATGGAGCAGCATTTATATTTACTCTACGAATTTCTCCTCTACCTTCCTTAGTATTATAAACAGTATTCATAGTATTTGCTATAAATTCTGCATCGTAATCAGGATGTTCTCCATAGACTAATATAAGCCTTTTATGCCCACTATTTTCAAGAATTTTTACTTGTTCTTTAAGTTCTTCTTTAGTTAAAGTTTTACGTACTATGGATTCATTAGATCTTCTAAAACCACAATATAGACAATTATTTATACATTTATTGCCTATGTATAAGGGTGCAAAAAATACTATTCTATCACCGTAAATATCTTCTTTAATTTTTTTGGCAGCTTCGAATATTTCTTCTAACAATTCTTTATCATTAACTTGGAGAAGTTTAGCAGTTTCTATAGGTTCTAGACGAGTTTTGCTTAGAGATTTGCTTATAATTTCTCTTATTTCATTTATATCTGATTTTTTTCCTTTTTCAAGAAGCTGAAAAATTTCCTCATCATTAATAAAATCTTCCCTATACATTCTCATTCCTCCTAAAATTTAGATTATCTCCTCTTTCCATATTTATAACAAAACCAATATTTTTAGCTTTCTTTTTCAAAATATTTAATTCTTGGATATCCTTAGTTTCTTTATTTTTATAAATTTCATATTTTTTTCTTACATGTGAGGGAGAAATATTTAGCATAATTACATTGGCACCAGCTAAAATTCCTCTTTCAAACCCATATTCATATATAGTATTTAATGCAGTAGTTACTGGGATTAGGGCATCGGGAAGAAGCAATCTTATGAGAGCAATAAGTACAATGGTTTTTTCTGCAGAACCTATTTTTTCTTTTTTAAGTGGTGTATCAGGATGGGGAATTAAAGGGCCTATTCCTACCATAGCAGGCTCTAATTCTTTTAAAAAAAGCAGATCTTCTGCTAATACTTTGTTAGTTTGATTAGGTAGTCCTACAATGAACCCAGCACCTGTTTGATATCCAATGTTTTTTAAATTATAAAGACAATTTTTTCTTTCATTCCAATACATTTTTGGGTGGATACTATTATATATTATTGGGTCAGCAGTTTCATGTCTAAGTAAGAATCTATCAGCACCAGCCTCAAAAAGCTTTTCATAAGATTCAAAACTTCTTTCGCCAATAGATAGTGTAACAGCTTTATCTGGGTATTTAAATTTTATTTCTCTTATTAAATCTTCAAGGTATTCATCAGTATAATATAAATCTTCTCCACTTTGTAATACAAAGGTACTATAACCTAATTCGCTACTTTCTTCAAGAGATGCAAGTATTTCTTTTTTATCTAGTCTATATCTATCTATGTTTGAATTATCTTTCCTTATGCCACAGTAGATACAATTATTCCTACAATAATTAGAAAATTCAAGAAGACCTCGTATAAAAATTTTATTTCCATAAGTTTCAAATAGTGTATTTTTAGCTAAATTAAAAAGATAATTTTCCCACTCTTTATCTATATTATCTAATATAAAAATTATTTCTTCTTTATTCAAACAATTTGTTCTATAAAGTTTATCTAAAATATTTTTCATAGTATTTTAAAAAGAGAATCCTCCTTCCAGATTCTAATTTCCTATGTCTTTGACAATATTTTAACAATTACTAATAATAAAGTCAATAAGGAGAGGCAATAATGACAAAAATTTCATTTTTAAATAAAAAGTAGATGTCTGTTTTTTAGACATCTACCTTATTTGTGTTTCTTTTATAGTCAGTGGTATTATTTTTGTTGCCACATAAGATGAAATAAAACATTTAAGAATATCTCCTGGCAAGAATATTATACAGCCAGTTTTCAAGGCTGTTATAAAAGATATTTTTTTAAGCAAAATCTTATTTAAAATTACATACATATAAGGAACTCCAAAAGTATAGATGACTAAAGTTCCGACTAAAGTAGCTAAAAATATTTTTTTAAATGTAAAATCTCCATTATTATGAGTTATTAATCCTACTACATATGAAGCAAATATAAATCCTATTAAAAACCCAAAGCTAGGACTAAAAATTGATTGAGGACCTCCTGAAAAACCTACAAATATTTTAACACCGGCAAGTCCTAATATTACATAGATAAGCTGAGATAAACTGCCAAGTTTAGCCCCTAATATAAGTCCAGAAAGAATAGTAAATAAACTTTGAAGTGATATAGGAACATTCCCTATTGGAATACTTAAAAAGGCTCCTATAGCTGTTAAGGCTGTAAACAAAGATACTAAAACCATATCTCTAGTACTTATTTTCATATTAAAGAATCTCCTTTCATATGTAAATTAAAAAATATAAATTGGTTTACAATACTAATATACTTCATTCCATGCATATTGTCAACTAATATAATATAAGAGTTTACAATGTATGTAATATAAAAATATATTGACAAATTATTTAAATGTGTATATACTGTATATAAACAACATATACAGTATATACACTATGTTTTTTGAATAGGAGAGATTGAGATGAAAATAATTATTTCAAACTCTTCAAATTCTCCTATATATGAACAAATTTCTAGTCAAATGAAAGGGATGATACTTAAAGGGGAATTGGAAGAGGGAGATATGTTACCTTCTATTAGAAAGCTAGCTAAGGAGCTCCAAATAAGTGTTATTACTACAAAAAGGGCTTATGAAGAGTTAGAAAAAGAAGGATTTATTGAATCAGTTCAAGGGAAAGGTTCTTTTGTAGCTGGCCAAAATAAAGAACTTATGAAGGAAAAGAAATTAAAAATTATAGAAGAAAAACTTATGAAAGTAGTAGAAGAATGTAAAATTTTAGGACTTACTTTTGAAGAGTTAGAAGAAATGATAAAAATTTTATTTGAGGAGGTATAAAATGGGTTCTATTTTAGAAGTAAATAATTTGAGAAAAGAATTTAAAAATTTCACATTAGATAATATTAGTTTTAACTTAGAGCCAGGATATATTATGGGATTTATTGGACCTAATGGTGCAGGAAAGAGTACTACTATTAAGCTAATAATGAATCTACTTAAAAAGAATGGTGGAGAAATAAAAATATTTGGACTAGATCATATTAAGCATGAAAAAGAGATAAAGGACAGAATAGGTTTCGTATATGATGAAAATTATTACTATGAGGATTTGACTATAAAACAAATGAAAAGTATAGTATCAAGTTTTTATTCTAAATGGGAGGATGATGCTTTCAATAGATATATGAATGAGTTTGACTTAAATCCAAAATCTAAGATTAAAACATTGTCTAAGGGTATGAAAATGAAGTTTTCATTAGCAATAGCATTATCTCATAATGCAGATTTAATAATAATGGATGAGCCTACATCAGGATTAGATCCTGTATTTAGAAGAGAGATATTAGATATTCTCTATAATGTAATTCAGGATGAAAGAAAAAGTATATTTTTTTCTACTCATATAACTACAGATTTAGAAAAAATAGCAGATTATATTACTTTTATAAACAACGGAGAGATAGTGTTTTCTAAATCTAAAGACGAAATATTAGATACTTACGCAATAGTCAAAGGTGGAACAGATCTTCTTGATAGGGATGTAAGAAGTCAATTTATAGGATTAAGAGAAACATCAGTAGGCTTTGAAGGACTTACAAATGATGTTAATAATATTAAGAAGATGTTTAAGGAAGAAGTATTGATAGAAAGAGCAACTCTTGAAGATATAATGGTCTATACAGTGAGGAGGTAAAAAATGTTAGGAATATTGAAAAAAGATTTAAATCTTATGATTTCTGATAATAAAAATAGATTATTTTACCTATTATATATACCTTTATTATTTCTTATAGTTGATTCCTATGAGCCAAAATGGATGTATCTTGTTATATTGTATACCTATACTTATCTTACATCTATAACATCATTTTGGCATGATATATCTAATAAAACGAGCTATATGATAAATTCACTTCCCATTAGTAGAAAAGAGATAGTTATATACAGATATGTATCTACGTTTTTCTATTTTTTAATGACTATTGTGTATGTTGGGATTTATTTGTGGATAATTAATATTTTAGGAATAGCAAATGTGGATTATTTTAATTTAGAGATGATAAAGATATCTATACCTATTATACTTATTTCCACTTCAATAGTATATCCAGCATATTTCCGTTTTGAACCCAGATTAGCTCAGATAATCCATCTATTTATGTTTATAACTTTTTTTATAGGAGTAATGAACGTAGGATATTTAGGTAAAAAGTCTTTGGTAGATAATCTAAAATTTTTGAGTAATGGTAAATATATTCTACTTATATCTATATTTTTATATTTACTATCATTACTATTATCTATAAGGATATACGAAACCAAGGATTTATAAAATGAATTGGAGCTATTTTGTGATTTTAAATGGAGGTGATGCTATGTTTAGATTAGTTAAGAAAGATTTGAAATTATCTTTAAAAATAAATATTTTTGCTGTAATTTATTCATTGTTTATTTCTGTAATGGGAATGAATTTACCTAATTATCCTCTTGGTAACATAATGTATATATTAGGAATTATTATGTTAGTATTTATTTCTGTAATATATTCTAATGGCTATGATGATAAGAATAAAACTGAAGTGGTTTTAAATAGTTTTCCCATTAAAAGAACAGATATTGTGAAAGGAAAATATATGACTTTAATAATTTTTATGCTTATTAGTTGTGTTCTGGCCTATTCATTTACTAATATAATAAAGATAATCGGTTATAATGTGGATGGTAATGTCGTGAGTATTTTGGATATTATTGCAGCTATAACTATATTATTTATATTTTATTCTGTATATTATCCCTTGTACTTTAAATTAGGTGATTTAAAGGTGTTTAATACTATTCTTTGGATGCTAATGTTTGCTTCACCATCTATCATTACTAAGATAGTTAAAAAATTAGAAGCAAAGGGATTATTAGATAAAATAGCAAGTTTCGATTTAAAGGAAATAAGTTTATATACCCTAATATTTTCTATAGCAATATATTATATCTCATTTCAGATATCTAAAAAATTATATATGAAAAGAGAATTTTAGAAGGGCAACTTGCCCTTCTTTTACCTGAATAATTTTCCTTTTTTATAATACTCATTCATTATATTCCTTGGTACTAAACTTCCTCCAGTTGCCCAGCAAATATGGGTTATATTGTCTCTTTTATCTAGTAAACCTTGTTTTTTAATGTATTCTAATCCTTGTTCCTTAGACAAAAATACAGGACCCATAAATCCAGCTAAGGCTGAAGGTTCTAAATAGATATTTTCTTCATCTGCTAATATAGACAAAAATTTATAAAGTCTATTGTCATCAATAGTATAAGAGCCACTTAATATGTTTTCCATCATTTCCCCTATAAAACTAGAAGGTCTACCTACAGCTAGTCCATCAGCGTCAGTTTTATTATCTATTCCAAAATCTTGAACGCATATTTTATTATGGAGCTCAGTCATAAGGCCTAGTATCATAGCAGGAGAGTGGGTTGGTTCTGCAAAGGAACAATGGACACTGTCACCATAGACTAATTTAAGACCATAGGTAACACCTCCAGGACCTCTACCAACTCCACAAGGCAAATATACAAATAAGGGATGATCTTTATCAACTAATATATTCATTTCTTCAAGCTGTTCTTTAATTCTATAGCCTGCTACTCCATATCCAGTAAATAGATCCTTAGAGTTTTCATCATCTATGAAATAACTATTTGGATCTGCATCTGAAAGTTTTCTGCCTTCTTCTACAGCCTTTGAATAGTCAGATGAATATTCTATTACCTCTACTCCTTTATTTCTTAGGAGGTCTTTTTTCCACTGTTTTGCATCAGCAGACATATGTACCTTTACTTTAAATCCTAGCTTTGCACTTATTATTCCTATACTTAAGCCTAGATTGCCAGTGCTTCCTACTTGAATAGTATAGTTGGAGTAAAAACTTCTAAATTTATCACTATTAATTTTAGAATAATCATCATTTATGGAGAGGATGCCCTTATTTATGGCTAATGTTTCAGCATGTTTAAGTACTTCATATATTCCACCTCTTGCTTTAATAGAGCCAGCTATAGGTAGATTGCTATCAAGTTTCACTAGTAGATTTCCAAATATTTTAGTGTTTAAATCTTTTTCAATATGGTTTTTCATACTAGGTATTTTGGTTAATGGAGATTCTATAATTCCACCTAATTTTTTTGTCTCAGGAAAAGCATTTTCTATGTAAGGAGCAAATCTATTTAGTCTATCCTTTGCATTCTTCACATCTTTTCCTGAAGTCTTAAGGTCATTTTTTATATTCTCAAAGCTTTTATAATTAGGATTTATCCAAAATATTTCATTCAAATTTTTTATTTCTTTTATAAGAGGTAAATCTTTTTCTAAGGAATTAAAATTTTTACTTTCCATTTCTAAAACCCCCTTTATCTTATATACCTTATATTATCACAAAAATATTTATATAAATAATTGTGTAGTGGTGTTTGCATTTAATAAGGCTGATTGATATAATTAATCTACTCAAAACATATTAATTATAAAATGTAGGTGATAAGTATGAAGTTAGGTGAAAAAACATATGCAAAACCTTTTGTTAAATGGGCAGGAGGGAAAAGACAGTTAATCGCCGTAATAAATGAAAGTTTACCAAGCGAGTTAAAAGAAGGTAAAATAACAAGGTATATTGAACCTTTTGTAGGTGGTGGAGCGATGTTATTTTATTTATCACAAAATTATAAGTTTGATGAAATTATAATTAATGATTTAAATTTAGATTTAATTAATATATATATAACCATAAAAAATGATGTAAATAAGTTGATAGAGGAACTTAGAAAATTATCATATGAATATTTTAAATTAGACAATGAAGACAGAAAGGACTATTATTCTACAATTAGAAGTAAATTTAATAATGATGGATTAGATGAAATAAAAAAATCTGCTTATTTTATTTTTCTAAATAGGACTTGTTTTAATGGTTTATATAGGGTTAATAAGAAAGGACAATTTAATGTTCCCTATGGAAAATATAAAAAACCTTTAATTTTAGATGAAGATAATTTATTAAATGTATCAAAATTATTGCAAAATGTAACTATATTTAATAAGGACTTTGAAGATATGGATACTTATATTGATGAAAATACCTTTGTTTATTTCGATCCTCCATATAGACCATTAAATAAAACTTCAAGCTTTACATCTTACAATGAATATAAATTTGATGATAGAGAACAAATAAGATTAGCAAATTTTTATAAGAAATTAAGTAGTAGAGGTGCTAAATTAATGTTGAGCAATTCTGATCCTAAAAATGTAGATAGTAGTGATGATTTTTTTGATATTTTATATAAAGAAAATAATATTATTAGAGTGGGTGCAAAAAGAAATATAAATTCAAATGCAAACAAAAGAGGAAAAATTAATGAATTATTAATTTTAAATTATTAGGGGGCTTATAAATGTTGTATTTAGAGACTTATAAAAGATTAGGTCTTAAAGACGAGAATGAAGTTTTCGACTATTTTATAAACAATCTAAAACATTCTAATAGAACTTTTGAATACTTTATAGACTGGGGTAAAGTTTTTTGTAATATAGAAAATATAGAAATTGAATTAAATATGTTAAATTATTTAATAGGTAAAGAAAATATACAAAATGAATTTAAAAAGTTAATAAAAGAGTATCCATCTGTGGTTTCAACAATACCGATTTTGGTAGCTGTAAGAGAAAAAAGCATGGAAGTATTGGTAGATTTTAAAGGGGGAAATTGGAGATATAAAAATTATTCCTTTAAAAAGAAAAGAAACTATTCTGATGATGAAATTAATGATATTATAGAGTTTTGTGATAATATAGGCTTATTAAAACTTTTTTCTAATAAAAAAATTAAAAATATACTTGATTACTGCATAGGGCTAGAGGTTGGTATTGGAACTAATGGTCGTAAAAATAGAAGTGGTAAAATAATGGAAAATATTATAGAATGGTATATTAAAGAAATATGTAAAAAATTAAAGTTAGATTATATTTCACAGGCTACAGGTAAAAAAATAAAAAAGAAATGGAGTTTAGATTTACCAATAGATAAATCCTCTAGGCACTATGATTTTGCTATTAATAACAAGCAAAAATTGATATTAATAGAAACTAATTTTTATTCTAGTGGAGGTTCAAAATTAAAGTCAGTGTCTGGGGAATTCAGAAGTTTAAATGATTTTCTTATGAAAGAGGATATTGTGGATAAGTTTATTTGGATTACAGATGGAATTGGGTGGAAAAGTTCCCATAAACCATTGCGAGAAACATTTGAGAATAATGATTACTTATTAAATACAAAGTTAATATCAGATGGTGCATTAGAAGAAATTATAAACTTATAAGGGTGAAAAAAATCATGGCTAAGAAGTTTAAATGTTTATTTTGCAGTGAAAAGCTTTACAAAAATAAATATTTATCTCACCTAAAGGATAATCATAGACATAATTATAATAGTTTATTAAAGGAGATATTGAAATTAAATAATGCAGGCTATACTATTAAAGAAATAGAGAATCATATACCTTTACCAGAGGGATTAATATCAGTTCAGCTAAAATATTTAAGTAAAAATAAAAAGAACTATAATATAAGGGAACCATTGAAAGTAGATAGTTGGGCTCCTGAAAACTTTGCTTTGGAAGCTACAACTGTATGGAGTTTTCCTGAAAGAGGGAAATGGGCTACCCATAATGGAAAGTACAGGGGTAACTGGTCACCTTATATACCTAGAAATATTATACTTAGATATTCTGAAGAAAATGATACTGTATTAGATCAATTTTTAGGTAGTGGAACTACATTAATTGAGACAAAATTATTAAAAAGAAGGGGAATTGGTGTAGATATTAATTCTGAAACGGTAAAATTGTCAAAAGAAAATTTAAGATTCAATAAAAATAAGGAATATCAGCCAATTATTTATAATGCAGATGCTAGGAATCTAAACTTTATTTCTGATAATAGTATCGATTTAATATGTACTCATCCACCCTATGCTAATATAATTAAGTATAGTAAAAATATAAATGGCGATTTATCTCATTTGAATATAGATAAATTTATTATAGAAATTAGGAAAGTTGCAGAGGAATCGTTTAGAGTACTAAAAAATAATAGATATTGTGCTATACTAATAGGTGATACTAGAAAAGATAAACATATAATACCTCTTGGCTTTAAAGTGATGGAGGAATTTTTAAATGCTGGATTTGTGCTAAAAGAAACTATTATTAAAGAACAACATAATTGTAAGGCTACAGGGTTTTGGTATAATAAAAGTTTGCAATATAATTTTCTTTTAATAGCCCACGAATACTTATTTGTTTTTAGGAAAAATTGTAATTATTAAATGGCCTATTATTGTAGTAAGGCCATTTAAAAGCATTTATATAAATAATTGTATATTTGATTCTAATGCATCTTTTAAGTATTCTTCTGCAGTAATTATTTTTACTTCAGGAAGTAATTCTTCTTCTTTAAAACCCATTACCTCTAGAGATAATTTACAACCATACATAGTTACATCTTTTTTTATAGCACCATCTAAAAAATCTGTTAAGGTTGGTGTTTCATTTTCTTCCATCATATCTTTAAGCATCTTCTTTCCAATTCCACCAACGTTCATCTTAGAGAGAGGAAGTTCCTCTATACCTCTAGGAGTTAAATTTGCAAACATTTTTTCATAAGTTGTTTTATCTTCATCGGTCATTTTTTCTGGATCTCTTATAAGGCAAAGTCCCCAAAAAGCAAAAAATATAGTTACATTCATTTCCATTTCTTTTGCTGCATTAGCTAGAATAAGAGCTGCTAGTGCTTTGTCGTATTCCCCACTAAACATTAGAATATTCATTTTTTTATTCATTGAAAAACCTCCTTTTTATTAGTTTTAGAAAAAAAGAGGTTTTCTATACTTAGTATTATATTTTTCTCTATTTAATGCAATTTCTCTGAGCAATTCTATAAAAATATTTATCTCTTCAAAGTTATTATAGAGGCCAAAACTGACTCTAACCATACCAGGGCGAGGTAAAGTTGAATCATCTTTATATTTTTCTATATCTTTCGGATCAATTTTAAGCAATTTTTGTATATAAGGTTGGGCACAGAAACATCCACTTCTTACTGCAATTCCACCTTCGGAAGCAAGGATTTTAGCTACTATTTCATGGTGAATCCCTTCAATATTAAAAGGAATTATAGAAACTCTATTATTAATAGTTTTATCACAATATAGATTAATATTAGGTATATTTTTAATTTTTTCAAGAGTATAATTTGTTAAAAGTTCTTCATATTCATGAATATTTTCCATTCCTATATCTCTTAGATTTTTTATGCTGGCCATTAAAGCTACTACACCCATAATATTTGGAGTGCCGGCCTCTTCTTTATTGGGTGGATTTTCCCATATAACAAAGTCTGGGGTTACAATACTGACAGTTCCTCCTCCTACAAATTCAGGATCTCCTTTCACAAAAGTTTCCCTTGGGCCTATAAGGACACCAGTGCCAAATGGAGCATACATTTTATGAGCAGAAAAGGCAAGGTAATCTATATGACTATTAGAATTAATAGGTTTCATATCTACTGGATAGTGGGGGATTAGTTGTGCACCATCTACTAATATTTTTGCATTATATTTATGGGCTATTCTAGCAATTTTATAAATAGGATTTATATAACCTGTCACATTTGAAGCTCCTGTGACTGCCACCAATTTAACTTTGCCATTATATTTTTTAAGTTTGTATTCTAAATCATCTAAAGAGAGTCTACCAAATGTATCTATATCTATATAATCTACTTTGTATTTGTTTCTCCAAGGTAGGTCATTTGAATGATGCTCCATAAAGGTAGATAATATAACATCATCTTTATCTTCTTCAAATAATCTATAGGAGAGCTTATTTATAGCTTCTGTTGTATTTTTAACAAAGATTACTTCATGATATCGAGGGTCTCCTTTGACAAAATTTAATACTACATTCCTTGATTTATCATAGAAATCAGATGAAAGAACAGATTTATATCCAGTGCCTCTATGTATGGAAGAATACCAAGGTGCAAAATTGTTAATTCCATTAATAACAGAAGAAAAAGGAGGGGTTGTAGCTCCATTGTCAAAATTTATATAAGGTACTTTTTTCCCATTCCTAATTGGAACTAATGTATCTATTCCAAATATTAAATTTCTATACATTATTCATCACCTAAAATTTATTTTACTATCATTATATTGGAGAGAATAAAAATTGTTACTTAAAAAGTATTAACAAACATTTAAAATCTTTATTTCATATATGGTTTTATATTATAATTAAAGTCAGAATATAAATAAAATTTGGAAATAAGAATGGATAAACATTGTGAAAATAGTTCCAAAGTAGTTAAATTCTTTGAAAAGCATCCAATAGTTGAAAAAGTCTACTATCCAGGACTTAAAAGTTTTCCTCAATATGAATTAGCCAAAAAACAGATGAAACTTCTAAGGGCTATTATATCCTTTGAAATAAAAGGTGGTATAGAAGACGGAAAGAAAGTTATGGATAATGTTAAACTTTGCTCTTTAGCAGTAAGTTTAGGAGATACAGAAACTTTGATTCAACATCCAGCTTTTATGACTCATTCTCCTTATACAGAAGAAGAAAGAAAAGAAAGTGGTATTTCAGATGGACTTATAAGATTATCTATTGGTTTAGAAATAACTGAAGATATAATTAATGATTTAAAGCAAGCATTATGTATTATTATTTAGCATTTAGATAAATATAAATAAGAAGAGTATATACTCTTCTTATTTATATTTTGTTAAAATAATATCAGTATTTCACTTATTTCTTTCCAAATGATATAATTATTATAATAATGGCATAATATATTCAAATACATAACTTAAGGTGATGTAATGAATAAGCAAAAAAAGTTTCTTTTAACTATCCTTGCAGTAGGTATATCAGCACAATTATATATAAATTTTTACATATCGAATTTTAAATTTTCTTTTGCTGGTATAGTGTTTCCGATATTCTTATTTATGTATGATGAGATAAATCCAATTTTATTAGGAATTTTTTCAGGATTGTCCTTATATATTTTTAGAGTTATTTTAGGAGGAAGTTTTCCTAATACAGACATATTTTGGTATTTTCCAGAAACGATATTTTATATAGTTTATGGTACCGTTTTCTTCATATGTAAGAATTTTCTAGTATCTATTACTTCAAATCAAATGTTTATTATTTCTTTTGTAAGTGATTTTTTAGGAAATTTATTAGAGGTCTATATTAGAATTGGAGACAATGTTTTTTTAAGAGAATCAAATGTAATAAGAGGTTTAATATTAGTAGCTTTTATAAGAGCGGGGATTGTGTGGTTAATACTCAATTCTCTCAGGTATTACAGAATGTTTTTAATGAAAAAAGAACATGAGGAAAGATATATTAAACTTCTCTGGCTTACATCTAGACTTAAGACGGAAATATATTGGATGGAAAAGAACATGGAAAATATTGAGTCAGTTATGTCTAATGCATATGAATTGTTTTTCAAGATTAATAATAAAGAAGATAGGGAAAGTTGGGGTAATAGAGCTTTAGATATCTCTAAAGATGTTCATGAAATTAAAAAGGAATATGGGCTAGTAGTTAAGGGGATAGAAGAAGTAATTTCTAATAAACTTAATGACAAAGGAATTTATTTTCATGAGATAGAACGAATATTAGAAAATAGTATGAAGACAGAGATTAAATATAAAAAGAAAAGAATTGCATTGGATTTTCAACTAGGAGAAAACTTCTACACAGAAAAACATTATTATTTAATGTCTATATTAAGAAATATTATAATGAATTCCATTGAATCTATAGAAAATACAGGCAAAATTATATTTATTCATGAAGTTAGAGAAAAGGAGCATTTATTTATAATTAAAGATAATGGCTGTGGAATAAGTGAAGAAGATTTAGATTATATTTTCTCACCAGGATATTCTACAAAAATAAATTATGTAACAGGTGAAATAAATAGAGGATTAGGATTAAGTCTTGTAAAAAACATAGTTGAAGTTCACTTAAAGGGAAATATTAATATATTCTCTAAAATAGGTGAGGGTACTACATTTGAAATATTTATTCCAATTACAGAATTGGAGGTTGAAAATATATGAAAATATTTATATTAGATGATGATATGAATGTTGTTAGGATATTGGAAAAGATTATTTATGATAGAAATTTAGGGACTGTTGTAGGAAAATCTACAAATGGAAATGAAGGATATGAAAAGATCAAAGAACTTGAACCAGATTTAGTACTTATAGATCTTTTGATGCCAGGTGAAGATGGAATATCAATTGTAAAAAAACTTAAGAATTATTATCCTAATATAGAATTTATAATGATATCTCAAGTATCTTCTAAAGATATGGTAGAAAAAGCTTATAAATACGGCGTAGAGTATTATATTTACAAACCTATAAATGCATTAGAAGTAGAGATAATTATAAAGAAAGTAAGAGAAAGAATAGAGATTGATAGAACCCTTGTAAAAATTCAACAATTATTTAATGATAAAGAGTCTTATGTAGAGTATAAAGATAGAAAATATTCTTGTGAACAATGTATCAAAGATATATTAATAAAATTGGGCATTATGGGTGAAAAAGGAAGTTATGATATTATTAAAGTGTCCCAATATATTATTAATAAAGATATAGATATTTCCAATGTGACTATACGAAATCTTTGCAATAATTTTTCTAAAAATCCAAAATCTATGGAACAGCGAATGAGAAGAACTATTGCCGTGGCTATGTCAAATATAGCTAGCTTAGGAATTGAAGATTATATGAATGATACGTTTGTAGAATATTCAAGTAGCTTATTTAACTTTGAACAAGTCAAGAAGGAAATGGATTATCTAAGGAAAAAATCTGATAGAAGAGGTTCGGTAAATACAAAAAAGTTTATAGCTGGCCTCATAACACATTGTGAAAATAAAAACGATTAAAAATTTTCAGAATATATTTTGTAGTACTCTGTAGTTTGTTGAATCTCCTAATATATACTTTAATTGAGTTTAAATTAGGAGGTTTTTATATGAAAACTTTTGAGGCAATCGTTTCCCAAGGAGTAAAGTTAGCCTGGGGACCTGTAACTATTATTTTATTAGTAGGAATAGGTATTTACTTAAGTATTGCTACTAGGTTTATTCAATTTAGGAAAATGAAAACTAGTCTTAAACTTCTTACATCTAAATCAGATGAAGGAGAAGGTGATTTAACACCATTTCAAGCTTTAATGACATCTATGGCAGCAACTATTGGAACTGGTAATATTGCAGGAGTAGCATCTGCAATAGTGATGGGAGGACCAGGAGCTATATTTTGGATGTGGGTAAGTGGTCTCTTCGGTGGTGCAACTAAGTTTGCTGAAGGTCTTCTTGCTGTGAAATATAGGATAACAAATGAAGATGGAGAAAAATCTGGCGGTCCAATGTATTATATAAGTCGAGGCATTAAAGAACAATATGGAATTAATGCTAGTTGGCTTGGATGGTTGTTTGCACTTTTTGGACTTATAGCTTCTCTTGGTATTGGAAATATGACTCAAGCTAATGCAGTTTCTGATTCATTAAAGGTAGTTATTGGAATAAACCCTTATATATCAGGAGGGGTTATAGCAGTATTGACAGCATTAGTAATAATTGGCGGAGTTAAAAATATCGGAAAAATAACTGAAAAAATAGTTCCTATTATGTCAGTATCTTATATTGTAGGTTCAATTATAGCTATATTAAGTAATGTATCTATGGTTCCTACAGTTTTCAAAATGATATTTATAAATGCTTTTACAGCAGAAGCGTTAGCAGGTGGTACATTAGGTACTATAATCAGAATAGGTGTATCTAGAGGTATGTTTTCAAATGAAGCAGGACTTGGAAGTGCTCCAATAGCTCATGCATCATCTAAAAATGATGATCCTGTAGCTCAAGGTATTATAGCTTCTCTTGATTCATTTTTTACTACAATAATAATATGTACTATGACTGCAATCGTTATCTTAACTTCTGAGTTAGTAACTATAAATGGAAATGGTATTATGGAAATTGAAGGTAATTTAAATGGTGCTACATTAACTACAGTAGCATTTGATAAATTGATACCAGGTATAGGTGGTTATATTGTAACTTTTGGACTAATATTTTTCGCGTTTTCAACTATTATTGGATGGTATTATTATGGAGCTAAATGTATTGAGTATATTGCAGGATTAAAAGCCGTAAATGTATATAAATGGGTCTGGGTAGTACTTTCCTTTGTAGGAGCAATTGTACCTTTAGAAATAGTGTGGAATTTATCAGATATGTTTAATGGTTTAATGGCAATACCAAATATAATAGGTCTTATAGCTCTTAGTCCAGTTGTGTTTAAAATGACAAAAGAATATGATAAGAAAATTAAAATTGAGAAAGACAAAGTAAGAGAACAATTAACAAATCCTATTGGATAATATATGGGAAAAGAAATATCATAAATTATAAAATATTTATAAATAGGCTTCTTTAATTTATAGGATGGGAAATCCATAATTAAAGAAGCCTATTTTATTATTCTTTAAATGTAAAGGTATAATATTAATATTTTAGTAAAAAAGGTATTGTTAATTAGATATCAACGATATAGAGAAAAAAGTAATATACTGTAATAAAAAATAAGAAAATTCAAATTTAATAGTATGAAGATAGATCAACAACCCAGAATATATAAGACTTTAAGAAAATAATATAAAACTTAAATACCACATAAAACTTCAAAATAAGTCGTTAAAATACAGACAAATATTTGTGAAAATAAAAACGATTTATAATTTTCAGAAAACAGTTTGAAGCTTAAGGTAGTTTAGTGTATTTTATTGAAGCTCATATTGTATAATTTTAACATTGAATAATCCAAAATTTATTAACTAATAAAACAAATTGGGAGGTATATTTATGAGTTTTTTCCAGAGTTTTATTTCTAAAGCTGCTGATATAGTTTGGGGACCCTTTATTGTTGCACTACTAGTGGGAACTGGAATATATTTGAGTTTTAGAACTAAGTTTATCCAATTTAGAAAGATGAATGCAGCAACAAAATCCCTTCTTTCTGGAGAAGAGTATGGTGAAGGAGATATAAGTCCCTTCCAAGCTTTAATGACATCTATGGCAGCCACCATTGGAACAGGAAATATTGTTGGAGTTGCATCTGCTATATCCTTTGGTGGACCAGGAGCTGTATTTTGGATGTGGGTAAGTGGAGCTTTTGGTGGTGCAACTAAATTTGCTGAAGCGTTTCTTGCAATAAAGTATAGAATAACAAATGATGATGGAGAAAAATCTGGTGGACCTATGTATTATATAAGTAAGGGGCTCGAAAAAGAATATGGGATTAATGCTAATTGGCTAGGTTGGTTGTTTGCTTTCTTTGGCTTTATAGCTTCCTTTGGTATTGGAAATATGACTCAAGCTAACTCAGTCTCAGAATCTGTTAAAGCTACTTTTGGAGTAAGTCCTATTATAACGGGTATAGTAATTGCTGTACTTACGGCGTTGGTAATAATTGGTGGTATTAAAAATATTGGACGTGTAACTGAAAAATTAGTACCTGCTATGGCAATAATGTATATTATAGGTTCACTTATAGCTATATTTAGCAATATAACTATGCTTCCAACAGTTTTTAAAATGATCTTTGCAAATGCTTTTACAGGTCAAGCGGTAGGAGGAGGATTGCTCGGGACAGTAATAAGATTTGGAATTGCAAGGGGAGTATTTTCTAATGAGGCTGGTCTTGGAAGTGCTCCAATAGCCCATGCTGCTTCTAAAAATAATGATCCAATAACTGAAGGTATTATGGCTTCATTAGGTGTTTTTATAGATACTATTATAATTTGTACAATGACAGCTCTTGTTATTTTGTCTTCTGGATTAGTAACTGTAGGTTCAAATGGTGCTATGGTGATTGAAGGTAATTTACAAGCCGCAACTCTAACTACAGCTGCTTTTAAAACATTACTTCCAGGTATAGGAGGTTATATCATATCCATTGGACTAATATTCTTTGCATTTTCAACTATTCTTGGTTGGTTTTACTATGGTTCTAAATGTGTTGAATATATTGCAGGGTTAAAGGCTGTTAACTATTATAGCTGGGCTTGGATAATTATAACTTTTATAGGAGCAACTACTTCCTTAGAAATAGTATGGAGTATATCAGATGTATTCAATGGTTTAATGATAATACCAAATTTAATAGGTATTTTAGGTTTAAGCCCAATTATAATTAAAGCAACAAAGGATTATGATAAGAAAATAAAAATGGAAAATGGTGAGGTAAGTGAACAATTAACAACACCATAATATAATAAAAGTATAAGAATTAGGAAGCCTAAATTTAGGCTTCCTAATTCTCTTTTTTAATTCTATATTGATCCATAATGCTTGCAAATACTTTTCCACTTGAAGGTGGGGTATAGGTAATGGCATTGGCTCCCGCTTCAATAGTATTCAATATAGATTGGTCTGTAGGACCGCCTGTTGCTATGATTGGAAGTTCTTTTCCATAGTCTTTTCTAATTTTTTCGACTATTTCAGTGGTTTCTGATCCCCCTGATACATTTAAAATTCTTGCTCCAGCATCTAATTTGGCTTTATAATCATCATAATGAGATGCTACAGTTGCAATAATAGGTATATCAATTCTTTTATACATTTTACTTATTACTTGTGTACTGGTTGGAGCATTTACTACTACTCCATAAGCTCCCATAAGTTCAGCTTGAAGAGAAATATCTATAGATCTTTTCCCTGTAGTCAGTCCCCCACCTACACCTACAAAAACTGGAACTGGAGCAACTTCTAAAATTGCTTGCGTAATAGACAATTGAGGAGTAAAAGGATATACTGCTATTATTGAATTAGCATTAGTGTTTTTAATTACTGCTACATCTGTAGAAAAAAGAAGGGATTTAATCCTTGTTCCCAATACTTTTATGCCAGTAGCTTTATATATAACTGGTGGTACTTCTATTATCCTACTCCTTAGTTTTGATTTTACTTCAGGAATATATTTTTCCTTTTCCATTTTATATACCTCCAATCTTTATAGATTTACATAGAATATTATGTCCTAATTATAGTTAATGATTATATTTACCCTAAAATAAGTAAGTCAATCTATTTTAATATGTTTTTGAATATGGTGTGTTTAAAAAATATATTATTTGGCTTAATACATTTATTTTGACATAGTATCAAATATGATATAATTTCGTTTAATTGGAAGGCTCTATTATTGAAGTTAAGGTTTTCATATATGAGGAAATATATCTTTAACTATTTTAATTATTATATTCATTTAAGTCAATAGAATTTAATAATATTTTTTAATAATATTTTAGATAATAAAAGAGGGGGCGTTTAAAGTGAAAAATTTAGAGGGGTTAAGTGCGCTTTGGGAAACAGCAAGAGCTGTTATACCTATCTCTGCTTTTCTTATTCTATTCTAAATTTTAATACTTAGAAAGCCAATAGAAAGTGTAAAAAACTTTACTATAGGTTTCCTATTAAGTATATTTGGACTACATTTTTTCCTAAAAGGGGTATCAATATCTTTAATACCATTAGGGGATTCTGTAGGGAAAATTTAATATATCTTGAACGTAAATGGATAGTGATATTATTTGCATTTGTACTAGGATACTTTGCTACTCTGATAGAACCTACTTTAAAGGCATTAGCATTGAAGGTTGAAGGGAGCTATTCCACAAAAGATTCTTATTCATGCTGTAGCTATTGGATTTGGGGGAGGAATGGCATTGGGAATATTTAAGATATTAAATAATATTCCTAATACTAAGATAATAATGCCTATACTAATTCTAATACTAATACTTACTTATTTTGCACCAGATGAATTTGTTGCTATTGCAATGGATTCAGCAAGTTCAACTATAGGTCCTGTAAATATTCCTTTAAATATGGCAGTAACAATTGGATTTTCAAAGATACTAGAGAATTCAGACTCTCTTCTCAATGGCTTTGGTATTGTAGGATTGACATCATTAGGAGCAGTAGTTTCAGTTCTGATTTTAGGTATAATAACTAGTATTTAAGAAAGGGATTATATAATGGAAGAAAAGATATGTATTGTAGCTATAGTTGAAAGGGGTAAGGCAGATAAAATAGTTGATAAAGCAAAAGATGCAGGGGCAAAGGGGGCTACAATTTTGTATGGAAGAGGAACTGGAGAAAGTGAAATACAAAAGTTTTTAAATATACATATTGAAGCTTCAAAGGAAATAATACTTATAGTAAGTAAGAATCAAAATATAAAAAAATATTTGACACAATGATAGAAGCAGGTGGGCTTAAGAAGCCAGGGGCAGGAATTATATTTACTATTCATATATCAAATCTAGTGGGACTTCGCCACAGGAAGGAATTTTAGAAAGGTGTGAATATATTCATGCTTTTCTAAAGTGGCTATGGTTACACTAAAATATAAAAAGATGTGAGAAAATCACATCTTTTATTATAAAAAATTATTTAGTCATTATAAAGAAGATATAGGTCATTGATGATATACAAAGTCCAATCCAAGTACAGCCACCTAGCATAATAGGTTTTATGCCTTTTGTAAATAAGTCCTTAAAATTAATCTTGAATCCAACACCGGCAAGAGCTGTTGTTACTAAAAATTTAGATGCTTTTTTAATAAAAGGTGCAGTACTTTCAGGAAATACTCCTATGGTATTTAAAAGGGCCATTATTACAAATATTAGTATAAACCATGGAAATACTCTAAGAACTATTTTTCCTACGGATTCATTTTTACCATCATCTATTGAAGATGATGAGCCATTGATCCCTTGAACAGCTAAGCTTTTTCTTTTATTATTAATTGTAATAAAAGTGAAAATTATTGCTAGAACAACTAACATAGTTGTACGTGTTAATTTGACTATTACAGCCAAGTTGCCTCCAGTTAATCCGCTAGCAGACATAGATAGATTACCTAATAGCTTATCAAAGGTATCAGCAGCAGCTACTACACTTGAGGTATCATTTATAGCTGTTCCTGCCAGTACACCAAATTGTTCTGGAGATAAGGCCAATGCTCTTCCTAAATAGGGAAAGCCTAAAGCAGCTATAATATCAAATAAAAATATTGCTGTAAGTGCATAAGCCATTTCTGACTCTTTTGCTTCTATTATAGATGATAAAGTGGCTATAGCAGTACCACCACAAATAGAAGTTCCTCCCCCTACTAAGGTTCTTGTATTTTTACTTACTCCTAGTTTTCCACCTATTAAATAAGCAATACCAAGAGCAAGAGCTATATTAAAAATAATAAGAGGAAGTGCACTAGCTCCAAATCCTACAATTTCTTTGAAGCTTAGAGTTGCACCTGTAACTATAATTCCTAAATTCAAGAACTTTTTAGCGGCAAAAGTTGTACCATCTTTAAAATCTCCTTCTGGTGGTTTAATATTAGCAACTAACATTCCAATGAAGAGACCTATCATAGGGCCACCTATTACACGTTGTAATCCACCTAGATAAGTTGCTATAAAGGCTATAATTACACATACTACTACACCTAATAACATATATATCCCTCCTTTAAAATATAATGAAAATTAAATAGTATTTTCCAAACCATAAAAGTTTAAAAGTCAAGTATATATGTAGTTTATAATATGTAAATAATAAATTAATTTTAATAGTTTGGAATTTTAAGTTTATTATATTGACAAAGACTTGTTAAAATAGTAACATTTAGCTACATAATTATTCTCTAACTACAATTGTATAATATATTAGTAATTAGTAGTGATTAATTATGCTTATAGTGTATAAGAGTTATTGATAGTCAATTAACAAACAATATAAGATCCTTCATAATTTAGTCTTGTTTTATAATCTGATAATATGGATTTATAGGAGGAAAGGGGAGCTACTATGAATATTTATAATTTAAGAGCTTTTATAGAGATAATAGAAGAAAATAGTATTTCTAAAGCGGCAAATAAATTGCATTTGACCCAATCAGCTTTAAGTCAGAAACTAAAATCTATAGAAAAGGAATTAGATTGTAAACTTTTAGAAAGGAGTAATAGAGGGGTTGAACCAACAGAAAAAGGGGATATAGTATTTAAATATGCAGAAATATTTTTAAGTTTATATGATAATATGATTGAAGAAATAAAAAAATGTGATGAAGTTCAGATAAAGGAAATAAGAATTGTATCATCTGGCAGTGTAAGTGAGTATTTAATTCCCTGTACCCTCTATACTTATAAGGAGAAGCATAAAGATGTAAAGTTTTCTACTAAAAGCGATTATACTAAAAATGTAGTGGATTTAATATTGAGTAATGGTGCAGATGTAGGTTTTGTAACTATTCCTATAAATAAGAAAAGCATTGAATGTATTAAACTTGGCAAAAGCAATTTAGTTTTTATATATTCACCTGAAAACGAATACATAAAAGATGCAGATGAATACATTAGCCTTAAAGAAATAGCTTCTTATCCGTTCATATTAGGGCCAGAAGAAAGTGGTATAAGGAAAGTTACAGAGAATATGTTCTATGAGAACTCTATTTTACTTGATAGTTTAAATATTCATATGGAGTTAGGTAGTATAGAATCAATTAAAACATCAGTTATAAAGAATCATGGTGTATCCATGGTCCCTTATATATCTGCTAAGAAGGAGTTATATACAGGCGTTTTAAAAACTAAGCCTATAAAAGATCTAGAGGTTAAATGTGATATTTGTATGTTATATCAAAAAGAACAGTTGAAAGATGAATATATAAATAATTTCATTAATTATATGAAAAAGTTTGGCAGGGACACTTTTTGTTAATTATAATTTTTTAATTGTTATTTGCCAAATACCTGGTATTTCTTCTTCATCTTCAACTATACATTTTTCATCTTCAAATGCATCTCTTATATTGGAGGAGGCACAGCTAAGATCAGTTATTAGTACTACTTTTTCTCCACTTTTAATCCTTTTATATTCTTGTTGAGCTTTAAGTAAAGGCAAGGGACAGAAATCGCCAAGACAATCAATTTTTTTTATCATTTTTTCACTCCTCTTGAATAATTGAAATCTATATTTAATTTATGGAAAATACATTTTTATAATAGTATTATACTATAAAAATAATAAAATTTCTTATGGTATTAAATTTTAAAAATATATTTTTGGGTATATAGTCCTATGGGGAGGTTAGAATATGCTTTTTACTTGGAAGGAAGATTTTAGTGTAAATATTGAAGATATTGATAAACAACATAAGGAACTTTTTAGAATAGGCTCAAGGTTATATACTATTGTTTCATTAAAGGATGGAATAGATAGATATGATGAAATAATAGAAATATTATATGAACTTAAAGACTATGCAGAGTACCATTTTAGTTTTGAAGAAGAGCTTATGAAGAAATATGGATATGATGGAACTGAAGATCAGATAAAGGCACATAAGAAATTTATAGAAAAAGTAATTTCTATAAGTGAAGAAGAAGTGGATATTGAACAGAAAAAGATGGGGATGGATCTTATATTATTTATAGCCAATTGGATTGAAAATCATATCTTAAAAAGTGACATGGGATATAAAGATTTTTTAAATGAAAAAGGTGTATATTAGATCTTATAAATTAAATTATAAAAGACTATTTAAGCAATAGTCTTTTATTTTATCTTGAAAAAGCGTATTTAATATATTATGATATATATGAGTACGGTTTCGGAAAATAATAAATGTACCCATACACATAAATAAAAGGGGGACATATAAATGGAAAATCAAAAATTGAAAGAAATAACTAGATATGCTATTATGATTGCTCTTACTACTGTAATGACCATGGTTGTCCATATACCTACACCATCTACAAAAGGATATTTAAATTTAGGAGATATGGTAGTGTTCTTAGCTGCAATTATGTTTGGCAGGAAAGGTGGATTCATAGTAGGAGGTTTTGGTTCTGGATTAGCTGATATGTTACTTGGATACACACATTATGTTCCTATTACTTTTATTGTTAAGGGATTAGAAGGGTTCATAGCAGCTAGTTTATTGAAAACTAATCTAGGAAAAAAAGTTCCAATTATTCCAATGATATTAGGAGGAGTTTGGATGGCTTTTGGATATTATATAGCAGAAATATTTATGTACGGAGCCAAAGCAGCATTAGCTTCTGTTCCTGGTAATATAGTACAAGGACTATTTGGTGGAGTAGTAGCTACAGTATTGGGAGTAGCTCTAAAGAAAACAGGGGTATTTAATTTATAAAATCCCCTGTTATTTTTTTGTCTATGGTATAATTTATAAAAAGGCAAAAGGAGAATTATTATGAATAGAATATTACTTGTAGAGGATGATAGTACATTAGCCATTGGAATAGAGTATTCATTAAAAAATGAAGGCTATGAAGTTGATGTATCAGAGACCATATTAGAAGGGAAAGAATTATTTGAAGAAAATACATATAGATTAGTGCTTTTAGATGTAATGCTTCCTGATGGAAGCGGATATGAGCTTTGTAAAGAAATAAGAGAAAAATCTAATACCCCTATAATTTTCTTAACAGCTTGTGATGAAGAAGTAAATATTGTAATGGGTCTTGATATTGGTGGTGATGATTATATCACTAAACCTTTTAGAATAAGAGAACTTATCTCAAGAATCAAGGCTGTATTAAGAAGATATGAAGAGGATAGCTATGGAGATATTTTAATATCTGAAGATATAAAGATGTTTCTTTTAGAGGGGAAAGTAGAAAAAAATGGAGAAGAAATTTTTCTTACACCTATTGAATATAAACTTCTTGTGCATTTCATGAAAAATCCTAATCAAATTCTTTCAAGAAACACTATATTAGAAAGACTTTGGGATACTAGTGGAGAGTTTGTAGATGACAATACCCTTTCAGTCTATATAAAAAGACTTAGAGAAAAAATAGAAGATAGCTCATCAATACCTAAGTATATTAAAACAGTAAGAGGATTAGGATATAAATGGGATACAGATATAAGGAGGGGATAGAATGTTTAGAAATCCTGAAATTAAATCTATTGCTGCAAAGCTTTTAGTATTTCAAATTGTATTTAGCATTTTTATATTCATAATAGCAGGTGCAAAAATGGAAAAATTGAATGAAAGAATAATTGATCAAAATGCGGCATTAGTAGGAAATATTTTAACCAAACATCCTGATTTAGAAAATGATATTATCAAGTATATAACTAATGGACCTAGTCAGGAGGAAATAGGAAATGGTAGAAAAATTCTGTCCCAGTATGGTTATGATGAAAATCTTGAAAAAGTCGCCCAACCTTTATTAAAAAATATAAGTCCTAAAATTGAAATCATATTGTTCGTTGTGTCTCTTGGTTATTTTATACCTTTACTTTTATTAATAATATCAGAATATAATTCTATTTATAAAAAGGTACGGAAAATTTCTTTTGCTGCCGAAAGAGTTGTAGAAGGCGATTTTTCTATTAAATTAAAAGAAGAAGGCGAAGGAGATTTTAGTATATTAAGCAATCAGTTTAATAATATGTCAAACAGGTTGGAATCTACTTTAGGAAGTTTAAAAGAGGAAAAAATATTTTTGAAAAACATAATATCCGATATTTCACATCAATTAAAAACTCCATTATCTTCTTTAATCATGTTAAACGAGTTAATAATTGAAGATGAGAACATGGAAGAAGACATTAGAAAGGATTTTTTAAATAAAATGAAAAGCCAACTTTCTAGAATGGAATGGCTTATTATAAATCTTTTGAAATTAGCAAGGATTGAGGCAGGTGCTATACAATTTAGAGAAGAAAGAGTCCCATTGATAGAAGTAGTTAAAGCCTCTATATCTTCTTTAAATATGAAAGCTAGTGAGAAAAAACAGAAGATAAATATTATAGGAGAAAATGAAGATTTTTATTTATATGGAGATATGGATTGGACAATAGAAGCTTTAACAAATATTATCAAAAACTCTATAGAGCATAGCTATGAGGGTGGAGAAATTAAAATAAGCCTAGGTGAAACTCCATTATTTAGCCAAATAATCATTGAAGATAATGGTGAAGGAATAGATGAAAAAGATTTGCCACATATATTTAAAAGATTTTACAAGGCTTCTACTAAAGTAAAAGCGGAAAGTATTGGTATAGGTTTAAATCTTTCTAAATCTATAATTGAAGCACAAAATGGGAGCATAAAAGTAAGAAGTGAAAAAGGAATAGGGACTAAATTTATTATCACTTTTTTAAAAGGCGTGATATAAATGAATAGAGTAGATTTTTAATAAGATTGATTTTTTACTAAAATCTACTCTATTTATTTAAGTAAATATTACTTTAGTTTCATAGATAATATAGCTAATTTATTTATATCTGTATTATCTAGATGTTTTGAAAATAGCTCTGCATTTGGTCCATAGGCTTTAACAGGGACATCTACTCCTGTATGAGCTAAGGAAGTCCACCCAGTATTTGATCTTGTATTCATTATATTAGTAAGTATTTCAAAAATATCTCTTTTATTTTTATTTTCTAATGCAAGCGTTATTTCTGATTCTTCTTTTTTAGTGAGATCATTTATTCCTAGTTCATCTTTAATTACAGCTTTATAATTAGATATTGTAATAATTTCTGATAAGTATTCAATTGATTTTCTTTGACCTTTTAAAACTTCTGGATAGTATTCATATTTGTCATTGGCACCAATAGAAAGACCTCCAGTTTCATGATCTGCTGTGACTATAACCAAAGTTTGTTTATCTTTTTTTGCAAACTCATAAGCGGCCTTTACTGCCTCATCAAAATCTAATACTTCATTGACCATAGTGCCAGGATCATTGCCATGGGCAGCATGATCTATTCTTCCACCCTCAACCATTAAGAAAAATCCTTTATTATTCTTACTTAATATATCTATAGCTTTATTTGTCATTTCCTCAAGATTTGGTTCTACTGAAGAATTTCTATCTAATTTATAATTTATATGAGAGTTGTTAAACAGACCAAGAATTTTTCCGTCATTTATATTTTTTAAATCATTTTTTGTTTCTATATATTTATAACCTATGTTTTTAGCTTCTTCTATAAGATTCCTACCATCTTTTCTTTTACCACCATCTTTTTTATCAATAAAATTAACTTTTCCTCCTCCTAGTATTACATCTACTTTATTTTCTATTATATCTACAGCTATTTCAGTTTCATTGCCTCTATTAATATTGTGGGAAGCAAAACAAGCAGGTGTTGCATGGGTGACCCTAGTAGTAGTTACAATACCTGTAGATTTCTTATTTTTTTGAGCTTTTTCAAGTATTGTCTCTATAGGTTTCTGGTTTAAGTCTACACTTATAGCTCCAGCATAGGTTTTTACACCAGTAGCTAATGCAGTTCCTGCTGCAGCAGAATCAGTAACCCATTTATTGCCGGGATCTGCCGAATATGTAGAAGCAGTACCAGTATAATCAAACTCGTCCATATATAGACTATCACCTTTATGGATCCTTCCTAAATTAACTTGCTCAGTACCCATTCCATCTCCAATGAGAAGTATTACATTTTTAACTCTACTTGGTTGGGCAAAAGAAGGAATATATATTGCCAGAAATAGGGAAAGAACTAATAATGTTGTTAAAACTAAATTAAATCTTTTTTTCTTAAAAAAATTCATAAAAAAACCTCCCTTGAAATTATATTTAATTTAATCATATGGGAGGTTTATTAAAAATATGTTAAATTACGGTAAAAGTTTGTAAAGATTAAAAGGCCCAATTACCATTTTTAAATATTTGAAATTTTTCACATTCTTGAGTTTCTCCTACAATATTTAAATCTTTTGCTCCTACCATAAAGTCTACATGTACAAGAGAGGAGTTAACACCATGGGCTTCTTTTCCCTTATCATCCATTTTACTTCCACCTTCAATACAGGTAGGATAAGCCATACCAAAAGCTAAATGACAGGAAGCATTTTCATCAAATAATGTATTATAAAATAATATATTTGAATTAGATATTGGTGAATCATATGGAACTAATGCTACCTCTCCTAAGTATTTTGCTCCTTCATCAGTTTCTAAAAGATTTTTAAGAGTCTCATAACCTTTTTCTGCTTCAAAATCTATAACTTTTCCATCTTTAAAAGTAAGTTTAAAATTATCTATTAAATTTCCACTATAGTTTAATGGCTTTGTACTTACAACTGTTCCATTAACACCAGTCTTTTTAGGTAAAGTAAATACTTCTTCAGTAGGCATATTTGCTACAAAAAATATATCTTTTGTAGTATAATCTCCACCACCAGCCCATATATGACCTTTAGGTAGTTCAACAATTAAATCAGTACCATTTGAAGAGGTATAATGTAGATTTTTAAATTTTTTCTTATTTAAAAACTCTAATTTTTTATTTAAATTATCTAAATGTTCATTCCAAGCTTTAATAGGATCTTCTTTATCTATCCTTACAGTTTTAAATATGGTTTTCCAAAGTGTATTTAAAGCTTTTTCTTCAGACATCTCAGGGAATACTTTAACTGCCCAGTCTTTTGTAGGTATGGAAATCACGCACCAAGATACATGATTATTCATAGTATATTCTCTAAACTTTTCCATAGCCTTAGAGCTAGATTTATTACTTGCAGCAATTTTTCGAGGGTCTACTCCTTTTAGAAGCTCAGGATTTGATGCAGCTATAGATAGAAATCCTGCTCCATTTTCAGCAAATTCTTCAAATCCATCGGCTTTCCATTTTGGAAAGTTTTCAAATACTTCTATAGGTGCATGATCATATTTCATTCTAGTTAGACTTTCATCATTCCATTCTACATGGACTTCTTTTGCTCCTTCTTCATAAGCATATTTTGCTACAAGCCTTACAAAATCTGCAGCTTCAATAGGAGAATTTATTATTAGAGTTTGTCCCTTTTGAATATTTATACCTGTTTTTACTGCAAGTTGGGCATATTCTTCTAACATATTTTCAAAACTCTTCAAATTAATCACCTCGCATATATTCTTGATTATAGTTTATATGAAAATATAGACATTGTAAATATTTACTAAGGAAAAGGTTTTCGTTTATATAAAAAATATTATTTTCCTATTGATTTACAATTTGATTTGTATTATAATTTTCTATATAATAGGAAAATTTGTTTTATATACACTTAAAGGAGGCTTTTAACAATGATTAAAATAGTGAACTCAATTTTATCAAAAAAATATAATAATAAGTTGGATATGTTAAGAGCCTTAAATGAGATTTTTTTGTCCAATTAAATATTGACAATAAGTAAGTCATAGCAAATTAGGCTATGGCTTTTTTATTTTAATAAATATTATATTGCAAAAAACCATAGGGCTTTCTATGGTTTTTTTTATGTTCAAAAAAGAAAGGAGGATTAGAAAGATGTTATTTGTTAAAAAGGTAAATTATCTAGTTTATTTATATGGAGGTGATTTTAAATGGAGGTATTTTTAATGTTTTTATTAGGTCCTTTTAGATTTAAAAGAGATAAGGGTCTTGAAGAGTATTTAAGATTAGAATACAAGAATTCAAATGGAAGAATGTAGTCTTACAAAAGTGTAAGAGAAAAATTCACCTCCCTGTAAGATTTTTATATTAAATTATAATTAAAGCTAATAAGAAGCGAGGGAGGTAATAAATTTGGAAGTTGTAAAAATAGTAGATTTATGCAAAAGCTATGGTACTGGTGAAATGAAAGTGGATGCAGTTAAAAATATAAATTTTACTATAAATAAAGGAGAATTTATAGCAGTAGTAGGTCCTAGTGGTTCAGGAAAGAGTACTTTACTCCATTTATTAGGAGGAGTAGATATACCAACTAGTGGAAAAGTATATGTAGATGGAATAGATATATTTGGGCTAAGTGAAAAAGAGTTGGCTGTATTTAGAAGAAGAAAAGTAGGATTTATATTTCAATTCTATAATTTAATACCAGTTTTAACTGCAGAAGAAAATATACTTTTGCCATTGCTTTTAGATAATAAGAAGATAGATAAAAAATATATAAATGAGCTTATTTCTATACTTGGACTTGAAGATAGGAGAGGGCATCTTCCTAGTGAGCTTTCAGGTGGTCAACAACAGAGAGTCTCCATAGGAAGGGCTCTTGCCTATAGTCCTTCTATAGTACTTGCTGATGAGCCTACTGGAAATTTAGATAGTGAGAATAGTAAAGAAATAGTAGATCTTTTGAAACTATCAGTTAAAAAATATAATCAAACATTGGTTTTAATAACTCATGATTTGGATATTGCTTCTCAAGCAGATAGAATAATAACAATTGAAGATGGCTCTATTACAAAAAATGAGGTGCTTTACAATGGAAAGTTATAAAGAGATAACTGGAAGGTATTTAAAAGAACAGAAAAAGAGAACAATACTCACTTTATTTGGCATTATACTTTCAGTAGCCCTTGTTACAGCTATTGCTACTATGACTGTAAGTATGAGAGAAGCAGTTATAAAAGAAGTAATTAGAAGTAATGGAGATTATCATGCTATTTTTAAAGAGATTCCAGGAGAAAAGATAGATAAAATAATAAATAATGTAGAGATAGATAAGGCAGGTATAGCTAAAGCAGAAGGCTATGCAACTATAAAAAAAACAACTGAAAAAGAAAAGAAAGAATGGGGAGATAATGTTCTTCCTTATAGATATTTAAGTATAATAGGATATGATAAAGAAGCTCTTGATATATTCTCTTATAAAGTGGAAGAGGGTAGGCTTCCTAAGAATTCAAATGAGATAGCAATGGATAAATACACAATGGAATACTTTCCTAAAAAGCTTGAAATAGGAGATAAAATAGTCCTATCTCTAGGTAATAGAATAGGTAGTCCTGGAACTAAGGAAGAGTTTTTTTATGAACAAAATACATCTAGTTTTATTTGGCATGATGATGGGAGTGAAAATGAGAAATTTGAAAAGGAAAGAGAAAAAGAATATACAGTAGTAGGAATTATTGAACACTCTCAGGAAAGGTATTTTATATCAAGTGCTATAAGTGGTGTAGACAAAAAAGATTTAAAAGGCAATAATTATGATATTTATACAAGGTTTGATAATGTGAATAAAGTTCATGATAAGGCTACAAGCTTAGCTGCAAATATAGCAATAGAATCAGATAATATAGATTTTAATGAAGATCTTTTAAGACTATATGCTCAAAGTTTATCCAGTGATTTAAATAGAACTCTTATTTTGTTACTAGGATTTATTATATCCTTAGTAGTAGTAGCTACAGTGGCAGTTATATATAATTCTTTCAATATTTCTGTATTAGAAAGAATATCTCAATTTGGGCTTTTACGTTCCATAGGTGCTACTCCAGAGCAAATTAAAGGGTTGGTACTTAAAGAAGCAAGTATATTGAGTATGATAGGTATACCTATAGGATTATTTTGTGGGATACTTGCTATGAAAATAGTTCTTTATATAATAGGATTTTTTAAATTTGAACTATTTAATAATGTAGAATTAGTAATATCTCCTATAGTTCTTATAATAAGTTCTATAATTGGGATAATAACTGTTTTTATTTCAGCTTATGGTCCAGCTAAAAAGGCAGCTAAAATATCCCCATTGGAAGCAGTGAGGAATGCAGGAAGTTTTAAGAAGGAATCCTTTAAGAAAGTTAGAAGTTCCAAATTAATTAAGACTATATTAGGAGTAGAAGGGGAAATAGCTTATAAAAATTTAAGAAGGAATAGGAAAAGATTTTTAATAACAGTGTTCTCTATGATTATAAGTATATCACTTTTCATTACTTTTTCTAGTTTTTCTAATTTCATGTTTAAAATGGGAGTAGCAGATTATGAAGAGAAGGGAGATTTTGTTGTACCTACTAACAGTAAATCTGATGAAGATGTAGAAAAAATATATAATGAACTAAAGGGAATATCCGATGTAGAAAGAGTATATAAAGATATCTCGGCTTATAGCAGTTTGTTAATTGAAAATGAGAAAATAAACCCTAAACTAAAACAATTGAGACCCTATGACTACGAAGAGAGTAGTGAGAAAAAAGGTTTTACATTGGTGGCTAACAATAAGTTGGAGGCCTATGGAAATGATAATTTAGAGGTTTTAAAACCTTATTTAAAAGAAGGTACTCTTGATATAAATGAATTAAATAAAGAAAATGGGATTTTAGTAGTAACAACTACCAAAACTTTTAATGATAAAACAAAGAGACCTGTAACAATAGATGGATTTGATTTAAAAGTTGGAGATAAAATATTTATATCAGATTATAATGAATTTTTTGAAGAAGGTTCAGGAAAGTTTAAGGAAGCAAAAGTAATGGGAGTATTAGAAAGTGGAGCATTGGGGAATCCCTATAATGAAAATGGAAGTATGAATATTATATTTACTGAGGAAAATTTTGAAAAACTAATGGGTAAGAAATATGGAAATGATGTATTCAAGATACAAATGAAAAAAGATGGGGATATAGAAAGTATAAGAAAAAAACTAAATGAATTATTGGACTCAGGTTCAATAGAAGAGTATGTAGATTATTTAGAAAGTGCAGAAGAGGATAGAAATGCAGCTATAGTTATGAGTATATTTTTATATGGCTTTGTAGCAGTAATTTCTTTAATCAGCTGTATAAATATTATAAATACAATAAGTACTAATTTAATTCTTAGAACTAGAGAATTAGCTATGCTCAAGGCAGTGGGAATGTCCCAAGGTAGTGTGAAAAAAATGGTTGCTCTAGAAAGCCTATACTACGGCATAATAGCTGCAATATATGGTGGATTATCTGGAACAGGACTTTCATTCTTATTATATAAAATAGTAATAGGTATAAATGAAATAGAGTGGATTGTACCATGGAAAAGTATCATTATTGCTTGCCTAGGAGCTACTATTATAGCGTTAGTATCAGGTTTTGTACCACTAAAAAGAATAAATAATGGTGATATAATTGATAAGATAAAAATAGAAGAATAAAGCCCTGAGGTGATAGCATGAATAATATAAGAATGAGACAATTGTTATTTTTTACAATGATTTTCATTTTGTCTACAAGCTCTGTAACTTTTGCTAAAAATATAGGAATAGAGAATGATGTCTCTGCATACTTGTTAGGAGATTTTGAAAGTGGACAAATTGTTGAAGAATATAATATAGATGTTCCTTTAGCAATAGCTAGTATTACAAAGCTCATGACTTATACAGTAGTTATGGATGAAATAGAAAAAGGAAATATATCTATGAGAGATAGGGTAGTTATAGATAAAGAGACTGAAGAAATTAGTGGTTCAACCTTTGACCTAAAAGAAGGAGAAAAATTTTCTGTAAAGACTTTACTTGAAAGTGCTTTAATAGTTTCTGCAAATGATTCTTGTGTAGCATTAGCTAAGTATACAGCAGGGGATGTATCAAACTTTGTTAATAAAATGAATGAAAAAGCTAAAGAAATAGGTTTAGAGAATACAAATTATTTAAATCCTAACGGACTTCCTGAGAAATATGGCCAGAATACTATGAGTGTTAGAGATATATTTAAACTTTCAAGGTATATATTAGAAGAATATCCTGAAGTACTTAAAATAACTAAAAAACCCAAAATGAGTATGGGAATAGGATTAAACACAAAAGACAGAGAGTTTATAAATAAAAATACTAATCCATTATTAGAGGAAATAGATGGAGTAGATGGCCTAAAAACAGGGTTTACCAATGAAGCTGGATATTGCCTAGTTTCTACTGTAAGTGTGAAGGGACGATTTGGATGTAAGGATTCTAGACTTATTGGTATAGTAATGGGAACTGAAAGTGAAGAAAAAAGAAATGAAACAAGTAAAAATTTATTAGATTATGGAATATCAAATTATGAAAATAAAGAAATTGAAGTTTTTCAGGATGGGGATTTAGTAAAAGATAATTTCATTTTTAGAATTGTTAGAGAGATTATAGATTTTGTAATAAGCTAATAGTAAAAAATATACTTGACTTTACCAGCATCAATAAACATGGTACAATTTAGTTATGTACTATGATTGGTAATATCAAGTATATTTTTTATATTGGAAGATTAGGACAGAATTTAAGGGGGAAAGTTATGAGGGTTCAAGTTTCTTTCGATACAAATGAAATACCAATTGCATATAATATGTTAGTAGTATCTCTTATAAAAGAAGCATTAAAAAGATCAGATTCAAATTATTATAAAAAACTTTTTAACTATAAAGGAAAGAAAAACAAGAAGAGCAAAAATTATTGTTTTAGTTTAGACTTAAAAAACTATGAAATTGTAAATCATAATTTTATGATTAAAGGAGGAGTAATAGTAAATTTTAGTTCTCCAGATAATGAATTTACCTTTAATTTATGCAATGGATTAAAAGAAATTAATAATTTTAAATATAGAGTATATAGTTTGTTGCGTAAGGCCATTGTAGAAATTAAGGAAAAGAAAATAGAAGATAGAAAAGTTATGTTTGAAACATTGTCTCCAATATATATTAAAAATAAAGAGGGCATTCATCTAAGTCCAGAATCTGAAAGTTTTGAAAGAGAGTTAAATTATATATCTAATATAATATTGAATAATTATAGAAATTATGGATTAAGGGAGCCGCTGTATTTTAAGTCTATAAACATGAAAAAAAGAGTAGTTAAAGAATATGTAAGGGATTTCAAAAAGATTACTGGTAGAAAATATATGTATATAAATGCTTATGGAGGTAGATTTCTTTTAGAAGGAGATAAAGATGATTTGAATGATCTATATAAACTAGGTATTTCTTTTAGAAGAAACCAAGGTTTTGGAATGTTGGAGGTTATTAGCTAAAAAAGGATAAGGGGTTTACCCCTTATCTAAGTATTTGCCATCAGAAATATCTTTAAAGTTTATGGAAGAAAGCTGTTCTATTAGTGTTTCCTGAACGCTGCCCAGTGCATTATGTATTAGACATTTATCCGGTCCCTTATTATTACATTCTTTAGGATTTAATAGGCAACGATTTAAATGTATAGGACCTTCTACTGCTTCTATAACATCTTTTAAAGAAATATCTTTAGGTGATTTTTTTAGGGCATATCCTCCGTTTACTCCCATAAAAGATTCCACTATATCTGCTTTTTTTAATTTCTGCAGAAGTTTTAAAAGGAATCTTAAAGGAATATTCTGATTTTCAGCTATAATATTTGCACTTACTTTAGCTTTGGGTTCTAATGTTGAAAAGTAGACAACTACTCTTAAAGCATAGTCTGACTCTTGTGTTATTTTCATAATAAACTCCTTTTTACAAAAGATTATATACTAACCAAGTTTACATTCACTATATTATAATTGAGAAGGCTTGTCAACAATCTTTGACAAAAAAGTATCATGTTTTTATTTTATTCACAATACATTTAAGATTTTCATATAGAAGTGGATTATTTAAGTGGAATATTAAAGGATTTTATTATATTTAAAATTTTATTTAAAATTAAATCTCTATTTTCTTCTGTAATTTCTATAATTATAACATCGTCTCTTGCTTTAATATTATTTAGAAACTCACAGTCATATTTTTTTAGAACTCCTAATACTATTTTGTCACTATCTAACAGTCTATATATTTTGGAAGTAAAGATATTTATATCATTTTCCATAAACCCTAGCTCATCTAATACTATTATATCCCTATTTTCTAAACTTTTATCAAGAATAGATGGAATACCAGTACTAAAAGATTCCATAAAAATTTTTCTGGAAAAATTTTTGTTATTTATTTTGGCTATAATATATTTTTCTATATTATCATATAATGATTTTACAGTGTGTGTTGTTATATCATTACATATTGTTTTTTCTGTCATATATCCTCCCACAGGGATATTAATTTTTTTTAATACCTTTTTTAATACAGTAGATTTTCCTACTTTAATTTCTCCAGTTAAAAATAAATTATTCATTATCCCACATCCTTTTTCTGAACAATACTGGGACTAAGATTATACTTAATTGACAGTAATGACGATTTCATTATATAATGAAATTAGAAAATTGTAAATTTATTTTATAAAAACCAAATATATTCCCGAGTATATATTCCTGTAGACAATTGTCCAAGGATTATATACCGATAGGGTATAGGAAGAAATTTCTATGCCTCCCGTTTGGAAAGGGAATGCTGATTAACTACTAATTTAAAGATATGCAAAGGCATATCTATTAAAGTTATTGTTTGAATAAAACAGCTCCCTTTACAATGGAGCTGTTTTTAGTTGTTTATAATTTGAGAAGAAAGGAGGATATTGTGAAATCATTTTCTAAAAAGTATAAATTTATTTTAATAAGTATGATGATATTAGCATTGACATCTTGTAATAAAGCTGTAAAAACAGGAAATAAAAATTCAGAAACTTCTAATAAAATATGCATATCGGGACTAGAAAAAGAAAATATAGAAGTAAAAGTAGATGAAATAAAAAAATTAAAAAAAGTTAATAAAGATGTAGTAGCTGTAACTTCTAGTGGGGAGAGGAATGAAATGAATGTCTCTGGAGGGTTATTGGAGGAATTATTGGGAAAGTATAATAAATCTCAAAAGAATCTCTCCATTGTACGATTTATTGCTACAGATGGATATTCAATAGACATACCAAAGGAAGTGTTAGAAAATAGAGATATAATACTTGCCTATGAAATTGATGGAAAACCTTTATTTGAAGATAGCCAGCCATTGAGGATTATTATTCCAGATGAAAGGGCTATGTACTGGGTGAAGGGCCTAAATAAAATAGAAATTGTAGAAAATGATAAAAAACAAGGGAATAAAGAAATAGATAAAATAATAATATTTGATACAGCCATACTAGATTTAAAACAAGAAGATTATAAGTATTATGAAAGTGTAGACAAGGCTATTAAAACAAATGATTTATTAACAAGTCATGCATCAGATAATATAGAGGATGAAATATTTATTAAAGCAGCTGATGGACTTGAAAAAAGTGAATCAAATAAGGTATTTAGAGATGCTTATATTAAAACTACTGGTAAAGATTCTCCAATATTTCTGTCATCAGATATGCCTAAGGGAATGACTGTAAAAGATATATTGTGGTTTAGTACTGGAAGCACTTCATTTTTATCAATATCTAAATCATTTGAATATTTTGATGAATCCAATTCAGATAATATTAAAGGAATTTTGTTTAAAGACATAATGGATGATATAGATTTAACAAAGGGGAATACATATATATTTGTTGCAAAAGATGGATATAAGGTAGAGGTATCTTCGGAAGATGCTAACAATTGCATTTTATATAAGAATGAAGATAATAAAGTAGTAGTTTATTTTTCAGGTCTTGAGAAAAGTACTTCTGTGAAAGATTTATTATTTATAGAAGTGAAAAGATAAATTTAAGGGGGATTTTGATGTTTAGAGTGAATAGAAAAAAATCATTATTAACGGTATTTGTTCTAATTTCAATACTATTGTTTACTGCTTGTTCATCTAAGAAAGTATCAGAAGAAGGAAATAGTTTAGATGGAGAGCCTGAATGGAAAATAGCTATTGAAACTCCAGATGAGAAAACAGTAGAATTAACAAATTTAGATATGGACGAAGTAGGTACAGTAGATATAGAAGCTACAATGAGAAAGAAAGATGGCACTGAAGAAGAAAACAAATGGTCAGGAATGCCATTAAAAGAAATTTTAGAGTTTGCTAAAGCTAGTGAATACAGCACAGTTGAAATTGAAGCTGAAGATGGATTTTCTGTTGTATATGATAAAGAGATAGTTGAAAGTGATGGAACAATTTTGGCTGTAGAAGTTGATGGCAAAAAGCTAGATGAAAAATCAGGTCCAGTACAAGCTGTTGTAGATGGAGAAGGAGCAAAGCTGTGGGTTAGACAGGTTTCAAAGATTAAAGTAAGCAAATAGTTGGAGGACTTTGGTATGCTTAAGAAATTAGTAAATAGATTTTCTGTATTTGAACTTATTATAATTGCTCTTATGGCTACATTAGGTATAGCAACTAAGCCTGTGATAGTTCCTCTTGTTCATATAATAACAGGACCACTGTATATTCCTGGTGGTGCTATTGCTGGAGGATTATATATGATGTGGATTGTTTTAGGTGCAGGATTGATTGGTAAAGTGGGAGTAGCTACATTGATAGCTTTAGTCCAATCAATAATAGTTATTAGCTTAGGAATCTATGGAACTCATGGAATCATGAGTTTTATAACTTATATAATACCAGGAATAGCTGTAGATATGTTTCTTCTAATTTCTGGCGGCTGGGACATAAGTCTTGGTTGCCTTTTTATCTCAGGAATATTGGCTAATTTAAGTGGTACTTTTTTGGTCAATCTAGTTTTTTTTAGATTACCTTTAGTACCTTTAATCTTAACCTTATCAGCTGCTACCCTTTCAGGAGGAATAGGAGGAGTAATATCATATATAATACTTAAAAAGCTAAAAAAAGATGGTATTTTAGAAAAAATGATGTTGGGGAGAGATCAGAGTGAATAAAAAGCTTATAGCTATATTATTATTCTCTATAGTTTTGTTTATAGCATGTATTTATATAACTAACTCTAATAAAGATACAAGCTATATACCACCATTGCAAATAGTTGGAGATGTAGAAGAGGCTGTTACATTGTGGGAGTTTCCGAAAGATATTCATATGGATGCAATAGAGAAGGATAATAAAAAAATAAAAGCGATGAATTTAGAGGATATAATACTCTTATCTAAACCTATGACAGAAAATAATGATGTGTTATTAGTAGGTATAGATGGTCTAATGTCTAAGATAGATGGAAGAAATTTAGAGAAAAGTTATATAACTTTTAGTGATGATAATGGTTGGGAAGCTATAAATTATAATCACACTATAAGTAGCAATGTAAAGCATTTAAAAGAGATAGTCATTGTATCTAATAATGATAGGTTAGATATAGGTATGAATATAATAGATAGTGAGAAAAATATAAAAAATTTAACAGTAGGAGAATTATACGCTGGACCTAGTACAATTTTACCTTATTTTGAAGGTGAATCTAAGAAAGAAAAAGGTGGAAAAACCTATAGTACAACAGTATATACTCAAAGACGTATATTGAAGGTAAAAGATATATTGGAAGATTACAAATCAAAGAAAGCTTTAGTTATGGGAGATAGAGGAGAAATAAAATATATTGATGAATATGGATATTTTGAGGCAAATAAAAATCATATAGATTATGTAGGAAAGAATGGTAAGGAAAAAGTAGAAAATATCAAAGGAGTAATTATAGATCCACCAAAAGTAAGTATAACAGACTCTTACTATGATGTATCCCATTATATAGAGGAAGAAGATGTTTTATTTCTGTTTTTAGATGGTTTTGGATATCATCAGTATGAATATGCATTAGAAAACGGATATCTTCCATTTTTATCTAATATTGAGAAAGGTAAGAAGGCTTTATCTGTATATAAGCCAGTAACTAATGCAGGTTTTGCAGCTATGATTACTGGAAAATCACCAGTGGAAAATGGCATATATTCTCGTAAGCAGAGGAAGCCTAAAGTTGATTCAATATTTAAGCTTGTCAATGATTTAGATAAAAAGTCTGTGTTGTTGGAAGGAGATATTAGAATATTAGATACGGAAATTGACCCTGTTTTGAATATAGATAGAAATAAAAATGGGACTACAGATGATGAAGTGTACCAATCTACCTTGAACTCAATTGATGAAGGTTATAATTTAGTTTTTGCCCATTTTCATGGCATAGATGATGCAGGTCATAATTATGGAGATTTATCTAATGAAACTATGAAAGTAATAGCTAGAATAGATGAATATATTAAGGAATTAGCATCAAAATTCGAAGGCAAGATAATCATAACAGCTGATCATGGCATGCACTCAACAAAAGATGGAGGAGATCATGGAGAGTTTAGATATGAAGATATGATAGTTCCATATATAATATTAGAAGGGGGTTTATCTAATGAATAAGAGAACTGTTATTATTATGATACTTGTGTTAGCCTTGATAGTAGGTGTTTTTGCTTTCATAAATAAAGATATGATAAAAGATAAAAAAGAAATACATGAAAATGCTGAAATACTAATATCAGGTAGTGGAAAAGAAGTTAAATTAACATTCAAAGATATAAAGGAGTTTGGAGAGAAAGATTTTGTTGCTAATTTAAAATCTAGTGGCAAGCCAGCTAGAGAGCATAAATATACAGGAGTGCTATTAAAAAACTTATTTGAGAAGGCAGGTATTGATATTAAAGACAAGAACCAGTTGTCAGTTAAGGCTATTGATGGTTATACAGTAGCTTTAGGTATAGATGAAGTTTTGGAAAATAATAATATATATTTAGCATATAAAATAGATGGAAAGCCCCTTGGAAACAAAGAAGATGGAGGAAGTGGGCCTTATCAAATTATAATAAGGAAGGATCAGTTTAGTCAAAGATGGTGCAAGCATGTAGTGGAGATAGAAATCAATGACTAAGCTAATTGAAGTAGAAAATTTATATTTTAAATATAAAGGCAGTAAGTATAATATATTGGATGGAGTTAATTTTAATTTATCTAGGGGAGAGGTAGTAGCTATAGTAGGACTAAGTGGAAGTGGAAAAAGTACATTTTTAAATATTATCTGCGGAATAATACCTTATATATATAATGGCAAAATAAAAGGAACAGTGAAAATTTGGGGACAAAAGATTTCAAGTATGAGATTGTCAGAGATATCTACCAAAATAGGAATAGTATTTCAAGACCCAGATACTCAGCTTTTTTCACCTACTGTTGAAGATGAAATAGCCTTTGGTCCTGAAAACTTAATGGTAGATAGAGAAGAAATTGGCTGGAGGATAAAAAAGATATTAAAAGTTGTGGGAATGGAAGATTATAGATATGAAAATACTAATAATTTATCAGGTGGACAGAAGCAACTTATAGCCATGGCTTCTGTTCTTGTTATGGAACCAGAGATTTTATTATTTGATGAAGTATTTGCCCAGTTAGATAAGGAAGGGAAAAAGAGAATAAGTCAAGTTTTAATGAATTTAAAAGAAGAGGGAAAGTCTATGATTCTAGTAGAACATGATTATAATAATATTAAATTTGCAGATAGGATAATGGAGCTTAAAGATGGCAAGTTACAAGAATTTAAGGGTCGGTGAATTTATTGGAATATATAGAATTTAGAAATACAAGCTTTGAATATATAAAGGATAAAAAAGTAATTAATAGTATCAGCACTAAAGTATATAAAGACGATATTACAGCTATAGTAGGACCTAATGGAAGTGGGAAGACTACATTAGGAAAATTAATGACAGGAATTTTAAAGCCTACATTTGGCAAAGTTTATATGTTTAATAAAGACATTAAATACATGACTTTAGGACAAGTTGGTAAGCAAGTAGGCTATTTATTCCAAAATCCAGAAAAACAATTCTTTTCCTGTACCGTAGAAGAAGAAATAGGTTTTGTACTTAAAATTAAAGGATTTGATAGGGAATACATAGATAAAAAAGTAGAATATTTATTAGAATTATTCCAGCTGGACCATCTTAAAGAGGCTTTTCCTCTCAAACTAAGTCAAGGGGAAAAACAAAGGCTTGCTATAGCAGCAATTCTTGCTAATGAACCAGAATATTTAATATTAGATGAGCCTACTAAAGGATTAGATATGGATAGAAAAACTACATTAGTAAATATTTTGGAAAAGTTAAATGAAAAAGGTATTGGTATAACTCTTATAAGCCATGATTATAATTTAGTAAATCAAATTTCAAACAGGGTTATAGAAATATATAGAGGTGAAATAGTTGAGGATAGAAGAAATAAGGATTGATCCTAGGACAAAATTAATTATAGTATTATGCCTTTCTACTTTAGGTATAGTTTTTAAGGATATAATTTCTCTTGTTAAAATATTATTAACTACTATATTTATTTCAATTTGTTTTCATGTTGATTTAATGGGAAGTATAAAAAAGCTTAAAAGTCTTTTATATATACTTATAGTTATAACATTGGCTCAAAGTATTTTTTCTTCAGATGGTAACCCTTTAGTTACTATTGGAAAAGTTACTTTTTTGACAACAGAGGGTTTATACAAAGGATTAGAATTTATTTTTAGAATGATGATAATAATTTTCTCAGCTACAATACTCACTACCTCAAGTTCAAGAGAAATAGTACAAGGGTTTGTTCAATGGGGATTACCTTATGAAATGGCTTTTATGGTGGCTATTGGCATTAGGTTTTTGCCAATATTAACTGAGGAAATAAAGGATTCTCTTATTGCAATTCAATTAAGGGGGATAGAGCTGGATAAAATTCCAATAAAGAAAAGAATTCATGTCTATTCCTATCTATTTACACCGATAGTATTAGGAACTATATCAAAAGCAGAAAGGTTATCTATTGCTATAGAGATGAGAGGATTTAGAGCATATGATAGCCGTACTAGCTACATGGTTTTAAAAATGTCTATCTTAGATTATATAATAATATTTATGAGTATTGTAACAACTATAATTTTTTATATAGTTTATTAGTTAATATTATTAGATAAAACATATTTTGATAGTAGAAAATACAATTAAATAAGAAATTAGTTAAATTATTATCCCATAAGAAGCTATGGGATTTTTTACTTTTTATATGGTTTTTAAACTTCATAAGCTAGGAAACAGGAGCTTTATAAAGACTTTTAAGCGAGAGAGCTTGTTGTATAAAATATGAAAACAATCTAGGAGTTTTATATAGTGTGTGATAATAATCACGGAATTCGTTTGACTAGAATGATAATATTAATACAATACGCAATAAATTGATATATTTATAACGAGGTAAAGGTTAAATTATTAACAAAACAGGTTATAGTATATTTATTAATATTTACATCCTAAATTAATATTCTAAAGTGGAGGGTGGTTTCATGGAAGTAAAACAGTCAACTTGTAATTATTGTTCAATTGGTTGTAATCTTGATTTTTATGTGGAAGATAATAAGATTAGAAAGATAATTCCTACTAAGAATCATACTGTAAATAAGGGATTTTGCTGTATTAAAGGATTACAGCTAAATAGGCAAGAATCAAGTAGAAGGTTACCTCTTTTAAGAGGAGAAGATGGAGTAATGAGAGAAGTTTCTTGGGACAAGGCTTTTGAAACTTTTAGCTCTCGAATGAAAGAAATTCAAAATAAATATGGTAAAGAAAGTGTAGCATATTTAAGCACAGCCCAAATAACTACTGAAGAATTAGCTCTTTTAGGATTTGTAGGAAGAACTTATATGGGTATTAATGGAGATGGAAATACAAGACTTTGTATGGCTACTGCAGCAGTAGCACATAATCAAAGTTTTGGATATGATTCTCCACCATATGCATTAAAGGATTTGGAACTATCCGATACAATTATTTTCATAGGAGCAAACCCGATAGTAACCCATCCTGTACTGTGGGAATATGCAGTTAGAAATAAGGATGCAAAAATTATATCTATAGATCCAAGAAAATCAGAAACAACGATTAAATCTGATATATGGATAGATATTAAACCAAAATCTGATATTAGATTGTTTTACACTTTGGCAAATGTTTTAATAGAAAAAAATTGGATTGATAAAGAATATATAGAAAAGTATTCTGAAGATTTTCAAGAGTTTAAAGAGCATGTAAATAAATATACTTTAGATGGTGTAGAGGAAAAAACAGGTATATCTAAAAAAAGAGTGTTAGAACTTGCTGAAATAATACATAAAGGTAAAAAAGTTTCTTT
This sequence comes from Anaerosalibacter massiliensis, assembly GCF_024623155.1. Classification (NCBI taxonomy): domain Bacteria; kingdom Bacillati; phylum Bacillota; class Tissierellia; order Tissierellales; family Sporanaerobacteraceae; genus Anaerosalibacter; species Anaerosalibacter massiliensis. The sequence goes on from NZ_JANJZL010000003.1 coordinate 162,382, forward strand.
CTGGTGGACTATGGGTGTAAACCAAGGTTATCAAGCAGTAAGAACAGCTCAATCTATAATAAATCTTGCAGTAATGACAGGAAATATAGGAAGGGAAGGAACTGGTGCAAACTCAATAACAGGACAATGTAATGCTATGGGTTCAAGATTATATAGCAATACTACATGTTTATATGGTGGTAGAAATTATAATAACCTAGAAGATAGAAAAGAAGTAGCTAATATATTAGATATAGATGAATCTATATTGCCAACAAAGCCAACAATATCTTATGGTGAAATAATAGATAGAATAAATAGTGGAGAAATCAAAGGGCTTTGGGTAATAGCAACAAATCCAAGACATTCATCTTCAGATAACATGAAATTTGCTAAGGCAATTAATAATTTAGAATTTTTAGTAGTACAAGATTTATATGATGATACTGACACTGCACAGCATTGTGACCTATTTTTACCTTCAGTACCAGGTACTAAGAAACAAGGAACTTTAATCAATACAGAACGTCGTTTATCTGCAGTGACACCTGTTCTTGAAAGAGAGGAAGGAGAATTAAGCGATTATGAAATATTCCTCGGCATTGGTAAGGCTTTAGGCATAGAAGAACCTTTGGAGAAATGGAACACTCCTAGAGATGCTTTTGAATTGATTAAACAGTTCAGTAAAGGTATGCCTGGAGATATAACAGGTGTAGACTATAATATGATTGTTAATTCTAATGGAGTTCAATGGCCTTTCAAAAAAGGAGATAGGTTAATTGAAGATGAAAGAAGATTATTTGAGGATAATAAATACTATACACCAAGTGGGAAAGTTAAATTTATATATGAGGATATAATGGAAATACCTAATCCTATAACTAAAGAATATCCCTATGTGTTAAATACAGGAAGAACTACAGTAGGACAATGGCATACACAAACAAGGACAAGCGAAATTCCTATTGTGGAAGATGCTTCAATAAAACAAGCTCACTTGCTTATAAATGTAGAATTAGCAAATCAATTAGGAATAAAAGAAAGTGACAAGATAATAGTTTCAGCTATAAATGGAGAAAAAGGTAGATTTATTGCTAAATTAAGTAGAAATGTTAAAAAATATCATCTTTTTGCACCAATTCATTATATAGAGACAAATGCTTTAACTCCATCAATATTCGATACTTATTCTAAAGAGCCTTCATATAAATATATGCCAGTAAATATTAAAAAGGTTGCAAAATAAGGAGGTAGTATAGTGAAAAGAATAAAGATAGATAGAGATAAATGTATAGGATGCCTTACATGTACTACTGCCTGTATTATCTCACATGGATCTGCAGATAACAGAAGTAGGGTTGTTATAGATAGTTATGGAAAATATGCTCCTATATTTTGCAGGCATTGTGAAAAACCAGAATGTGTATATACTTGTATGACTGGCGCTATGAAAAAGAATCAAGACACAGGTATTGTAGAATATGATAAGGATCATTGTGCAAATTGTTTCATGTGTATAATGGCATGTCCTTATGGAGTACTAAAACCAGATAGTGTAGAACATAAGGTGATTATGAAATGTGATATGTGTCAAGGTACAGAAAGCGGTAGTCCCAGTTGTGTAAAAAAATGTCCTATGAATGCAATTACTTTAGAGGAGGTGTAAATTTCATGAGATATGTTGTAATAGGGTCGTCTGCTTCAGGAATAAATGGAGCAAAGACCCTTAGAGAACTTGACAAAGATGCAGAAATAATATTAATTTCAAAAGATGAACAAGTTTATTCAAGATGTATATTACATCATTATATTAGTGGAATAAGAGATATAAAAGCCCTTAATTTTAGTGGAGAAGATTATTTTGAAAAATATAATATAAGATGGATTAATGGTGTAGAAGTAATTAAATTAGATGATGAAGAACAAATAATAGAACTTTCAAATAAACAAAGTATAAAATATGATAAAGTTCTTATTGCAAGTGGTGCATCACCTTTTATACCACCAATTGAAAATTTAAGGAAAGCTAACAATATAATTGGACTTAGGAACTTAGATGATGCACAAGAAATAAAGAAAGCTATAGACCATATTAAAAATGTAGTAGTCTTAGGAGCAGGTCTTGTAGGAATAGATGCAGTTGCAGGACTTGTAGATTATGGTTTAAATATAACAGTAGTTGAAATGGCAGATAGGATTTTGGCTATGCAATTAGATCATTATGCAGCAAGTAAATATGAAAAACTATTCAATGAAAAAGGTGTGAACTTTAAACTTGGAGTTAAAGCAGAAAAGCTTATAATAGATGATGGAAACAATCCAAAAGAATTAATTATAAATACAGGAGAGGGGATTCCTTGTGATCTTATTATTGTAGCTACAGGGGTAAGATCCAACATAAATTTCTTAAAAGATAGCCAAGTAGAAACTAATAAATTCGGGCTTATATTTAATGCAAAAGGTCAAACAAATGTTGAAAATATTTATGGTGCTGGAGATGTATCAGGGAAAAATCCAATATGGCCAACAGCTGTTAAGGAGGGTATAATTGCAGCTAATAATATGGCAGGAAATGAACTTATTATGACAGATTTTTTTGGAAGTAAAAATACTATGAATTATTTAGGTTTAGCAACTATGTCTTTAGGGAAAGTAATATTACCAGATGAAACTTATATTGAAGAAATAGAAAAAGATGAAAATAATTATAAAAAAATAATACATAAAGATGGAAAAATCTATGGAGCTATAATGCAAGGAGATTTATCTTATGGAGGTATATTAACCCAATTGATCAGAGCAAAGATAGATGTTTCTAAAGTTAAAAAACCTATTTTTAATATAGATTATTCTGATTTTTTCAATATAAAAGAAAATCTAGAGTACACTTACTAAGGAGGGAGCCACAATGAATAATCATTTTATAGAGAGATTAGAAAATTTGCCAGTGCCCATTTTGCCTACTTTTGTTGGGGCATTGACTTTATCTAATGTTTATCAGGGATTAGGATTCTCTTGGATAAGACATGTTACTATGTGGATTGCTACTATTATTTGGATTTGTTATATCATAAAAATTTTAAATTTTCCCAATACATTTAAAAAAGAATATTCAAATACTGTTCTGAGCAGTTTATATGCAGGATTTACAATGATTATGATGTTATTAGGAAGCTACTATATTCAATTTCATAAAGGTATTGGAAAGGGACTTTGGTTCTCAGGTATTATAATTCATATGATACACATACTCGTATTCACTTATAGAAATATAATTAAAAAATTTAATAAAGAGACTTTTTTACCTAGTTGGTTTGTAACTTATAATGGTATAATGGTTTCAGCAGTAGTAGGTGGTTTAATGGATGAACTACTTATTTGTAAGTTTATCACTTATTATGGTATTTTTACATATATAATAATTCTTCCATTTATGATTTCTCGTTTAATAAAATTTGAAATAAAAAGGGAAGTCTATCATACTCAAGCAATTTTATTAGCTCCATGTAGTTTGTGTTTAGTAAGTTATTTGAATACTGTAGAAGATCCAAATATATATTTAATAGGATTTCTTTATATTGCTGTTCTAATTTCTCTAGGCTTCCTAATTTATAAATTACCAGTATTTTTTTCAATAGATTTTAGTCCGAGCTATGCTGGAATGACTTTCCCCATGGCTATAGGTATAGTTGCATCTAATAAGATTTCTGAATTTCTAGATAGTTTAGGATATGAATTTTTATCTTATATAACTACTCAAATAGTTGGATTTCAAATATATCTTACAACGGGGATTATAGCTTATGTCTTATTGAAATTTTTAATCATGGCTTTAGGGACTAGAGAAAAGGTAAGAGTTTATAAAGGTATAGAATAAGTAAAGTATATAGTTTTTGCTATGACAGTTAATTGAACTATTTGATTATATGGAGGTTAAGATATGATACCTATTTTTTCAATTGTAGGAGCCTGCTCTAATGTAGGGAAAACTACAGTTTTATGTAATATAGTGAAAGAACTTAAATATAGAGGATATAGGGTAGCTACCATAAAACATAACTCCTGTGATTTTAATATTGACCATCCAGGTAAAGATACATGGAAATATACTCAAGCAGGCTCAGATACTGTAATTATTTCATCATCACAAAAATTTGCTATGATTGAAAATGTTGAAAAAGAGTACAATTTAGATAGTATAGTAAAAAAGATTAATAATGTTGATATAATAATAACTGAAGGATATAAAAAAGAAAACAAACCTAAGCTAGAGGTTTTTAGAAAGGGCTTATCTAAGGAAATTATATCTAGAGACGAAGATTTATTTGGTATTGTTACAAATACTCCTATTAATAAGGATATTCCACAATTTAGTTTTGAAGAGACAGAAAAATTAGTAGATTTTATTGAAAGAAAGTTTTTCAAGGAATAATTTATATTGATATATAATCATAGCTATGATATTATTAAATTGAAAATTACATAGGATAATTTTAGGTTCATAAGATTGAAAGGGAAATTGGTGAAAATCCAATGCAGCCCCGCTACTGTAAGTGAGTACGAAATCAACAAAATGCCACTGATATTTGGGAAGGCGTTGAGAGTAGGATGATCCACAAGCCAGGAGACCTGCCTATTATTCTTAAAGTAAACCTTCGGTGGGAAGTGGTTACTTATTATTTGTATGCATTTTATTTGTTAAATAATAAACCCAACCTTAGGTTGGGTTTTATTTTATTAAGGTGAGGTGATTTTTAATGAAAGAAAAGAAAAAATATTTTTTTATTATTTTATTGCTATTAGGTCTTACTCCAAGTGTTTCTAATGCAATGCATATTATGGAGGGTTTTTTACCAGTTAAATGGGCTATATTTTGGGCTATTATAACTTTACCGTTCTTAGTTATAGGAATTAAAAGAGTTAATAAAATATTTAAAGAAGAGAGCAATAAAAAAGTATTATTAGGTTTGGCAGGAGGTTTTGTGTTTGTATTATCAGCTTTAAAGATACCTTCTGTAACAGGTAGCTGTTCCCACCCAACAGGAGTAGGTTTAGGTGCAATAATATTTGGACCTACTACTATGACAGTAGTTGGAATAATAGTTTTATTATTCCAAGCATTATTACTTGCTCATGGAGGTTTAACCACTTTAGGAGCCAATACTTTTTCTATGGCAGTTATAGGACCATTAGTATCCTATGGTTTATTTAAATTCATGAAAAAAAGAGGGGCTAAAACATCTGTATCTGTATTTGTTGCAGCATGTTTAGGAGATTTAGCCACATATGTTATTACATCTATCCAACTTTCTTTAGCTTTTCCAGATCCAGTAACAGGTTTTGCAGGTTCTATGGCTAAGTTCTTAAGTGTATTTGCAGTTACGCAGATACCTCTTGCTATTGTAGAAGGTATTTTAACAAGTGTTATATATAATTTATTAATTGAATATCATAAGGAAGGAGTGTTGGGCAGTGAAATCACTAAGTAAAAAGAATATACTACTCCTTATATTAGCAATAGTAATTGTTATACTTCCTTTAATATTTATGGGTGGTTCAGAGTTTGAAGGGGCAGATGATCAAGCAGAAGGTGTTATAGAAGAAATAAATCCTGACTATGAACCATGGTTTGATAGTTTATGGGAACCACCAAGTGGAGAAATTGAAAGTTTGTTGTTTTCAGTTCAAGTAGCAATTGGAGCAGGAACTATTGGATATATATTAGGTAATATGAAGGGGAAAAAAGACGTTGCTTCTAATAGATAGATATGCATATATTAATAAACTAAAAAAATTTAATCCTATGGCAAAATTTATTTTTGCCATAGCTGCTCTTTTTGTAGCTATAGGATTTAATAATATATATATTAATTTTATAATTTTTATAATTATGGTTCTATTAACAACAGTAGTAGCTAGAATACCAAGTAAAAATTATTTTGAAATTTATTTATTGCCTTTATTCTTTCTTTTTATAAGCATTTTAACTATAATAATAAGTAGATCCAATGATGATATTTTTTTATATTCCTTAAAAATTGGCAATAGTTTCTTTGGAGTAAAAGGAGAATCTTTAGTTGAAGCAGTTATTTTAATATTTAGAGTTTTAGCTTGCCTTTCGTCTACATTCTTTATAGCCCTAACTACTCCTATAAATTATCTTATCAAGGTGTTTAAGAAGTTAAAACTCCCATCTGTAATTATTGAACTTATAATTTTAATATATCGTTTTATATTTGTATTTTTAGAAGAAAGTAAGGAGATAATTTTTGCCCAAGAAATGAGATTTGGATACATGGGCATTAAAAACACTTATAGATCCATTGGACTTTTAATGAAATCATTATTTATAAGAGTTTTATTAAAGTATGAAGATATGATAGATTCTTTAGATACTAAATTATATAATGGAGACTTTAAAATAGGGTGATTAAATGTTAGAAGTAAAAGATTTAACTTATCTATATGAAGATGGAACAAAAGCATTAGAGAATATAAATATAGAATTAGGAAAAGGCAAAAAAATAGGCATAATAGGAGCTAATGGATCTGGAAAATCTACACTATTTCTCAATATGGTAGGAGTTTTGAAGCCTAAAAGAGGGAAAATTGTCTATAATGGAGAAGATATAAAATACAGCAAGAAGTATTTAAGAGAATATAGAAAAAAGGTTAATATAGTTTTTCAAGATCCAGATAAACAAATATTCTATTCAAATGTATATGATGATATAGCTTTTGCATTAAGAAATATAGGGTATAGTGAAGAAGAAATAAAAAATAGAGTAGATAAGGTTCTAAAGAGGGTAGGGGCTTATGATTTTAAGGATAAACCAGTCCATTTTTTAAGCTATGGCCAGAAAAAGAGAGTGGCAATAGCAGGAATACTAGTTATGGATGGCGATATAATACTATTTGACGAGCCAACAAGTGGATTAGATCCTTTAATGACAAGAGAAATTGTTAGTATAATAGATGATATTAGTAAAAATAAAACTATAGTAATATCTAGCCATGACATGAATCTAATATATGAAATATGTGATTATGTATATGTTCTTGAAAATGGAAATGTAATAGATGAAGGCCTAGTAACAGAAGTATTTACAAAAGAAAAAGTATTGAAAAAAGCAGGCCTTGAAGAACCTTGGCTTGTGAAAATTCATAAAAGATTGGGCATACCACTTTTTAAGTATGAAGAAGACTTTTTTAACTATTGGAGGGATAGATTTGGATCTGGCATTGATTGGAGTTAATCATAATATATCTCCTATTGAAGTGAGAGAAAAAGTTTCTTTTACTGAATCTATGAGGATAGATGGTTCTAATATGCTTTTAGATAAATCTATTGATGAAGTAGTCATTCTTTCTACTTGCAATAGAAGTGAAATATATATAGCTAGCGAAAATATAGAAGATTCTATTGAAGAAGTAAAGTTTTTTTATAGTGATTTTTTTAATTTTCCTCAGATAGAAAAATATTTATTTACTAAAAAAGGCAAAGAAGCAGTAACTCATCTATATATGGTTACATCTGGACTAGATTCTTTAGTGTTAGGAGAGGATCAAATATTAGGCCAAGTAAAAGAATCTATGATTTTTTCTATGGAGCTAGGATTTAGCGGAAAGGTTTTAAATAAATTATTTATGGAAGCTATAGGAGAGGGAAAAAAAGTAAAAACAAATTTAAAGATATCTGAGATTCCTTTATCTACTAGTTATATTGGAATTAAGCTTTTAAGAAGTGAAATAGGATGTCTTGAAGGGAAGAAGGCTCTTGTAATTGGTGCTGGAAAGATAAGTAGACTTTCGTTGAAGTATTTACATGAAGAAGGATTAGATAAAATATATGTGACAAATAGGACTCATAGAAGATTAAAGGATATATTTAGAGAGTTTTCTTGTTTGATACCAATAGAATATGGAGAAAGATATAGTTTGTTAAAAGATATAGATATAATTATAACTGCTACATCAGCTCCCCATACAATAATATCTTATGAGGACATGCCTAAGATTGAAAATAAACTATATATATTGGATTTAGCTTTGCCTAGAGATGTAGATTCTAAAGTTCAAAATATGGAAAATGTAGTTCTATACCATATTGATGATCTTAGAAAAGTATCTGAGGACAATCACAAGAGAAGAGAAAAGCTTTCTAAAGAAGCCATGGAAATGATAGATAAGGATGTAGAGGAATTTGTAGAATGGATGGGAAGTACAAGAGTAGATCCAGTTTTAAAATCTTTAAATGAAAGATGCTTAGATATAAAAGAAGATACAATGGATTATATAAATAGGAAATTAGATTTAGATCAGAGAGAGAAGAAAATAGTAGACAAAATGCTTAATTCAGCTTTGAAGAGAGTTATAAGAGAACCAATAAAAAATTTAAAGAGTATAGAAAAAGAAGATATAAATAGCTATATTGAAATGTTAAACAATTTATTTGAATTTTAGGAGTGTAGACATGTTTTATCCCATAATGTTAGATATTGTAGATAAAGAAATTGTTATTATAGGCGGCGGAAAAGTTGGATATAGGAAAGCTAGAAATTTTTTAGAGTTTAAAGGAAAGGTAACAGTAATAAGTGAAAATTTTCTTGAGAAATTTTGTGAATTAAAAAACAAGAATAAGGAAAGTCTTACTCTAGTTAAAGATACGTATAAGAAAGAATATATATATAATTCTTTCTTAGTGGTAGCAGCTACTTCTGTAGAAAGTATAAATAAACAAATTTCTAAAGATTGTAATGATGAAGGTATTTTATGCAATGTGGTAGATAGTTTAGAGGATTCAGAGTTTATTTGTACCTCTATTGTAAATAGAGGTGATCTTGTATTATCAATTTCTACTATGGGAAAATGTCCCTTTTTAAGTAAAAAGATAAGATTAGATTTAGAAAAACAGTATTCGAAAATAGATGAGGAATATATTATACTATTAGGAGAAATAAGAAATATTATTATCTCAAAATATAGTCATAGAAAAAAAGAGCTTTTAGATTATTGTTTAAAGTTAAGTAAAGAAGAATTGAAAACTTTTTATCAAGAACTTAAGGGGGATAAGAATATATGAAGATTGTAGTTGGAGCTAGAGGAAGTACATTATCAGTTACTCAAACTAATTCAGTTATAAACATGATGAAGAATGCCCATCCTCATTTAGATATAGAATTAAAAACAATAAAAACTAAGGGGGATGTTCTAAGGGAGGCTTCATTAGATAAAATTGGTGGTAAGGGAGTATTTGTAAAGGAAATTGAAAAAGAACTTTTAAATGGTCAAATTGATATGGCTGTACATAGTATGAAAGATATGCCTGGAGTGCTTCCAAAGGGACTAAAGTTGTCCTATGTACCAAAAAGAGAGGATTATAGAGATGTATTGGTCCTTAGAGAAGGTTTAAGTAGTTTAGATAAACTACCTATTGGAGCAAAGATTGGCACAGGAAGTAAAAGAAGAAAATATCAATTACTTAGGTATAGAGAAGATTTAAATATATCTGACATAAGGGGAAATATTGAAACTAGAATTAAAAAAATAGAGTTGGAAAATTTAGATGGAGTAGTATTAGCAGCTGCAGGGATTAAAAGGTTAGGGCTTCATAAAGATTTAGCTCATAGGATTGTGTATTTAGACAAAGAAATATTATTGCCTTCCCCTTGCCAAGGAATCCTTGCTATTGAGATAAGGGAAAACGATGTAAAAATAGAGGAATTATTAAAAAGTATATCTCATGAAAAAACAGAGATACAAGCAAAGGTAGAAAGAGCATTTTTAAAAGGAGCAGGAGGAAGTTGTAAAGTTCCTGTGGGAGCATATTGTGAAATACATAGTGAAAAGTTGATTTTAGAAGGCTTTTTAGGTACAGAAGATGGTGAAATATTAATTGATAAAAAGTTAGAGGGAAAAAAAGATTCTTTGGAGGAATTAGGTTATAATCTTGCAAATATGATGATCAAAGAGAGGGATGCCAAATGAAAGGAAAAGTATATTTGATAGGAGCAGGCCCAGGAGATGCTAGTTTAATAACTTTAAAAGGTCTTCAATGTATAAAAGAAGCAGATGTAATAGTATATGATAGATTGGCAAGTGATAGCCTTTTAGAAGAAGCAAAAGAAAATTGTGAATTTATATATGTGGGAAAAAAATCAAAAGATCATACTAAAACTCAAGATGAAATAAATGAGATAATATATAAGGAAGCTTTAAGTGGAAAAATTGTTGCAAGACTTAAAGGTGGAGATCCTTATGTTTTTGGAAGAGGTGGAGAAGAGGGAGAATACTTAGTGGAAAGAAATATTCCCTTTGAGACTGTACCAGGAGTGACTTCTTCTATTGGAGGGCTAGCCTATGCAGGTATACCTATAACTCATAGAGATTATGCATCTTCTTTCCATGTTATAACAGGACATTTAAAGGATGAAAGTGAAGAGTTAAACTGGGAGGCATTAGCATCCTTAAGGGGAACTCTTGTATTTTTAATGGGAGTTTCAAACCTAAAGAGAATATGTGATAGACTTATGGAAAATGGGAAAGATGAAGATACTCCTGTAGCTATAGTAAACTGGGCTACTACATCTTACCAGAAAGTAGTTGAAGGAAATCTTTCAAATATATATGAAAAAGCAATAAAAGAAAAAATAACTCCTCCAAGTCTTATAGTAGTAGGACAGGTAGTTAAGTTACGAAAAAAGCTTAATTTTTTTGAAGAAAAATTATTATTTGGTAAAGCTATAGTTGTAACTAGGACTAAAGCTCAGAAAAAAGAATTTGTTAATGAATTAAAAAAACTAGGGGCTACAGCTTATGAATTTCCTACTATTGAAATAGATGAAATATCTCCTAATCTAGAATTAGATAGTGCCATTGAAAACATAGATAAATACACTCATATTTTACTAACTAGTGTAAATGGAGCAAATATATTTTTTAAAAAACTATTCTCTCTAGGATATGATGCTAGAAAATTAGGTGAGGTAAAAATTGGAGCTATAGGACCTAAGACAGGAAAGACTATAGAAAAATATGGTGTAAGACCAGATTTTATTCCAGAGGAACATGTATCTGAAGCTTTAATAAAAGATTTAAAGAAAGTTTTAACAGAAAAAGATAAAGTATTGGTTCCAAGGGCTAAAAATGCAAGACCCTATTTAGTAAGAGAGATTTCTAAAATATGTGATGTAGACGAAGTTAAAACTTATAATACAATTAAAGGGATAAACAAAGCGGAGAAATTAATAAAGTTTTTAAAAGATAAGAAGGATTTTTACCTAACCTTTACTAGTCCTTCAACTTTTAATAATTTTGTAGAGATATTAGGTGATGATTCTTCAGATATTTTAAATAGAGGTAAGATACTATCTATTGGACCAATAACTTCAAACACTATAAGAGAAAAAGGATATGAAGTCTATGGTGAAGCAGAAGAATATACAGTAGACGGCTTAATAGAACTACTCGTAAAGGAAGGAGAAAAACAATGAATATATTAAATAGACCTAGAAGACTTAGAAAGAATGAAACTATAAGAAATTTAATAAGAGAGACTAAACTTTCTGTTGAAGATTTTATCTATCCAATATTTGTGGAAGAAGGAACAAATATAAAAGAAGAAATACCATCTATGGAAGGAGTCTATCGTTATTCAGTAGATAGAGTACTGAAAGAAGTAGAAGAAGTAGAAAGTTTAGGAATAAAAGCTATACTATTGTTTGGAATTCCAGCAAATAAAGATGAGTTAGGGACTGAAGGATATGCAGAAGATGGTATTGTACAAAAGGCTACAAGAGAAATAAAAAAAGTATTTCCCCAAATGTATGTTATAACCGATGTATGTATGTGTGAATATACATCTCATGGTCATTGTGGAATACTTTTAGAAAATGGTTATGTAGATAATGATAAAACATTAGAGTATTTAGGAAAAATTGCTTTAAGTCATGCTAGAGCAGGAGCAGATATGATAGCACCTTCTGATATGATGGATGGCAGAATAGAGTATATTAGAAATTGTTTAGATGACAATGGATTTAAAACTGTACCTATTATGGCCTATAGTGCGAAATATGCATCTTCATTTTATGGACCATTTAGAGATGCTGCAGATTCATCTCCAGCTTTTGGAGATAGGAAGTCTTATCAAATGGATCCAGCTAATACAGATGAAGCTATGAGAGAAATTGAATTAGATATAATGGAAGGGGCAGATATAATAATGGTAAAACCAGCTCTTTCCTATCTTGATATAATAAGAAGAGCAAAAGATAATTTCAATATGCCTTTAGCAGCTTATAATGTAAGTGGAGAGTATTCAATGCTTAAGATGGCTGTAAAGGAAGGACTTTTAGACGAAACAGCTATATTAGAATCTTTACTCTCAATTAAAAGGGCTGGTGCAGATATAATTATTTCATATTTTGCTAAAGATGTAGCTAAAATACTAAAATAATTAAAAGGAAGTGATAATATGAACCTAAAAAAGTCAAAAAATATATATGATGAAGCTATAAAATACATTCCAGGAGGAGTAAATAGCCCTGTTAGAGCCTTTAAGTCTGTTGGAGCAGATCCAGCATTCATTAAATCTGGACATGGAAATAAAATAGAAGATGAGGACGGAAATACTTATATTGATTATATCTGTTCATGGGGTCCTTTAATACTTGGACACTCTGATGAAAGATTAATAGAAGGTATAGAAGATATTTTAAGAAATGGAATAAGTTTTGGACTACCTACTAAGATAGAAGTAGATATGGCAAAGCATATTGTAGAATCTTATAATGGTGTGGAAATGGTAAGAATGGTGAACTCAGGTACGGAAGCTACTATGAGTGCCATAAGAGTAGCTAGAGGATATACTGGTAGGGATAAAATAATAAAATTTGAAGGTTGCTATCATGGACATAATGATTGTTTACTTGTGAAATCTGGGTCAGGAGCTATAACTTATGGAGTACCCACTAGCAGTGGAGTTCCAGCAGATATAGTAAAAAATACTATAGTTTGCAGATATAATAATTTAGAAGATGTAAAAAAGACTTTTGAAGATTTTGGAGAAGATATAGCAGCTATAATCCTAGAACCTGTAGCAGGAAATATGGGAGTAGTTCCTGCAAAGAGAGAATTTTTAGAAGGCCTTAGGAAGATAACTAAAGAGAATGGTTCAGTACTTATATTTGATGAAGTAATAACAGGTTTTAGGATAAGCTATGGAGGGGCTAGCGAAGTATATGGAATTGAACCAGATATGGCTTGTTTTGGTAAAATAATCGGAGGAGGATTTCCAGTTGGTGCTTATGGCGGAAAAAAAGAAATAATGGAAATGGTATCTCCAACAGGGCCAGTTTATCAAGCAGGTACTCTTTCAGGAAACCCATTAGCCATGCATGTAGGATATAGAAATTTAAAAATACTAAAAGAAAATAAAAATATATATAAGGAACTAGAAGAAAAAGCTATTATGATAGAAGAAGGAATTAGAAAAAATATAGAAGAATTAAATATAAATGCAAAAATAGTAAGATTTAAAAGTATGTTAACTCTTTTCTTTGGAAAAGGACCTTTTGAAAACTTTGATGATGTTCAGTCTTGTGATACAGAAATGTATGCTAAATATTTCAATGAAATGTTAAATCGTGGAATAATGCTTCCACCAGCCCAATTTGAAGGTATGTTTTTATCTATAGCTCATACTAAAGAAGATATAGAATATACTATTAAGGCTAATTACGAAGCATTGAAGGCTATTAAGTAGAGTTAAAAAAATTGCAAAAATTATAGTCTTATGTTAGCATATGTTTTATACAACTTAATAAGAGGAGATATAGGTTTATTATGATTAAAAGGGAAATTGGTAAAAGCCAATACAGCCCCCGCTACTGTAAGTGGTACGAAATCAACGATATACCACCTCTTGGGAAGGTGTTGAGAGTAGGATAAACCACAAGTCAGGAGACCTGCCTATAACTTTTAAGTATGCCTTCGGTGGGAAGGAATTGCTTTTGTATTAAAATATATATGAATATCCATCCCATAGCTGTTTGAGGCTATGGGATTTTTTACAAATAACTCAAAGAAAAGAGGTATAAAATGAAAGAAGCTATCCTTGTAGTTAGTTTTGGAACAACTTATGAGAAAACAAGAAAGTTATGTATAGAAAGCACAGAAAATGAAATTAAAGATAGATTTAAAGATTTTGAAATTAGAAGGGCTTTTACTTCTCAAATGGTAATAGAAAGATTAAAAAAGAGAGATGGCATAATAATAGATAATGTAGAAGAAGCATTAGAGAAAATATGTAAGGGTGAGACTAAAGATATATATATTCAATCCTTACATATCATACCAGGTCATGAATATGAAAAAATGCATAGGCACATAGATAGTTTTAAGGACAAATACAATTTTAATAGTATAAGTGTAGGAAAGCCCTTACTATATGATGAAGAAGATTATAAAAAAGTGGTTGAAGCACTAGATACTAAGGGATTAAAAGAAGATGAAGCTATTGTATTTATGGGACATGGGACAGATCATATTTCTGACAATTGTTACAGTAGATTAGAAGATGAATTTAAGAAACAAGGATTTAAAAATGTATATATAGGTACAGTGGAGGGCAATGAAACTATAGAAGATATAATACCTTTACTAAAAGAAAATAAAATAAGAAAGGTAATACTAAAACCTTTCATGTTAGTTGCAGGAGATCATGCAAAAAATGATATGGCAGGAGATGAAGAAGATTCTTGGAAAAATAAACTTTTAAAAGAAGGTTTTAAGGTAGAAACCTATGTAAAAGGCCTTGGAGAAGAGGACAGTATAAGAAAGTTATTTGTGTCACATTTAGAAGATATAATAGAATAAAATTGAGAAATTAATTAAGTTTTGTTAGGGGTTTAGAATTATCTAAGCCCTTTTTCTTGTGAGTATATTTTAAATATAATATGGGCTATGATATAATAGGATATTGAATAATAAATCCCATGATTTTGATAGAGGTGAAATATGTTAAATATAGATGATAAGCTATTATTAGAAAGATCGGGAAACTATCAATCTTACATTAAAGGAAAAGAATGTTATTATAATGGTAGAGTCACGAATTTAAGGTACGATAAAGACTTAAAATATTTTCAAGGAATAGTTAAAGGAAGTAAAGAATATATAGTGGAGCTTTTTTTTGATAAAGATAATGATTTAGTATCCTCTCATTGCACATGTCCAGCTTATGAAAAATATTCAGGTGATTGTAAACATATCATTGCTCTTCTTTTATATATAAAAAACTTAAATATATCTAATACATTTCAAAAAAAAGATGAAGAAAATATAAAAAACATAATTGATTATTATAAATTTAATAGTGAAAATCAAAATATACCTGTAAAATTAGAACTTAATTATGAATTTGATTTTAATGATTTCAGAGACATTGATGAAAGTTCTTTTTTAAGTCTAAGAATGGGAGAAAACAAGCTATATGTAGTAAGAAATGTTAAAAAGTTCTTTGAGAGTTTAGAAAATGGAGAAGAAATATATTTTGGAAAAGAATTTACTTTCAATCCTAATTATCATGTATTTAGACCTGAAGATGAAAAAGTAATTAGCTTTCTGAAACTTTTATATGAAAATCATACAATAAATAGTACAAGATATTATGGAAGTGGAGACCAGAATATATTTAAAGGAAAGCACATATTACTTAAACCAGAGGCATTGAAAAGTTTTTTTAAGCTTATGGGAGGTAGAAGTTTTAATGCTTCTATAATGGGATCTGAGTACAAGAATATAAAGATAATAGAGAAAGATTTTTATTTAAATATGAAACTAGATGAAGAAGGCAATTATTTAACTATGAAAATGGATTCTTATGAAAATATTATTCCTCTTACTTCAAATGGTGAGTATATTTTTAATAATGAGCATATCTATAAAATTTCAAAAGAGTGGAGAAAGAAAATAGTACCTTTATATGATGAGATAATTTCAAGTAGAAATGAAACTTTAAAAATACCTAATAAATACAAAGAGGACTTTATATCAGAAATAATTCTAAGTGTTAAAGATGTAGCCAATATTGATATAGATGAAAAAATAGAAAATTCTATATACAACCCTGATCTTAAAGCCAATATATATTTAGATAAAGAGTCAGATATTATTATAGGAAAAGTTAATTTTATATACGGAGATATAAATATAAACCCTTTTAGTTCTCAAGATTCTAATATTAATAAACCTGGAAAAATTTTATTGAGGGATGCAGAAAAAGAAAGAAATATTTTAAGACTTTTAGAAAAAAGCGAATTTAAGGTTAGAGATGGGGAGATATATATAGATGAAGAGGAAAAAATATTTAATTTTATATTCAATATTATTCCTAAGATTCAAAACTTATGTAGTGTATATTACTCTGAAGGCTTTAGAAATATAGCATTCAAAAACCCTGCTAATTTTTCTGGAAGTATAGGTTTAAATAGTGATACAGATATGTTAGAGTTTAATTTTGAATTAGCAGGTATAAGTTCTGAAGAATTAGAAAAGGTATTTAAAGCTTTAAAGGAAAAAAAGAAATATTATAGGCTGAAAAATGGTTCGTTTTTATTATTAGATAATAATGAACTAGGATATATGGAAAATATTTTAGATTATTTAGATATAGATGAAAAAGATTTAAATAGAGAAACATTATCAATTCCTAAGTACAGAGCAGCATATTTAAATAATTATTTAAAGGAGAAGAAACTAAATTTTATTGAAAAAAATATGGATTTTCAAAATTTAGTTGAAGATATTAATAAACCAGAAGATATTGAATATGAGATTCCTATAGAGCTAGATAATATTCTTAGAGATTATCAAAAGTTTGGATTTAAGTGGTTAAAAACTTTATCAAGATATGGTTTAGGTGGAATATTAGCTGATGATATGGGTTTAGGTAAAACATTGCAAATAATTACCTTTTTATTATCAGAAAAAAATGAAAAGGGCAGATGGCCATCCCTTGTAATTGCTCCTACTTCTGTATTATACAATTGGGAAGCAGAAATTAAAAGATTTGCTCCTAGTCTTAAAGCAATTGTAGTGTCAGGAGACAAAGATGAGAGGAAAAATCTTTTGAAAGATATTGAAGATTATGATGTAATTATTACCTCATATCCTCTAATAAGGAATGATATAGCTGAATACAAAGAAATTACATTCAGACATTGTATATTAGATGAGGCTCAGTATATAAAGAATCCAAAATCTTTAAGTGCTAGGTCTGTTAAAAAGATAAAAGCTAAAAATTATTTTGCTCTAACTGGAACTCCTATGGAAAATTCTTTAACAGAATTGTGGTCAATATTTGATTATTTAATGCCTGGATATTTATTATCTAATGGAAAGTTTATAGAAAAATATGAAAAGCCAATTATTAAAGAACAAGATGAAAATGCTCTGAAAGATTTAAATCTTCATATAAGACCTTTTATTTTAAGAAGGCTTAAAAAAGATGTGCTAAAAGAATTGCCAGATAAAATAGAGCAGAAAGTAGTAGTAGAGTTAACAAATGAACAAAAAAAGATATATCTCGCTTATTTACAAGCTATAAAAGGAGAGATAGAAGAAGAAATAATAGCTAAGGGATTTGGAAAAAGTCAAATAAAGATTTTAGCAGGGCTTACAAGACTTAGACAAATCTGTTGTCATCCAGGAATGTTTGTTGAAAATTATAGAGGAAAAAGTGGAAAGATAAATTCTCTTGAAGAAATAGTAAAGGATGCTATAGAGGGAGGACATAGAATACTTCTATTTTCTCAATTTACTAGCATGTTAAATATTGTTCAAGATATGTTGGAAAAAAACCATATAGAATATATGTATTTAGATGGCTCTACCAATATAGAAGATAGAGGAAGAAGGGTTAAAGCTTTTAATAATGGAGAGGGTAATGTATTTTTAATATCTTTAAAAGCAGGTGGAACAGGATTGAATCTCACAGGGGCTGATATGGTTATCCATATTGATCCTTGGTGGAATCCAGCAGTTGAGGAACAAGCTACAGACAGGGCTTATAGAATAGGGCAAAAAAATACTGTTCAAGTTATGAAACTTATAACTAAGGGTACTATTGAAGAAAAAATATTTGAGTTACAAGAAAGAAAAAAAGAAATGATAGATAAAGTGATTACAGAAGGAGAAACTTTAGTATCAAAGCTTAGTGAAGACGAGATAAAATACCTATTTAGCATATAAAGGGACTTAGAAAGTTCTAAGTCCTTTTTCTATGGCTATTTTAGGCATTCCTATAGTTTCAACAATTATCTCCCCGGAATATTTCTTACCTTCATTTAAGACAAGTCCTTTTTTAAGTAGTTGTAAAGTAATAGTTTTATCGGCTTTTACACAAGTATTTAGAACCTCTCCTGTATCTGAATTTAGACCTGAAGGAATGTCAACAGAAAGTATATAATTATTACTTTTATTCATAGTAGAAATAGTTCTTTCAAACAACCCTTCTACTTTTCTAGATAGGCCTGTACCAAATATGCTATCTATAATCATCTGAGAAGAGTCTATACTTTTTTGAAGATATTTCAAATCTTCTATTCCTAAAATATGGTGAATTGGTATATTCATATTTCTAAGAATAGAATAATTAGTGCCAAAATCCTTACTTCCTTTTCTAACATCACCAATAACAAATATATCTACATTTTTATCTAATATTGACAAATGCCTTCCAACTGCTAATCCATCTCCTCCATTATTCCCAACACCAGATATAATAGTGAATTTATCATATTTATCTAAATCTATATTTTTAACTATTTTTAAGGCTGCATTTTCCATAAGAACTATTCCAGGAATACCTATAGCTTTAATACAAAAATTATCAATTGAATTCATTTGTTTAGAACTTACCTTTTCCATTTAAATCCCTCCTAAGATATGATTATATCATTAGTAGAAGGTTTTTAATAGTTAAAAACTAGTGATTCATGTATTGTAAATATAAAATAAATGATAAAACTGTTAAGAAATATACTAAAAAAGAAGGTTTTTAATAATCTTTATAGAAATAGTACTTTAGTCCTATAGTCAAGTATTTGGAGGTATTAAAAATGAAGGAAATTATTACTTTTTATCCAGTAGATTCAGATAAAACAATATTGCCAATTCAATATAATCATATGGTTCAAGGAATGATTTATAATTTATTGAAGAAAGATGTGGCAAGTTTTTTACATGAAGAAGGATTTAAAAATGAAAAAAGGGCTTTCAAAATGTTTACTTTTTCAAGGATAACAGGAAATTATTTTTTAAATAAAAGAAATGGAGAAATAATATTTAAAGGACCAGTTTCACTTACAGTATCTTCTCCCTATAATAAATTTTCTAATTCTATAGGAAATAACTTATTATTTAGACAAAAGGTAAGACTGGGAAATAATTATCTGGAAGTAAAGAAAGTAACAGTTGAGAAAGAAATAGTGGATAAAGAGGAAATAAGAATTAGAACTTTATCCCCTATATCTACATATAGTACTCTTTTTAGAAAAGATGGAAAGAAGTTTACATATTATTATAATCCTTATGAAAAATATTTTTCACAAACAATTAATAATAATTTAAAAAATAAGCATAAGGCTTTTTATTCAGAAGAACTACCTAAAAATGAAGTGAAAATAAAACCTATTGGGAAAACAAAAATGTCTGTAGTAAAATATAAAGGTTTTATAATAAAGGGTTATACAGGTAAATTTAATTTAACAGGCCCTATCCCATTGCTTCAATTAGGAATTGATACAGGATTAGGGAGTAAAAATAGTCAAGGATTTGGATGTGTAGAAATAATTTAAGAGCATGTTATTGGAGGTATACTATCTTTAGTATACCTATTTTTTATAGAGTTGATACAAGAGAAACTCCGTTACTTATCTCGTAGGCTGAATTGTGTGTTTAATTTTTAGATTAAATATTTAAAAATTAATATCCTTTTTATAAAATAAGATTAACTATTTATAAATAGTTAATCTTATTTTATATTAATATTGCAATAAATTTTGAATCATGCTATACTTTAGGTAAACGATTTAGTAAAACGCTTACCTAAAGAAGGGAGTAAATACTATGTCTATAACTATAAAAGATATAGCAGCTATTGCTGGAGTATCAACTGCAACAGTTTCTAAAGTATTGAATGGAAAAGATAAAGACATTAGTCAGGCTACTAGAGAAAAAGTTTTAAAAATAACTAAGGAATATAATTATGTACCAAATAATGTAGCTAGAAGTCTAGTTACTAAAAGGACTAAAACTATAGGTTTGATTATTCCAGATATAACAAATCCTTTTTTTCCAGAAATAGCTAGGGGAGCAGAAGACAAAGCTCAAGAAAAAGGATATAGTATTATATTTTGTAATACTGATGATGATATAGAAAAAGAAAATAAAAATATAAATATGCTTGTAGAAAAAATGGTAGACGGAATAGTGCTTGCTGCCTCTGCTAAAGAAGAATTGAATATTGAGAGGTCAAGATATAATTCCATACCTTTAGTGTTAGTAGATAGAGATTCAAATCTTGAAGGGATAAATGGAAAAGTATTTGTAAATAACATTTCTGGTGCTTATCAGGCAGTTAGTTATTTATTAGAAAATAATTATAAGAATATCTTGTTTTTGTCAGGGCCTTTGAGTACTATACCTTCAAAAGATAGACTTAAAGGATACAAAAAAGCTCTAAAAGAAAAGAGGATAGATTATAATGATGAGTTAGTTATAGAAGGAGAATATAAATATTCTTGGGGTTATGAAATAGGAAAAAAAGTTTTAGATAGTAAAATAAAATTTGATTCTGTATTTTGTGGAAATGATCTAATTGCTTTTGGAGTGATGAAATCTTTTAAAGATAGAGGATTAAACATACCTAAAGATATTGGGATTGTAGGTTATGATGATATATACATGTCAAGATTAGTAGAGCCAACCCTTACTACTGTAAAGCAACCAAATTATCAAATGGGCTATAGAGCAGTAGAAATACTCATAAATATAATTGAAGGAAAAGAAAAAATTGATAAAGACATAGTTCTAGAAACTAAATTAATAATTAGGAAATCTACTAAGGTATAGGTATATAAGAGCTGAGGTGATGATATGAAAGATATTTTAGTTGTAGGAAGTATAAATATGGATCTAGTAATTAATGTAGATGAAATGCCTAAGAAAGGTCAAACTATATTAGGTGAAAATTTCAATCAAATACCTGGAGGAAAAGGTGCAAATCAAGCTGTAGCTGTAGCTAGATTAGGTGGAAATGTAGCAATGATTGGAAAAGTTGGACAAGATAATTTTGGAAATAAATTAATACAAACTATGAACAGTGATGGTGTGGATACTAGCTTTATTAAAAGTGAGAAAGATATATCTACAGGAGTTGCTTTAATTACTGTAGATAGAAGTGGAGAAAACTCAATAGTAGTAGCTCCAGGTGCTAATTATGAAATAGAGAAAAAGGATATTGATAAAGCTAAAAAATTAATAGAATATTCAAAAATAGTTATTACTCAATTAGAGATACCTATTGAAATAGTGGAACATACCTTAAGTAAGGCTAAAGAAAATGGAAAATATACTATATTGAATCCAGCACCAGCTCAAGTATTAGATAGAGATATAATTAAAAATATAGACTTATTAACTCCTAATGAAACAGAGCTTGAAATTTTAAGTGGTATAAGTATTAAGAACGAAGAGGATATAAGAAAAGCAGCTCAAAAGCTTATAGATCTAGGAATTAAGGAGTTAATAATAACCTTAGGGGATAGTGGTTGTATATATGTAAATAAAAATACATTTAAAAAATATGATGCATATAAAGTTGTACCAGTAGATACTACAGGTGCAGGAGATAGTTTCAATGCCGCTATTGCAGTTGGATTATCTCATGAAAAAGATATAGATGAAATAATAGATTTTGCATTAAAAGTTGGGGCTTTAGCTGTTACAAAAGAAGGAGCACAAAGTTCCCTACCTTATATTGATGAAGTTTTAGATTTTAAGGGGAGATATTAATGAAGAAGGGAAAGCTTATAAATTCAGAGTTATCTTATACTATTGCAAAAATGGGACATACAGATACTATTGCTATATCTGATAGTGGGTTACCTATTTCTAAAGAAGTGGATAGGATAGATTTAGCACTTACTAAAGGAATTCCTTCTTTTATAGAGACTTTAGACATAGTATTGGAAGAATTAAAAATTGAAGAAATAACAATAGCTGAGGAAATTGAAAAGGCAAATCCTAAAATATATAGTGAAATAATTAATCGAATTAATTATTTGGAAAACATAGAGGGTTCTAAGATAAAAATAAACAAAATAAGTCATGAAAGTTTTAAAAAGGAAACAAAGAATTGTGTAGCTGTTATAAGGACAGGAGAGTTCACACCTTATGCCAATATAATATTAAAATCTTCTGTAGTGTTTTAGAAAAGAGGTGTTCTATGTGGATGATATAATTCTTGAAATGAATGGCATAACAAAGAAATTTCCAGGAGTTAAAGCATTGGACAATGTAAATTTTCATCTATATAAAGGAAATGTAATGGCATTGATTGGAGAAAATGGTGCTGGAAAGTCAACTTTGATGAAAATATTAAGTGGAGTATATCCAAAAGATAAAGGTAAAATAATACTCCATGAAAAGGAAGTAAATTTTGATACGCCTAAGGAAGCTCAGGATGCAGGTATAGCTATAATACATCAAGAATTAAACCTTGTGCCTTACTTAAGTATAGGAGAAAATATTTTTTTAGGAAGAGAACCTTCAAAAAAGTTTGGAAAGGTAGATTGGAATAAGTTATACATAGAATCGGAAGAATATTTAAATAAATTAGGAATGAAATTAAACTCTAGAAAACTAGTTAAAGATCTTAGTATAGCAGAACAACAAATGGTAGAGATAGCTAAAGCACTATCTATAGATGCAAAAATAATTATTATGGATGAGCCTACAGATTCCCTTACAGATAAAGAAACAGAAAATCTTTTTAGAGTAATTAATGAACTTAGAGAATCTGGAAAAAGTATTGTATATATATCTCATCGACTACAAGAAGTTTTTCAGATTTGTGATAGTATCACTGTTTTAAGAGATGGACAATTCATAGGAGAAGAATTAGTAGAAGATATTACAGAAGATGAAATAATTGAAATGATGGTTGGTAGAAAACTTGATGAACAATTTCCTAGAATAGATTCAAAATTAGGGGATACAGTATTGGAAGTTAAAAATCTTTCTAATGAATATATAAGTAATATTTCATTTAATTTACTTAAAGGCGAGATACTAGGTATATCAGGCCTTATGGGTTCAGGAAGGACTGAGCTTGCCAAAACTATATATGGAACTATTGAAAGTAGTAGCGGAGATATTTATATATATGGAAAAAAAGCAGATATAAAATCAGAAAAAGATGCTATAGAGCAAGGAATAACTTATGTATCTGAAGATAGAAAAGGCGAAGGACTTGTGTTAAATTTGCCAGTATTAGAAAACATGACTATTTCATCATTAAAATGTTTTGTTAATAATTTTGGACATATTAATAAAGAACTAGAAAAAAAGATTGCAGAAGAATATATTAATAAACTATCTATTAAAACTCCTTCCATAAATCAATTAATAAAAAATTTAAGTGGAGGGAATCAACAAAAAGTTTCTATAGCCAAAAGTCTTATGTCAGAGCCTAAAATCCTTATATTAGATGAACCCACCAGAGGGGTAGATGTAGGGGCTAAAAAAGAAATATATGATTTAATAAATGAGTTTAAGTCTCATGGGATGAGTATAATTATGATTTCTTCAGATATTCCAGAAATATTAGGAATATCTGATAGAGTTTTAGTAATGCATGAAGGAGAAATTTCTGGAGAAATAAGTATTGAAGAAGCTTCTCAAGAAAAAATAATGAAATATGCAGTGGGAATAAAGGAGATGGAGTAAATGAATAGAGAATTCTTTAAAAAATATAAATCTATAATTGGTCTAATACTATTTTCTATAATTATTTCTATATTTAATAAAGATTTTTTAACAGTTAATAATATATTAAATATATTAAGACAAACATCCATAAATTCCATTATAGCTGCAGGTATGACTTTTGTTGTTCTAACTGGTGGCATAGATCTGTCAGTAGGTTCTATTTTAGCTTTTTCAGGTGCTGTATGTATTAGTATGGTATCTGCAGGTTTTAGTGTATTTTTAGCAGTTATAGTGGCATTAATAATAGGCTCTATTATTGGAATACTTAATGGTATTTTTATAAGTAAAGGGAAACTACAACCTTTTATTGCAACTTTAGCAACTATGACTATAGTAAGAGGGGCTACATTAGTATTTACAGATGGAAGACCTATAACATCAGGAGGTAGCAAAGGAGCTCAGGCTTTTAGAAATATTG
This sequence comes from Anaerosalibacter massiliensis, assembly GCF_024623155.1. Taxonomy (NCBI): domain Bacteria; kingdom Bacillati; phylum Bacillota; class Tissierellia; order Tissierellales; family Sporanaerobacteraceae; genus Anaerosalibacter; species Anaerosalibacter massiliensis. The sequence continues at coordinate 186,833 of NZ_JANJZL010000003.1, forward strand.
GAGCAGGATATTTTCTAAAGATTCCTATACCAATATATATCATGGTTATAGTCTTTTTGCTATCCTATTATTTACTTAAACATATGAAGTTTGGAAGATATGTCTACTCTCTTGGTGGAAATGAAGAAGCTACTAAATTATCTGGAATAAATGTAGATAAGGTAAAGATTTTTGTCTATGGAATTAGTGGTTTTCTTGCAGCTTTAGCAGGAATTGTTATGACATCTAGACTTTCTTCTGCACAACCTAATGCTGGTGTTGGATATGAGCTAGATGCAATAGCTTCAGTTGTTTTAGGAGGTACAAGCCTTACAGGAGGAGTAGGAAGTGTTTTAGGAACTATAGTAGGAGCTTTAATAATAGGAATAATAAACAATGCTTTGAATCTAATGAATGTTAGTTCATATTATCAAACTATGGTGAAAGGAATAGTCATACTTTTAGCAGTTCTTTTAGATAGAAAAAATGATTAAATGGGCTTTATTGATGTATGAAAATAAAACAAGGGGGTTTTTATATTATGAAAATGAGGAAAATGCTTTCAGTTTTACTTATTGGGATTTTAGTGATAGGAATAATATCAGGTTGTTCTAACTCAGAAGAAAAACCAGCTACTACAGATGAACCTAATAAAGAAACAGGAGATAATAAAGATGTAAAAATAGGACTTGTTGTTTCCACATTAAATAATCCTTTTTTTGTAACAATGAAAGAAGCAGCGGAAGAAAAGGCAAAAGAATTAGGTTATGAAATAATAGTTTTAGATTCTCAAGATGATCCAGGGAAAGAAATTTCAAATGTAGAAGATTTAATTACTAAAAAGGTGTCAGTTATTTTAATAAATCCTACAGATTCTGATGCAGTAGCAAATGCTGTAACAGCAGCAAATGATGCTGACATACCAGTTATAACTCTTGATAGAGTAGCAAATGGAGGAGAAGTAGCAACTCATATTGCTTCTGATAATGTAGCTGGTGGTGAAATGGCTGGAAAATTTATAATAGAACAACTTGAAGGAAAAGGAAAGGTAGTAGAAATAGAAGGAATACCAGGAGCTTCAGCAGCAATAGATAGAGGAGAAGGTTTTAATAAGGCAATAAAAGAAACTGATATTGAAGTGGTAGCAAAACAACCAGCTGATTTTAATAGAACAAAAGGACTAGAAGTAATGGAAAATATATTACAATCTCACGCAGAAATAGATGCTATATTTGCACACAATGATGAGATGGCATTGGGAGCATTAGAAGCAGTTAAAGGGGCAGGAAAAAATATAGTGGTTGTTGGATTTGATGCAACAGATGATGCAGTAAAATCAGTTGAGAATGGAGAAATGGCAGCAACAGTAGCTCAACAACCAGAAAAAATAGGAGCATTAGGAGTAGAAGCAGCAGAAAAAGTAGTGAAAGGAGAAAAGGTTGAAGAGTTTATACCAGTAGACCTAAAGCTTATAACCGAATAAAATAGAAAGGATGGACTTCTCCATCCTTTTTTTAATTTTATTAAATAAGGTATATAAAAAATTATCTTTCTTTTAAGAATCGCATATATAGAGGACTTATCACTTGAAAAACTCATATATAAATTATATAATTATTTTGAAAGGAAATATGAAAAGAGGGTGCAGCATGAGGGGAAAAAAGACATTAATTTTATTATCATTAGTATGGATTTTTATTTTAACTTCTTGTGTAAATACTACTGAAACTATTGAAGAGTCAGAAAATATAAATCTTTATCCAGCTTATAAAAAAGAAAGAAATCAAAGAAAATGGGGATACTTAGGAGAAAATGGTAATTTTGTTATTGAACCTGAATATGAAATGACTGAGGAGTTTGATGAAAACGGTTTAGCAAAAGTGTATTTAGATGGTAAAGTAGGACTTATAGATAGAGATAATAAAGTGGTTTTGTCACCAATATATGATTCCATAGGAGATATTGAAGAAGGGGTATTTAGTGCAGTAAAAGATGATAAATATTATATATTAGATATAAAGGGAAATGAATTGTTTAGTTCTAAGGAATATACATTCATAGGGAAATCAAGTAATAACTATATAGTTGCAGGAAAGAAAAGTAAAGATGGCAATGTAAAAATGGGATATATAAATAAAAATGGTAAAGTTCTTATAAAACCTAAGTATAATATGGCCTGGGATTTTAAAAATGGAAGGGTTTTAGTTAAAACAGAAAGCAATGAAAATTTAATAATAGATAAAAGTGGAAAAATTATTAACAAACTTAAATATGAAGATGTAACTCCAGATGAAAAGAATGAAACCTTTTTATTTGCCAATGAAGATAATTTATTTGGTTTTTTAGATGAAGAAGGTGAAGTTCTTATAGAACCTAGGTTTAAAAACAGTTCTAGTTTTAAAGATGGAATGGCTATAGTTAGTATTGACAAAGATTCTAGTGAAATTGGGAAAATGGGAGTAATAAATAAAGAAGGAAAGTTTCTAATTAAGCCTGATTTCACTTATATATCTTATTTAGGAGAAGGGCTATTTGAAGCTTCAAAAGATGAAAATGGAGGTAATGAAATATTCTTAAAAAAAGCTATTCTAGATAAGGATGGAAAACAATTAACGGATTTTAAATATTATAATATAGGTAAAGAAATAAAAAATGGTTATATTTCAGTTAGTGATAGCAAGAAAACTTTCTTTTTAGATAAAGAGGGAAATAAGATGTCAAATCTTCCTGAAATAGATGGTGTAGGAGAACTAGTTTTAAGAGGGGATATAATAAAAGCTCTTATAGATGATAGGTTTTCCTATTATGATAAAGAGGGAAAGATTATATGGAAAGAAGATAATGCATATAAATTAAATGAAAGTATTATAGCAAAAGAAAATAAATACAATCCTAATATGTTTTTAAGTATTTATTATCCAAAATTACAGAATATGGAAAATAAAAAAGTAGAAGAAATAATAAATAATCAAATTTATAATTTGTTTGTTGCTAATGCAGTAAATGAAGTAGAAAAATCTAAAAATAATGTAATGATCAAAATTGATTATAAAATTAAAGTATACAATAATTTATTAATGGTTCAAAAAAGTTCCTTTTATAATAACTTTGAGCTAGAAGGCACTATACCAATGGAGCAAACATATCATATAGATTTGAAGACAGGTAGATTATATGAATTGAGGGATTTATTTAAGCCAGATATAAATTATTCAGATGAATTGATGGATATTATAAAGAAAGAAATAGGAGAAAGACATAAAAAAGAAGAAGGAACATATTCTTTAGAGGATCTTGATGATATAGAGGAAGAAAATTTCATACTATTTAAGGATTATTTACAACTATATTTTTATCCAGATGAAATAGCCGATTATGCAGATGGCTTTCAAAGGTTTAATATTCCATATAAAGACATGGAGGACATTTTAGATACTAATTCTGAATTCTGGAAAGCTCTTAATCATACAAAAAAGGGGGAGTAAATTTCCCCTTATTTTTTTTGTCTACAATTGGTATAATAATAAAGTTGAAAGGAGTGAATATAATGAGAAAAAAAGATGTAGTAGAAATGAAAATAGATAAGGTTCTCTTTCCCAATAAGGCTATTGGATATGTAGATGGAAAAAAGATTCAAGTCAAGGGAGGTATAGAGGGCCAAGTTGTAAAAGTATCTATTAAAAGAAAACGTAGAGATTTTTTTGAGGGTAAAATAATTGAAGTGATTAGAAAATCTCCTTTAGAAATAGATTCTGAATGTCCTCATTTTGGAAGGTGCGGAGGATGTACTTATCAATCTTTTTCTTATGAAGAAGAATTGAAATATAAACTAACCCAGGTAAAAGAATTATTTAATAGTGAAGGATTAGGAAATATTAATTTTTTAGGAATTGAAAAAAGTCCTAAAGAATATGAGTATAGAAATAAAATGGAGTTTACTTTTGGAGATGAGGAAAAAGGTGGACCGCTTTCTTTGGGACTTCATAGGCGGGGAAGATTTTATGAAATAGTAAATGTAGGAAATTGTAATATTGTAGATAGTGACTTTACAAATATTTTAAAGGAAGTAGTTAATTATTTCCAAGAAAAAAATACGTCTTATTATAATAAGAAACGTCATGAAGGCATTCTTAGGCATTTAGTTATAAGAAAAGCTCTATCTACTGGAGAGATATTGATAAATTTAGTTACTACCTCTCAGGGAGAAATAAATTTTAATGAACTTCTAGACAGATTAAACATTGTACAATTAAAGGGAGAAATTATAGGATTTCTTCATACTACTAATGACAATATAGCCGATGCAGTAAATGTAGATAGGATAGATTTAATATATGGTAGAGACTATATTGTAGAAGAAATACTAGGACTTAAGTTTAAAATTTCCCCATTTTCATTTTTCCAAACTAATACTTTTGGAGCAGAAAAATTATATTCTATAGTCAGAGATTTTGCAGGAGATATCGAAGACAAAGTAGTATTTGATTTATACTCAGGAACAGGAACTATAGCTCAAATAATGGCACCTGTGGCTGAAAAAGTTATAGGAATAGAAATAGTAGAAGAAGCAGTGGAAATGGCAAAAGAAAATGCCGAGTTAAATAGTCTTTCAAATGTGGAGTTTATAGCTGGTGACGTATTAAAAGAAGTAGGAAACATTAAAGAAAAGCCTGATTTAATAATTATAGACCCACCAAGAGAAGGAATAAATCCTAAGGCAATAGGAAAAATAATAGATTTTTCACCAGAAAAATTCGTCTATGTATCCTGCAATCCAGTAACATTAGTTAGGGACTTAAAAGAGTTTATAGATAAAGGATATAAAGTAGAAAAAGTAAAATGCATGGACATGTTCCCCAGAACGCCACACGTTGAGTGTGTTGTCTTGATGTCAAGGGTGGAGAAGTAGAAGGATTGCAAATGCCTATATAAATAAAGGGTTTCCAGACATTGAGCTTTTCTATAGGCTACTTTGCCGGAGGTTCTCATATCAGGAAACCCTTATTTTTATTGTTTGAGGTAACATATCAACTGCCCTGAAAGTGATAGGGTTGAGTTGACAGGTTAGATAACGCCTATTTTTGTAGGGGTTGAGTTGACAGGATAGATGTAGAATTTAATCTTCTCTCTCCGCATCTGTATCGAAAATTCTGTCAAGCTCCTCATTTGATATAATGCCACGTACTTTGTTTCTAACCGTTGTTTTTCCCATATCAAGACGATAGAAATGGTCACGACCATCCACACCTTTTTTTAGTCGAATAAGTTGAATCCTACCAAATTTATCCCAGTGTTTCTCAGCAAATTTTGCTAATCCTACAGCTTTGGGGTAATTGTCTTTACGACTAGGGTCATGAGGTTCAAGAATGTCGAAAACATAACCTTCTGTATCAGCTCTCACAACTACCAAATCTGGGAACATGGAAGTGGTAACGCCGTTAACTTCATACGGAATTTCGAGTGACCATTTTTTACGATCAAGATTACGCAACCAGCAAATAGCGCCATTTTTTAGTTCTTCATCAATAACTCCGCTTTCCCATTTATTTAGTGATGTTTGGAATGTGCCATCCTCAGCACAGTAGAGATGTTGTTCAAACTTTATTCTATCGTCTGGCAGATAAAAATCGATTGAATCCGGCAATACCCATGGCACTGCAATTGGTTGTGCTGAAGCGTTGATTAATCTTTCATAAACATTCTTTCGTGCCTCATTTAGCTTTGCAATGGCGCGTTTGTTATTTTCATACAGTGTAATAAATTCTTCCTCTGCGAAATCATTTATTCTTTCCATTGCATTAGTATCATTTGTAAGAACGATTATTTCAACTTTTACATCAATATGATCCCTGGTACTATTCCGAATCCAATATTCTTTGTGCAAGCCTTCCCCTAACAATTTTCCCGATTGTTCAAAATGACGAGAAATATCAAACTCTGATACTGTCATAGTCTGTGAGGACTCATCAAAAGAATAGGCATTGTCTCCATAATCAAATGTCAACGTGCCAAGCTCAAAGCCAGTGATTGCAGCTACTCGGTTTTCAAAATCACCACTTTCTTTGATCCGCGTGATTTCCTCATGCATTTTTAACAACACTGTGTTTTTGATAGTCTTTTGAGCTTCTAAGTCGATACCATCCATGGTAAGAGCACGAGAAATCTGAATTAATAATTTTAATGGTGCTTGCTTACGAACTGAATCTATCCGGTAAGTGATGAGGTTATCCATTGCATCAAACACGTCTGTATATGCCAAGTTTCGCCCTAATGTTACAAGCTCTTTGTTAGTTCCTGTTTCTGTTGGCATAATTGCTTCACTGTCACGTAAAGCATTAACAACATTTTTTACCGTTTCTTCATCAAAGTATGGAAGGAATAAGCTGACGCTGTTAAGTTCAGCATCAGATGATATCCTTCTGGCCAAAGGTGTACGAATAACTCGCCCTAACAATTGAGCAATATAAGTATAATCCTGCGCACTACGGAATGACATCATTGTTTCGGCACGTGGACAATCCCATCCTGTAGAGAGATTCATTTTGAAGAATACAACCATCACATTTTCTTCGTCATTTATTCTAGACGCTTCTATTTGTTGTATTTCAACATCACGTACTTTAAGTGTGCCACGGTCATTGAATGTATGCACGACTTCACCTGGCTGTAATTTGCGTCCTATTGTTTCTTCTAGTAAATCAATACAAGTTCCTAAATCAGTATGAGTTGCTTCACGCTCATTGCCATCTTCAACCTGTATAACAAGAATAGGGTTCACCATTTTCTCGTCTTCGCGCTCACAGTAGGATTTCCAATGAGCACATTTTTTGCGCCAATTATCTACTGCACCTTTAAACATTGTCATATCGGCAGTTAATTGAATATCTGGATAGTGTATGATGATTCTGTCTTTCAACAAACCGGACTCACGTACCTGCTCAGGTGGAACGATGACTTTCTGGACGGTTGATGTCGTTCCGGCAATTAAATTATCAAATCTCTGGGGTGTCGCTGTCACACCGATCACTAAAGGCATGACACAAAGTCCGTCTTCTTTACTGCCTTTAATAAATTTTTGCATTATTGACTGTGCCTTGTTTTCTGCTTGAACGGATGTATAGGTACCCCTATGCGCTTCATCAATCACCACATAAAATTGTTTAGGACTGCGCTTAGCAGTATTAGTAAGTGTTTCCCAGATGGAATATTGGCGTGTATCTGAAGTCCCTGTTAGCAGTTTATCAGAACCGAGTTTTTGAGTATTTAAAAAGTAAATGCAACCACCCTCGAAATATTCAGTGTTAAAGGTTGATTCTATTGTTACCAGATCACGAACACGAATTTTGTCAGATTTACTTTCAATCTTCAGCCTTGTTTGTTCGTTAAGCTCCGGTGAATCGGATAGCCAAATGAAAACAGAATCTGGCTCTCCAATGCTGTCAGCACTGCCATATAATATATCCTCAAAAAGTGTTGTCATAATGATAGTTTTTCCTGAACCCGTAGGGGCGGAAAAGGATATTATCTGTGGATCGCGTTCGCTCCACATCAAATGCGCTTTATTAATTTTATCATGTAGTTCGGCAAGGGCCGTTTCCTGAAAAGGAAATAATATATCTCTCATTTATGAATCCCTCCTGCTTCCCAACACAAAGTTATCGATATAATCGCGATAAAGTTGGTATGTGTTATTTGCTTTTACTCCAGCCGTCATTTCACGGAAAGCTTCCTCGGAGTTAGTAACGAAGTAGACTACTTGGATATTATCCTCTTCAGAAAGCTTTTCGGTAAACTCAGCAAACTTTGTTTCATCAACCAGGATAGCAAAGCCATTTTGAGGTAAAATTAGCATTTCAGGTTCATCATTGCTGTTTACTTCTGGTCGTTTTCCAATGGCACCAGATTTAAGCCATAGTAACGGTAATATTTCGCGGAACTGTTGACCTAATGAAACACTGTTTTTATCCAAGAATTCTAGCTTGAAGTATTCAGCGTTTGCAGGAAAGCCTTCACTCATAGGACGCTTAACTTGTGATGTTACGATGATTGACCCAAGTAAGTGAGAAACACGTGTTTTGATAGACTTGAATATGGCAGCTGATTTTGATGCAATATAAAAGTCTGTGATATGATCCTGTTCCTCAAGAGCAGTCAACCACTCATCAGCGGAATCTACATCAAAGAGAATTGAAGCTGTATGTTTATCCGAAACGATGAATTTACTGTCTTTGCTTACTAGTGATTGCGGTAGTTGTGCCTTTCCTTCCTTGTTTTTGAGTAAAGAGACGATTTGCTTTTTGCAGTAGCGGTTAATTCAGAAGGATTATCTACAAAACCCAACTGATAGAATGAGCGCTCAATCTCATTAGATGCAGTCTGAGTCGTGAAGTATTCACCTGTTAGGGTTGAACCATCATCTCGCTTGCCAAGAATGCTATACTTTGTCCTTGGCCAAGTTACCGCACGACAAATTCCATGTTTTTCCCATTCAATGTCGCCAGGCTGATAGCCATTTTTTTTCAAGGCCTTTGCTTCATCATCGGATACCTCATTATTTGTTACTAATATACAGCGGCGGTTTCCGTCATCCTCAGAATTAAGTAAATTTACTGCATGTAATGTGGTGCCGCTACCTGCAAAAAAGTCAACAATTAGAGCATTTTTCTTTCCGGATACAGCGAATGTTAATGCTTCATGGACAGCATAAAGCGATTTTGGGTATGAGAAGCCACCACCAAGTATGGATTTAATCATATCTGTACCGTGGGCTTCTGCATTACATAAAGGATCAGTCCAAACCGTTTTTGGAGGTTCGCTTTCTCTACGAAGGATAACTTCTATTCGATCTCCTTTTTTTTCAATAAACATTCTATCTTTTACTGATTCTACAGTATCGCGCCCATATCTCCATTTCTTTTCAATGCCATTCTTATCAATGGGCCAAACATAAATTGTACCATCTTCATTATGCTCTACTTGAGCTGTAGGGTGTAATTCTTTATCAAGTAAATCACCGAAACCGATGATATTATAATTAGAGTCTAAAATTACTGGATAAAAACATGTCGCACCTTCATATCGGCCTGATGTGCTCCCCCAACGTCTTAGATTATATACATCTCCACCAGTATGTTGCTTGCGGTAAATAGTACTTTCTGCTGAATATGAAAATATCGCATATTCGTGAGTCACAGAGAATTTTTTGCCCTGAGTTCCACCGGGATTATGCTGAATGGTTACACAAGTATGAGTTAGGTTTGGAAAAAGTTCATGAAGTAGAACCCATAGATGTGCATATTCATTATCATCTATTGTAGTAATCAAAACGCCATCATCAGCAAGTATTCTTTTTGCAATCTTTAATCGTTTTTGCATCATTGAGAGCCACTTACTGTGGCGCCAGTTATCACTAGAATCAACATAGTCATTATTGTATTTCCAATCCCGCGCACCTGTGTTGTATGGGGGGTCGATATAAATACAATCAACCTTCTTAGGGTAGAGATATTCCAGTAACTGAAGGGCATGATAATTGTCTGCTTCAATGACTGCATGCCATAAGTTACTATCAGGCGCATTTTCTACAGAATCAATCGGTTGAAGAGTGGGAAAAATTGGCTCGCCAAATTGAGCAACTGAAACTAGCTCCGTGATTGGTATGTTCTCGGTATTACCAGTTGCTTTGTTGCGGCAAAGGGCAACATCTCCATCTAACTTCAGTACCGTATATACATCATTAATGTGGCCTGTTTTTTGTGCAACAGTCGAGCCACGTTTGATAGGAACTTCATAAAGTGGAGTGCATTCAGGGATGTGCTCCTCAAATACAAGACCAAATTTTTTGTTTTTTGATATGCGGGCAAATTCCTGTTCCAAGCGATTACGCAAAGAAGTGTCAGGGATTTGACGCAGTAAATCATTGATTGCAGCCATTTTTTAAATCCTCCTATATTTAATCATTCGTTTCGTACTTACTCCACGAACGACCAAAAAGTTCATTTCCGTCTGATAAGCGCAAGATTGCTGTTTCTTCTAAAATTCTATGTGCTTTCTCGGTTGTAGAATCAGCTTTATCAAATGCAATAAAAACCTGGTGCTTGGTAGATTGATAACGTTCCAATATATGCTCCAGATGAACATCCTCAATACGTTTAAGAATATTGGAGTCATGGATGATCGCAGGAATTGGGCGTAATTCAAGTACACTCAAATCGTACACAACAAGGCTCTTGAATGCTGTTCCTTCACTTGTGTTGCCAGGAGTTTCGAAGATGATGTCCTTCTGGGGAGTGATATACAAAAGAGGAGCAGTTTCCTGTTTCTCAGTTACTACGCCGTTAATTGTTTCCATACGAAGATTGATGTCATCTTGTATCTCGCCTAGTTTTTCAGTTTGTTGCAACAATAGTTTTTCAAGTTTTTGCTCTGCTTCAGCTCGAGCATCCTGCAACTCTTTTTGATGAATCAACTCGGCTGTTTCTTCTTCAAGTCTATCAATGCTTTTTGATACATTAACACACTGAGAGAGTACTCTCTCAGACATCTCTTTTGCTATACCGGACTCTTCGATTTTTCGATTTAGGCGTCTGATTTCCTTATCATATTCTTCGATTAGTGGTTGTAATCGATAGATTTCCTGATCCATTTCTTCGCCTAAAATCTCTCTGATTTTTATATGAAAATGTTCAATTTCTTCAAATGCTTTTAAATTTGCATTTGGAAAGAAGCGTAGCAAGGATTCAAATTCACTTGCGGTTTCAGCCTTGCTGTCAGTTATATTGCTTTTTATAGCATTTAGCTGTGATTGCAGACGATTGCGCTTACGTATTATGCTATTCAATTCTTTTTGAACAGCTGTTATTCGTTCGAATGTTTGTGTATCAAACCCAAACATTGCTAATTGAGCCTCTTCGCTGTTTTTCATTAGCTTTTGGAGTCTCTTTCTCAATGACTCGATAGTCTTTTGGTTACTTTCGATTTTATCTATGTCCACCTTTTGACGCTGACGAGATTTAAGCTGTGAAGCTTTAATTCCGAGTTCTTCCTCCATAAATTTGATAGAAGCAAGGATTTTGTAATGACCAAATAGCTTCAATAGAAAATCCACAGCCTTTTCATCTTGCTCACGAGGTTTCACTAACAATGGATACTTTTCTAGTGTATTTTCACGTCCATAGATACGGAAAAAACGCTCGGTTATTTCTGAAAACGTAAGGGCTGGTAGCCCAATTTTATATTCCTGAAACAGAAATCTTCGAAATTCGTCAAGCGTCAATTTTGTTATGAAATGGCGCTCTTTATCGATTCGATATACACTTTTAGGATCGTCAGTGCTTCTATAGAAATAATATGGCTGTCCCTCAAATTCGAAAGTGAAATAGATGGTATGTGGGCCTATTTCCTTTTTTATATCATCTGTCAGGGAGTAGTAGCTTTCACCGCCGAATACATAATCTATAATCCATAGGAATGTTGATTTTCCGATTGCATTGCTACCGCCTGCGCTACCTAGAACTGTATTTAAGCCTGAGTTAAACCGGATAATTTGATGCTCTGGAGCAAATTTATCACATTGAATCTCTATCAACATATCGTAGCACCCTCCCTTCTTCAATTAGTCCAATTTTACCTAATGCAAACAAGCAGTCTAAAGCACTCAGGAAATCAGCCATGTCCTTTTCACGATATCTAGTTAGTTCAAATAACTCTTTAGGTGACATATCCTGTTGTGCTAATGCCTCTAAAATATCTGGGAAAAGAGAAATAACGCTGTTTGTATAGGAAGTTACTTTATTTGGTAATCTCATCGAACACCTCACACCTTTGAACGAAGTAGGAGATTATTATCTCGCAAGCTTCTCTATATTTGCGGCCGGTTTTTTCAAACAAAGTTTCAACAAGTAGGTTGTATATTGCGCTTTGAGATATATGTGATTCACTTGCATCTTCATACATCCGTTTGACGCTTTTTGCAAATTTATCGACGTTCAGCTTGTTTTCTCCGGCCAACCGATCTAATGCATCATTGACTCCCTGATACAACCACCGAACATCAAAAAGCACTCTTTCTTTCAAACGTTTTTCAGTGATTTTATTCTCAACTTTTACAGGTTCAATTTTGAGTTGTGTATCATCAGTAACATCCATTAAGTCAACTTCCCGAAGTACTTGTTCGATTTGCTTTTCTATTGTATATCTCGAGGTTGCATCTCTTGCAGCCATAAGAACTTCCAAGTCATGCTTTTCTGATAGTAAAGCTAATTTTACTTCCTCAGAAGCATTTTGAATTTCGCGCTCACATTCAACACATAAAACCACTTCATCAGTTTCTGAAAGGCGAACGACTTTAGCATAGTTAACGTCGTTGCCTTCTTTTTTTATACCTAAAACTCTTCCGCACTTTTGGCATTTGCCACCTGTTTCTGCAAGCAACACTAAAGAGCGGGCATCAATCGCAATTTCGTAAGCAGTTTCCATAGACAAATTGCTATACGTTGTAATGAAACTAATATCCATTTTTTGATCTTCAAAGGACTGTATGTACTCGGCAGTTGTCTCTTTCACGCTATCTTCGCAATTTCGGTTCTCGACATTTAATACTGTGTAAAGAAAAACTCCGGCGATAAAGTCTTCAAAAACAAAAGCATCACGTCTTACTATAGATTTCTTGGTCATGCCATTCACTATTTCGACTATTGTGTCAGGCTCAATTGTATTATCAGACGCAATAATGTCTTTCAGAGCAAGAATGATGAGGCTCCTTTTATTGCTATCCAACATGTTAAGAATGTGCTGTTTAAAGTAATTAGAAACAGCGCGTGGGTCTACTGTTGGAGCTTTATCAGTTATATTAGGCGATAGATTCTTTTTACCCAGAATTAAATCTGAAACAGTACCATCCTCACCACGAATATCATAAGTAGGCGCAATAGAAAGCAGCATGGTACCACATAGAAGTTTTTGTGAAATTCTTTTTGCGCTACAAATCTTTAAAATTGTTGCAAAAGTACCAAAACATAGCTTTTTCATATATTGCGCCTCCTTTCATTGAATTTAATCTGTTGAAGTATCGTCATCGACGTAGTCAACAATATCTCCAATGTTGACATCAAGGGCTTTACAGATTCTTCCTAACACATCCATGCTTACCGGCAGATCTTTACTCATTTTTGCTATCGTTGTCGACGTTAAGTTCGTTATTGCCATTAAATCCTTTTTCATCATTTTTTTATCTATTAAAAGTTTCCACAATTTGTTATAACTAAAAGCCATTATAATCGCCTCCAAGCACAATTGGATGGTATCCAAAGACGTGTCTTTATTATTATAGCAATTTACTAAGCGAAATACAATCAATTATTTAAATATGCTTATTCAATCTTTACGAACGCTTAGTTCGTTTGACATCATAAAAACGAATTGTTATTTGTGGAGTCCTAGCGGAGTGTCAGCGGAGTTGTAGCTGAGGATTTAAAGTGTATGACTTTATAAAATTTAGTTAGACGGTAAGACAAGCTGAACTTTTTGAAAAGGGGGTAAGTCATGGAAGAAATTCGTGATTGTAATGGTCGCATAGCTTGCAAGGGCAATGCAACAACAGGTCTCATAGAAGTGTTATATAAACGCTGTAAAACCAGTACACAAATACCTATTGGAGGAACTTTAAGAATTGAACGTGATGGTGTTGTGACGATAGTCACTCGATTAAGCGATTCTGCTTTTCATGTAGAAAGTCATGCTAATGTAGCATAGAAAGATAGCTAACTAAATAAAAAATCCGCAGAGCTGCACGACGGCCAGGATAAGTTCTCACACTAGAGAACTATCTTGGCCGTCCTTTTTTGTTCTACGGATCTTTTCGGCTTCTGCGGATTTTTCAAAGCCAAATTTTGAAAACCAAAGGAGTCAAATTATGAAAAGAGCGTACAAAACAAGTAAAAAGAAGAGAACTAACTACATCTATTACACTGCTGAAGGAACAAAGATTGTTATAACTCTAGGCGAAGATGGAGTCACCGAAGCGGACATCGAGCTTTTACATACTATGGATGATGACGAAGTGGACGAGCAGCGCCGGTACGATTATCGAGTGACAACACATCTGGATGCTTATCATGATGGTGAAGAGGAAGCGGCAAATGACCGCAATAAGTATCTTGCAGATGATACTACGAATCCTGAACATCTAATTACCCAAGCAGAAGATGAAGCTCAGCATCAAAATATATTGGACAAGTTAACCAAGGCAATGGAGTGTCTTTTACCTCAGCAAAAAGAACTCTTCAAAAAAGTGTACCTTGAGAAAAGATCCAACACTGATATAGCAGCAGAAGAAGGTGTCACAGAAGCGGCTATTCGCGGTCGCCTTAAGAAGCTTCAAGAACGACTTAGAAAAATTCTATCCTAATAGGGTTCGCAAGGACCCGTTATAAAAAATCTTTTCTCAAAAGGGGGTTCGAAAGAACTCTCTTTTTCGCTTATCGGTGAGGGGCAGATGAATCGCCCCCGGAAAGGAGATGGAATATGAGCCTTAAACACAAAGTTACTATCAATGTGGCAAGGCCCGGTGGCGAAAGAAGTTCAGTAATTCAAAGCAGTCGGAAGACAATCCGAACGAGAATGCTTGATTTCCTATTTGGAAAGAAAGTTAGTCTGCTAGTAATTACTCCCGGCGACTCAGTTGAGACGGTAGAAATTAAGGAAATCAAGGAAGGAGGTGTAGGCCATGAGTAAGGTTAAGCTTCTTCTCGATGTGGTGTCAGATCTTAGATCGTTGGCAGATAGTGTTCAGGCTGTAGCTGATGCAATAGCAAGTAATGGTCCTAATGAGGGTACAAAGCCAGAGCAACCAAAGCCTGAAAAACAGCCTGAAGAAAAGCAGATCACTTTAGAAGAAGTAAGGGCAGTACTTGCGGAAAAAAGCCATGACGGATTTACAGCTGAAGTAAGAGCACTTCTAGAAAAGTATGGTGCATCAAAACTCAGCCAGATTGATCCAAGCAAGTATGCTGCACTGCTTGCAGATGCGGAGGGATTGAAATGAGTAAACATGCAATTCTCTCTGCATCTGGAGCTCATCGCTGGATGAACTGTACACCATCGGCAAGGTTGGAGCTGGAGTTTGATGACAACAGCGGTGAAGCTGCAGCTGAAGGCACAGCTGCCCATGCGTTAAGTGAACATAAACTCCGCAAGGCGCTTAAGATGAGATCAAAAAAGCCGGTTTCTCCATATGACTCAGATGAGATGGATAATTACACCGATGGATATGTAGAGTATGTGCTTGAAGTGATTGAGCAAGCCAAGCAGACATGTAGTGACCCCTTAATCTTGATAGAACAGCGGCTTGATTTTTCAAAGTATGTTCCTGATGGCTTTGGGACCGGGGATTGTGTAATTATCGCTGACGGAACTCTTCACATTATTGATTTTAAGTATGGTCAGGGTGTCTTAGTCAGCGCAGAGGACAATCCTCAAATGAAACTATATGCCCTTGGTGCACTAGGTCTCTTTGATGGTATTTATGACATCGAGATGGTTTTAATGACAATTTATCAACCTCGTCGTGAAAATATCAGCACGTCCACAGTCTCAAAAGAAAGCTTGTATCGATGGGCTGAAGAAGTTTTGAAACCTAAAGCTGAACTGGCCTTCGCTGGTGACGGAAACTATTGCCCCGGAGAGTGGTGTCAATTTTGTCGGGCTGCAGTGAAATGTCGAGCAAGAGCAGAAGCGAAAATGAAACTGGCTACATTTGAGTTTGCGCTACCGCCACTTTTATCAGATGAAGAAATTGCTGAGATTCTATCTTCTATCGGTGATCTCACCAGATGGACAAATGAGATTATAGCCTATGCGACAGATGCAGCAGTTAATCATGGAAAGAAGTGGCCCGGCTTTAAAGTAGTCGAAGGCCGTTCCAACCGTAAATACAAAGATGAAGAAGCGGTCGCAGAAGCGGCAAAGAATGCAGGTTATCGCGACATATACAAGCAAAGTCTCATCACTATTACTGAAATGGAGAAATTGATGGGCAAGACAAAATTTAATGAAGTCATTGGTGGACTAATTATGAAGCCACCAGGCAAACCGACGCTAGTACCAGTTTCAGACAAGCGTCCTGAAATGAACACATCATCAGCAAAAAATGATTTTATGGAGGTATAATACTATGTCAAAAACAGTAAAAAGAACGAACCCAACGAAAGTAATCACAGGAGTTGTACGACTCTCTTATGCCAATGTCTGGGAACCTAAATCTATCAATGGCGGTACTGAAAAATACAGTGTGAGCCTGATTATCCCTAAGAGTGATACTAAAACCTTAAGCGCTATCAACGAAGCAGTGAATGCCGCCATAGAGGAAGGTAAAGGTAAATTCGGTGGGAAGATTCCCAATAAAGCAGTTCTCAAGCTCCCTCTGCGTGATGGCGACATTGATCGTCCGGATGATGAGGCTTATGCCAACAGCTATTTTATCAATGCCAACAGCAATACTGCTCCACAAATTGTAGACAGAAACGTCAATCCAATCCTTGATCGTTCAGAAGTGTACTCCGGTGTCTATGCAAGAGTGAGTATCAACTTCTACGCCTTTAACTCCAATGGAAATAAGGGTATAGCGTGTGGCCTTGGAAACATTCAAAAAATCCGCGATGGTGAGCCTTTAGGCGGTAGAACCAATGCAGCTGATGACTTTGCCACTGACGTGGATGACGACTTTTTATCATGAGAACCCTCAGCATAGATATAGAAACATATAGTAGCGTAGACATCGCCAAAAGCGGGGTCTATCGTTACGCTGAAGCACCGGATTTTCAAATCCTACTTTTGGGCTACAGTGTGGATGGTGGTCCTGTACAGGTAGTTGATTTGGCATGTGGCGAAAAGATCCCACAAGAAATCCAGAATGCAGTTCTAGATAGCCAGATTATAAAGTGGGCATTTAATGCTCAATTTGAACGAATCTGCTTGTCTCGTCATTTTGGTGTCTGGCTTGAGCCTGCTTCATGGCGTTGTACGATGGTGTGGTCTGCCTACCTAGGACTTCCTCTATCGCTAGAAGGAGCGGCTCTTGTAACAGGAGCTGATAAGAAAAAGCTGACTGAGGGTAAGGAACTCATAAGATATTTCTCAGTTCCCTGCAAAGCGACTCAGTCTAATGGAGGCCGAACTCGCAATCTACCGGAGCATGCTTTAGAAAAGTGGGAGAGTTTCAAAGCATATAACCTTCGAGATGTTGAAGCTGAACTTTCCATACAGGCAAAGCTTCATAAGTTCCCTATGCCAGAAGAGGAGTGGCAGAACTATATTCTAGACCAGCAGATTAATGATCGAGGTATTCAATTGGATTTAGAATTGGTAAGGCAGGCTATCCAGTGTGATGAACAAACCCGAGAGGAATTCACAAGCCGACTAAAAGAGCTTACTAAACTTGAAAATCCAAACTCAGTGACCCAGATGAAAACCTGGCTATCGGAAAGTGGTCTGGAAACGGATAGTCTTGATAAGGCGTCAGTTAAGGCACTATTAAAGGAAGCTCCAGATCACCTGAGTGAAGTGCTGGAATTGAGGCAACTACTAGCCAAGTCCAGTGTAAAGAAATACACCGCTATGGAAAATGCAGTATGTGCAGATGAAAGAGCACGTGGTCTATTGCAGTTTTATGGTGCCAATCGAACCGGCAGATTTGCAGGGAGGCTTATACAAGTTCAAAATCTTCCGCAGAACCATTTGCCGGATCTGGAGCAGGCGCGAAGGTTAGTTAGAGGTGGTCATTTTGAGGCCTTGGAATTATTGTACGATTCTGTTCCAGGAGTTTTGTCCGAGTTAATCCGTACTGCCTTTGTTCCAAAGAAAGGATATAAGTTTATTGTTGCTGATTTTAGTGCAATTGAAGCTAGAGTGATTGCCTGGCTCGCAGGCGAGACATGGAGAAATGAGGTATTCGCTACCCATGGCAAGATTTACGAAGCATCCGCTTCCCAGATGTTTAGGGTCCCCTTGGAAGAAGTCACAAAAGGTAGTCCACTCAGACAAAAAGGAAAAATTGCGGAGTTGGCCTTGGGTTATGGTGGATCGGTTGGTGCGTTAAAAGCAATGGGAGCACTTGATATGGGTCTTACCGAAGAAGAGTTAAAGCCACTGGTATATGCGTGGAGAAATGCGAATCCAAACATTGTTAGGCTTTGGTGGGATGTCGATAGAGCAGTTAAAAAAGCTGTAAAAGAAAGATCCAGAACAGAAACTCATCGTATCCGATTTGAATATCGTAGTGGAATGCTGTTGATATGGCTGCCATCCGGGAGACAGCTTACCTATGTCAAACCAAGGATGGGGATTAACAGATTCGGCAGTGAAACAGTGACGTATGAAGGCGTTGGTGCCACAAAGAAGTGGGAGCGTATTGAAAGCTATGGTCCGAAGTTTGTTGAGAACATCGTGCAGGCCATTTCAAGAGATCTTCTTTGCTATGCCATGAGAAAGCTTAATGAAAAAGGTTTTGATATTGTAATGCATGTCCATGATGAGGTAGTTTTAGAGGTTCCTTTAGAAGTATCTGTTCCAGATATATGTGCTCTTATGGGACAGACACCACCTTGGGCTCAGGGGCTTTTGCTTCGTGCTGATGGGTTTGAATGTGATTTTTATAAAAAAGATTAATTTGAGGGGGTTCGAAGCCTCCTCTTTTTTTGCTTATAGCTGAGGGCATGTTTTATCGCTCTACAACTATATGCTGGAGGTTCGATATGAACAAATTAACTATTTTCAACTACGAGGGCAACAATGTCAGAACAATTTTAAAGGAAGGTAGTCCTTGGTGGGTACTTAAGGATGTCTGTGCTGTACTCGGTATCTCAAAATATCGAGATGCGGCAGAAAGATTAGATGCCGATGAAAGGGAGCCGGTAAGAGTGGACACCCCTGGTGGTCCGCAGGAAATGACATGTATCAATGAAAGTGGACTATACAATTTAATTCTTCGCTCTGACAAGCCAGGGGCTAAAAAGTTCAAGCGCTGGGTAACTCATGAGGTTCTTCCTTCAATCAGAAGGCATGGACTTTATGCTACAGATGAGTTGCTTGCTAATCCAGACTTTTTAATTAAAGCATTGCAGGAACTTAAAGCTGCAAGAGCCAAAAATGCCGAGCTAACAACTACGATTAGTATTCAGGAACAGCAGATTGCAGAAATGAAACCAAAAGCCAGTTATTACGATGTGGTGCTTAATTGCAAGGATGCGGTGTCTATCACAACAATCGCCAAGGATTATGGAAAGTCTGGTCGCTGGTTCAATGAATATCTACATGATCTTGGCGTTCAGTTCCGTCAAGGGAAAATCTGGCTCTTATATCAAAAGTATGCCCAACATGGATATACAACAACAAAAACCCATACGTACCCTGGAAAGGATGGAACGATACATTCAAAGGTTCATACCTATTGGACTCAGAAAGGACGCTTGTTTATTTATGAGCTTCTAAAGGATCATGGCATTTTACCACTGATTGAACAAGAGTCTGAATTCGAGGGGATGTAGTTATGGATAGATATAACGCCGATAGCTATCCAGATCCAACTGCAGCAGAAGCCTTGGAAAATGTCATGCGTGAAGAAAAAGTAAAATGCTACAAACCTTGTGTCTTTATTTGTTCACCTTTTGCTGGGGATACAGAAAAAAATCTGAAGAAGGCCAGAAAATATCTGAAGTTTGCAGTGGAGCAAGGAACTATTCCTTTTGCTCCTCATCTGCTATACCCTCAAGTTCTAGATGATAGCGATCCAGAACAAAGAAAACTAGGACTATTCTTTGGAATGGTTTGGCTTAGAAAGTGCGAGGAACTGTGGGTATTTGGTCGCAACATCTCAAAAGGAATGCAAGCAGAAATAGATAAAGCATCGAAGCATCGTATTCCTATTCGGTATTTTACCGAAAACTGCAGGGAGGTGCAGAAGATATGAAGATAGCGGTTGGTAACAGCCGAATGGATAAAAAGTGGAAGAACAAAGACATCACATGGGAGGACTTCATCTCCCGAGTTAAATCTACTATACGAACAACAGAAACAGTATCTGAATTCCGAAAAATGAGTCGCGCTCAGCAGGACTCAATAAAAGACGTCGGTGGATTTGTGGGAGGAGCTCTTCGTGAAGGAAAGCGCAGAAATGGTTATGTCCTCTCCCGCTCCCTTCTGACATTAGATATGGATTATGCCAAACCGAGGATTTGGGATCAAATTGAAGCATTACATGATTTCAAATGCTGCATCTATTCAACCCATAAACATACACCAGATGCACCGCGATTAAGACTTATCATTCCAATTAAAAGAGAAGTAACAGAGGATGAATACCCAGCTCTTGGCCGGATGGTTGCAAAGGAGATTGGGATTGATTTATTCGATGATACCACTTATGAGCCATCTAGGTTAATGTATTGGCCATCCACACCGTCTGATGGAGAATTTGTCTTTAAAGAAAAGGATGGAGAGCTTTTAGATCCTGATGTTTATCTTTCCAAATATGCAGATTGGCGGGATACATCCATGTGGCCTGTATCCACAAGACAATCAGAGGTTGTACAAAGGAAAATCACAAAGCAAGCAGACCCTTTAAGTAAAGAGGGCGTTGTCGGGGCATTTTGCAGAGCTTATACCATTGAAGAAGCTATTAATACATTCTTGACGGATGTATATGAGTCAAGTGCTATGAATGGTAGGTTTGATTATATCCCTGCAGATTCTTCTGCGGGCTTGGTAATCTATGACGGTAAATTTGCTTATAGCCATCATGCCACAGATCCAGCATGTGGAATGCTGCTAAACGCTTTTGATCTGGTCCGAGTGCATAAGTTTCGCGACTTAGATGAAAAGGCGGCAGAAAATACATCACCTAGCAAACTACCTTCGTTTAAAGCTATGACTGATTTAACTTTAGAGGATGAACGGGTAAAAGAGCAGTTTGCAGAAGAACGAAAGGCTCAGGCTGAAAAAGAGTTTATTGATGAAGATTGGGAAAAGCAGCTGGAGCTTGACAAGACAGGATCAGTTAAAAATACCCTTAGAAACTTGATTTTAATACTTGAAAATGATCCAAATCTGAAAGGCATTGTGTTTAATCAGCTATCAGACAGTCTCGAAATTAAAGGTGATGTTCCTTGGCCACATCCATCTAAGTTCTGGAGAGATGCAGATGATGCCCAGCTAATCAGCTACATTGACACCCACTACGGAACCTTCTCTGCAAGAAACTATGATGTGGCCGTAGCAAAGGTAGCTGACGACCGATCTTATCATCCTATTCGTGAGTTTATTGATGCACTCCCTGAATGGGATAAGGTACCGCGAGTAGATACCCTGCTCATCGATTATCTAGGTGCATCAGATAACTCTTATGTTCGGGCTGTAACAAGAAAAACTTTATGTGCAGCTATCTCTCGTGTGCTAACTCCTGGTATCAAATTCGATTCCATGTTGGTTCTTAATGGCCCGCAGGGAGTTGGAAAAAGCACTCTCATAGCCAAGTTGGGTGGAGACTGGTTTTCAGATAGCTTGAACTTATCGGATACCAAGGATAAGACCGCCGCAGAAAAACTTCAAGGTTACTGGATTTTAGAAATTGGAGAACTAGCCGGACTTAAAAAAGCTGAAGTCGAAACACTTCGAAGTTTCTTGTCTCGCCAAAATGACATTTATCGTGCCAGCTTTGGCAGGAGAGCTACTCCGCACTTAAGACAATGTATCTTTTTCGGAACCACCAATGCTGAGAAAGGCTATTTGCGGGACACCACAGGAAACCGTCGCTTCTGGCCAGTAAAGACTCCGGGAAATGGCACAAAAAAATCTTGGCAGCTAAAGCAGGATGAAATTCTGCAGATATGGGCTGAGGCTCTTACCTATGTAAAGGCTGGAGAGAAATTGTACCTTGATGCTAGCCTTGAAAAGCTTGCAAAAGAAGAACAGCGAGAAGCTATGGAGTCCGATGAGCGAGAAGGTTTGGTTAGAGAGTACCTTGATATGCTTTTACCTGAGGATTGGGACACCATGGATCTATATGAACGTCGAGCCTATATCAACGGGACTGAGTTTGGTGAAAGCCAAAGGGTTGGTGTTTGGAAACGAAAATCGGTTTCTAATATGGAAATCTGGTGTGAGTGCTTTGGCAAAGATCGAGCCAATCTCCGAAGAATGGATGGCAATGAGATATCTGCAATTATGGCAAGTATCGGAGGCTGGACTGGACTCGTGAAAAAAGAACGTATCCCGCTTTATGGACCACAATGGGTTTATGTTCCCAAAACATAATTTAGTTTGGAACACATGGAACAATTTTTTCTCGGGAACAGATTTCACCTGTTCCGGTGAAACAAAAACGGTCTTTTGGTACACCTCATCGGAACAGGCGGCAGCCCCTTGTAAAGTAGGCTACTTTATAACTTATGTTCCATTGTTCCAAAAATAATTATTAAAAATAATCCTAAAGACAAAAAGAAGAAATTACCTGCAGACGCGTATATACGCGCGTATAGAGACTTTTTGGATTTAGGGAACATGGAGGCTATATGAGAGAAAAATGGATTGAACAACAACTGGTAAAAGCAGTAAAAGATATAGGCGGCATTGCACTGAAGATTGCATCACCAGGTTTTGATGGAATGCCAGACAGATTGATTCTTTTGCCGGATAAAAAAATAGCTTTTGTGGAGGTAAAAGCTCCAGGTAAAACCTTAAGGCCTCTACAGGAAAAGCGAAAAAGACAGTTAGAATCACTTGGATTTTTGGTATTCTGCCTGGATCACATAGAACAGATTGGAGGGATACTTCATGAAATACAAGCCTCATGAATATCAGGTTTATGCCACTGAGTATATCCTCACCCATCCCATAGCAGCAGTGCTTTTAGATATGGGATTAGGTAAGAGTGTCATTACCTTAACTGCCATCTTTGATTTAACACTGGATAGTTTTCTTGTTCGTAAGGTTCTGGTCATTGCACCTCTTCGAGTAGCCAGAGATACATGGCCTGCAGAGCTTGAAAAGTGGGATCACCTAAAAGGTCTTAAATACACCGTAGCAGTTGGCTCTGAGGTACAGAGGAAAACAGCCCTTATGAAAAGAGCTCAGGTATACATCATCAATCGAGAAAATGTCGAATGGCTAATTTCTAGAAGTGCCATACCCTTTGATTTTGACATGGTAGTAATCGATGAGCTGTCATCCTTCAAATCCCATCAAGCGAAACGGTTTAAAAGCCTACTTAAAGTCAGGCCAAAGATTAAAAGGATCGTAGGGCTTACCGGAACGCCATCATCCAATGGACTGATGGATTTATGGGCTGAGTATCGCCTGCTGGATATGGGACAGCGATTGGGCAGGTTTATTGGCAGATATCGAGAGGACTTTTTCGTACCAGATAAACGCAATCAGCAAGTGATCTTCTCCTACAAACCAAAACCGGGAGCAGAAGAAGCTATTTATAGGCTCATATCTGACATCACTATTAGCATGAAAGGGACAGACTACCTGAAGTTGCCGGAGTTGGTTATAAACGAAGTGCCAGTGAAGCTTTCTGAAAAAGAAATGAAAACTATCGACACTATGAAGCGGGATTTAATTACAACGGTGAAAGGTGAGGATATTACTGCTGCTAATGCAGCAGCTCTTTCAGGAAAGCTCCTGCAGATGGCAAACGGAGCAGTCTATGATGATCAAGGTGTAGTTATTCATATACATGACCGTAAGCTGGATGCACTGGAAGACTTAATCGAAGCCGCTAATGGCAAACCAGTTCTAATTGCTTATTGGTTTAAGCATGATTTATCTCGAATACAAAAGCGCTTTGAAGTTGAGGTATTATCCACTAGCGATTCTATTAAAAGGTGGAATGATGGAGAAATCCCCATTGCAGTCATCCATCCAGCATCAGCAGGCCATGGACTGAACTTGCAAGCTGGAGGTTCAACTCTTGTATGGTTTGGCCTGACTTGGAGCTTGGAGCTTTACCAGCAAACCAATGCCCGTCTTTGGCGTCAAGGACAAAATGAAACGGTAGTGATCCATCACCTGATTGCCAAAGGCACCATTGATGAGCGTGTAATGAAAGCTTTAAAAGATAAAGACAATACCCAATCCGCACTGATAGATGCGGTAAAAGCAACACTAAAGGAGGTCTGATACGATGAACATTGTCTGGCAGTATTTAGATAAAAGAGCAGCGGCAATTAATGCCTTAAAAGATTACAGCAGCATGAAGTACATCATAGAACATACTGATGAGGACATTGCTACTCTCAACGAAGAAATGAGTTCCACTGCTTCTCCAGTTCTAAATGGCATGCCATCGACCCATGATCCAAAAGCAGGAGAGAAAAGGCTCATTGCCTGCATCAATGAAATTGATGTATTGAAAGAACGCTATCGTCAAGCACTGGAATACATGGACTGGTTTCAACCGGCGTGGGATGCCTTAACGGAGGATGAACAGTATGTGTTAAAGGAGTTCTATTTGGATGATGAACAAAAGCAGATAGATGCAGTGTATAACATTTGTGACCGCTTTAACATTGAACGTTCCTCTGCATACAACAAGAAGAATCGGGCGCTTCAGCATCTAGCGCTACTGCTCTATGGAAAGTAATGAGTAATATCGTGGACGATTTTATTAGAAATCGGTTATACAATGGTATTGTGAAAAACTGTAGAGAGCCTTCGTGGAAAAACCGCGGGGGCTTTTTCTATACCCAAATGGAGGTGCGAAATGCCAAGGAAACCTAAACGACCATGCTCTTCTCCTGGTTGTCCTGAGCTGACAGATGAACGCTTTTGTCCGGAGCATGCCAAAAAGGAAGCTTCACGATATGAAAAATATCAGCGCGATCCAGAGACGAGGAAGCGTTATGGTCGTGCGTGGAAAAGAATACGTGACGGTTACATCACAGCCCATCCTCTGTGTGAAGAGTGCAAAAGGCAGGGAAAGCTGACACCGGCTGCTGAAGTGCATCACATCCTTCCTTTGTCGCGAGGGGGAACACACGATGAAAGTAACTTGATGGCTCTTTGTACTCCTTGTCACTCTGCCATCACAGCAAGAGATGGAGACCGTTGGCCATCCCGGTAGGGGGAGTCGAATCTCTACAGCCTTTTAAGTGGACAACGGGCGTGGGGCTTCGTGCAAAAAGTCGCAGTTTCAAACGGGGTAATACCCCCTTAATAAGAAAAGAGGTGAGTTAATGGCCAAAGATGGTACAAATCGAGGTGGTGCCCGTATTGGATCTGGCCAGAAAAAGAAAGCACTTATAGATAAAATTGCTGAGGGAAATCCCGGAAAAAGAAAACTGGAAGTTATTGAATTTAAAAATACCGCAGAACTTCAAGGGCAGGAGATGCCACAGCCAAGGGCTATGCTTTCAGCAGTACAAAAGGATGGTAAAACCTTAGTAGCTAGCGAAATTTATGAGCTTACGTGGAAATGGCTTGAGGAGCGAGGGTGTGCACATCTAGTTCTACCACAGCTATTAGAAAGATATGCCATGAGTGCTGCTAGGTGGATACAGTGTGAGGAAGCAATAAGTGAGTTTGGTTTTCTTGCTAAGCATCCAACTACTGGCAACGCTATCCAAAGTCCATACGTTTCCATGAGCCATAATTTTATGAGTCAAACCAACAGACTCTGGATGGAAATATATCAGATTGTTCGTGAAAACTGTGCGACAGAGTATTCCGGTACAAATCCACAGGATGATGTGATGGAACGACTGTTGACTGCCCGTAGAGGTAAATAATAATAAGGAGATGTGAGATGAGTAAGAGATATTTAACAGCAGAAAGTGTATGTGCAGGACATCCTGATAAACTGTGCGATATTATTGCTGATAATATTTTGGATGAATGCTTTAGAAGAGATAAAGCGTCACGCGTAGCGTGTGAGGTTATGGCTACTAAAGGGAAAATTATCGTGGCGGGCGAGATCTCCTGCAGCGAGAAAATTGATATCAGAAGCATTGTTAAGAATGTGCTAAAAGAACTAGGTTATAACCCTTTGAAATTTTTAATTTATGTATATGTACACAATCAGAGTTCTGATATTGCAGCTGGTGTGAATACTGCACTAGAAGCACGAAATGGTATAAACGAACAATATGGTTCCATCGGCGCTGGTGATCAAGGTAGTATGTATGGTTATGCCACAAAAGAAACCAGAGAAATGCTTCCCCTTCCCCTTGTCTTATCTCATCGAATTGTAAAGAGACTAGATGAGGCAAGGAAAGGTAAACTTATTAAAGGTATCCTTCCCGATGGAAAAGCACAGGTGACCATTGAGTATAATGATGATGTTCCAGTGAGAGTTAAGACCATTGTAGTGTCAGTTCAGCATGAAAAGAATAAAACTCAGGAAGAGTTAAAATCAGATATTCTAAATAATGTGTTATGGCAGTGTTTTGAGGATTTCCCTTTTGATGATGAAACAGAAATTCTTATTAATCCATCTGGACAGTTTGTATTAGGAGGACCTGCTGCAGATACAGGTTTAACTGGAAGAAAGATCATGGTGGATACTTATGGTGGACTTGCATCACATGGTGGCGGAGCACTTTGTGGGAAAGATCCGACCAAAGTTGACCGAAGCGGAGCTTACATGGCTAGGTATATTGCTAAACATATTGTGTGGTGTGATTTGGCAGAGAAATGTGAAGTGGCTATTTCCTATGCCATTGGCAAGGCAAATCCTGTAGCTTTTTCTATAAATACTTTTGGAACAGGAACAGTTTCTGATGAAGTTCTAACCATTGCTGCTCAAGAAGTATTTAATTTGAGGCCTGCAGCAATTATAGAAAAGTTGCGACTTAGAAACATTCATTACTCTGATACAGCAGTCTATGGTCACTTTAACAGTTGCCTCTTCCCTTGGGAGGATGTTAATAAATATAGCGAACTAAAAGAGGCGGTGGAAAAATATGCAGATTGAGAAAATTAAGACGAAACTGCTGATCCCTGCTGATTATAATCCTAGAAAGGATTTAAAACCGGGTGATCCAGAGTACGAAAAGTTAAAACGCTCACTTGAGGAGTTTGGCTATGTTGAACCAGTTATTTGGAATAGAACCACAGGCAGAGTAGTTGGTGGCCATCAGCGGTTGAAAATCCTACTGAACATGGGTATGGAAGAAGTGGATTGCGTAGTTGTTGAGATGAATGAGGAAAAGGAAAAAGCCCTCAATATTGCATTGAACAAAATAAATGGAGATTGGGATAGGGAGAAACTAGCACTTCTCATTACAGACTTAAATGCTGCAGACTTTGATGTATCGCTGACAGGCTTTGACCCCGGAGAACTAGATGATCTTTTCAAGGATACGATGAAAGAAAAAATAAAAGAAGATGATTTTGATGTGGACAGCGAGCTGAATAAGCCCGCTGTTTCGCGTTTAGGAGATGTATGGATACTTGGTAAGCACAGACTGGTATGTGGAGACAGCACAAAAAAAGAAACATATAACATTTTAATGGAAGGAAAGGTCGCCAATCTGGTGGTAACTGATCCCCCATACAATGTCAACTATGAAGGAACCACTGGGAAAATCAAAAATGATAATATGGCCAATGACGCATTTTATCAATTTTTATTAGATGCCTTTAAGAATATCGAATCGGTATTGGCATCAGATGGAAGTATATATGTTTTCCATGCTGATACAGAAGGACTTAATTTTAGAAAAGCCTTTGTTGACGCAGGCTTTTATCTTTCCGGTACTTGTATTTGGAAGAAACAGTCATTGGTTCTTGGAAGATCCCCTTATCAGTGGCAGCATGAACCGGTGCTATTCGGTTGGAAAAAGAAGGGGAAGCATCTCTGGTATTCAGACCGTAAGCAATCAACCATTTGGGAATTTGATAAGCCGAAAAAGAATGCAGATCATCCGACTATGAAGCCCATTGCTTTAATTGCCTACCCCATTATGAATTCTAGCCTTACTAATAGTATCGTACTTGATCCTTTTGGAGGTTCTGGCTCGACGCTGATTGCCTGTGAACAGACCGATAGAATTTGCTATACCATCGAGCTGGATGAAAAGTACTGCGATGTTATTGTGAAGCGTTACATCGAGCAGGTTGGAACAGATAAAGAGGTATATGTCATTCGAGAAAAAGAGAAGATTCCATTTAATGTGGCAGCCACATCTTCTGATGAATTAGATTGATAGAGCAAGTTTTAAATTCATTTTTGCACAGAAATAACTTGCTATTGTGTAGCGTTAGAGTGATATATGGTACTACCAAATAAGAAAGGTGGTATGTAGGATGAAAATTGAATTTAATCGTACTGGTGGTGAGAGAAAGGCCCTCGTTACTGCGATTGGAGAAGTACTAGGTGAAAAGCCTGAATACAAAGGCGCACCAACATTTATTTATCAAATAGGCAGATTTGAAGTGGATAAGGAAGGTGCTCTTATTTTTGATGAGGGTGTTGTGGGCGAAAAAGCGGTCAAACTGCTTGATGAACTTAATAGTCGAGGATTTACTTATGTGAAACCAGAAGGCCTGGAACAGGGGCTTACAGATAATACAGATTTGTTGGTAATTGAAATACCTAAGGAAAACTTCACCGACATTGCCTTAAGTAACTTGGAAAAGATTCTGGAAAGCAAAGGAGATCTCATTAAAAAAGCACTTGGAGTAGAGGAATTACCTATTGAGCAAACAGAGGAAACTCTACGATTCCCTTGGTTTTCCTTTGATGAAGATGCTGAGAAAGTTAAAGCTTACACGCATTTCATTACAGCCCTTTGTGATATGGCAAAAAAACAGAAGAGAATCACTGCCACAGCTAAGGAAGTGGATAATGAAAAGTATGCCTTTCGTTGTTTTCTGTTAAGGTTAGGATTTATCGGTGAAGAATACAAGGCCGCAAGAAAGATACTCCTTTCCAAACTGAACGGAAGTTCTGCATTTAAAAGTGTAGTTGCTAAGCAGGAGGAGGTAGATGGAATTTGAAAACCATTAACCCTAATGTCTTAGAACAACTCAGAAGTATCTATAGGCCTGGAACACGAGTGGTTTTAGTAAAGATGAATGATCCCTATACCAAACTGGAACCTGGGACGAGAGGAACTGTCATTAGTGTAGATGATATTGGAACCATCCATGTGAATTGGGACTCTGGAAGCTCATTAGGTATTGTATATGGCGAGGATTCCTGCAGAAGGATTGAAGAATAAAGCACACGTTTTATCCTGAAAAAGTAAAGAAAAACTGTGTAAATTATGCTCCTTATATCGAATAATTGTCTTGCTATTTAACCCTTTTAGAGTGATATATGTACATGCCAAAAGGATAAACACACTTTAAAAGGAGTGAGGTACGATGTTAAGTGCAAAATTCGGAATCGAGATTGAATTTACAGGGATTACAAGGGAAAGGACAGCCAGAGTTGCTGCAGAGTTTTTGCAAGGCACTTATAGTGAAGGCGGGACTTACTACGACACTAAGAAGGTAAAAACTCCAGATGGTAGAGTTTGGAGATTTATGTATGATGGGAGCATTCACTGTCAAAGAAAAGAAGGTAGAAGAAAAGTAGCTGCAGGTAGAGATTATAGCGTTGAGCTAGTTAGCCCAATCCTAACTTACCGGGAGGACATTGAAACTTTGCAGGAGCTAGTAAGAAAGCTTCGCAAAGCTGGAGCCTTTACAAATACATCTTGCGGCATTCACATTCATCTAGACGGTGCTGAACATACCCCAAGAAGTATTCGAAACTTTATAAATATCATTGCAAGTAAAAATGACTTATTTTATAAAGCACTACAGATTGCACCGGAGCGAATGCGCTACTGCAAAAAGATGGACAGCATTTTGGTTGAGAAGATGAACCACAAAAAGCCTAAAACCATGAGACAAATTGAGGACATTTGGTACGAGGGTTACAGCGAGAGTAGAAGCACTCATTACCACAACAGCCGCTACCATTTCCTCAACCTTCACAGCTTTTTTACCGGAAACCATACAGTTGAACTTAGAGGTTTTAACAGCGAGCTTCATGCTGGAAAGATGAGAAGCTACATTGTTCTAGCGCTTGCCATCAACCATCAAGCCTTAACACAAAAGTGTGCATCAGCAAAGAAGCCACAGGTGGAGAACGAGAAATTTGCCATGAGAACCTACCTAAACCGGATTGGTTTCATTGGTGATGAATTTGCAAACTGCAGAGAGCATTTGACCGCAGCACTTTCGGGTTCAGCTGCATGGCGGTTTCGGGCGGCCTGAGCTGCCCCTAACCCACAAAGCTAAGAAGGAGGATTACAATGAATAATAAATTATATCTTGCCTATGGCTCCAACCTTAACCTGAAACAAATGGCCAACAGATGCCCCACAGCGAAGGTGGTAGGAGCAAGTCAAATCAATGACCACCGTTTATTATTTAGAGGGGCACACGCAGGCGCTGTGGCGACTATCGAGCCTTTTAAGGGTGGCAACGTACCCGTTTTAGTGTGGGAAATCACACCTGTCGATGAAGCGGCACTTGACCGTTACGAGGGATGGCCGTTCCTTTATCGCAAGGAAACAATAAAAGTGAAGTTGGGGGGTAAAACCGTTAAGGCGATGGTATACATCATGAATGATGGGAGGCCGCTTGGACAGCCGAGCTGTTATTATTACAGTACAATTTTAGAAGGCTATAAGAGTGCAGGCTTCGATGTGGAAATCCTGCGCAAAGCGACAACCGATTCAGTAGAATCGGAGGAGGTAGCCAATGAATGAGATAATTATGCAACAAATACTTGCCATTCGAGAAACAGGTGAAACGAATATGTTTGATCTTCCGGTTGTGACAAGTATTGCTTTAAGAGCAGGTTATACGGAGCTAGTAGATTACCTTGAAAAGAACAAAGGAGAATATGTCCATTTCATTTTGACAGGGGAAGCGAAAACAGAATAACCTAAACAAATTTTGAAGGAACTCTGCGGGGTTCCTTTTTTCGCTTTATAGGAAAGTTCTCCTTCGGAGAACTCTTGATATGAAAAGGGCCCGCATGGAGGCGGGCACAACAAGTAAACGATAGGTTTTAGAAGATATAGAAACCTTCAGCTCCCGGGAAGTCTTCGTCAAACGCATCGTCTTCATTTAAGAAGTAATCCATATCAAGCAAATCATCCTCACTCATGTGGCGGATGTCATCAGCGGTCATGCCTTCGGGTGGATTCTGTATATACTTGTTTCTGATTTCATCTGAACATTTTGACATAGTGTTTTCCTCCGTTTTATATATTTTATCACAGACGGAGGTGGTATGTATATATTTCATGCAGAAGAGAAAGTTGGGAGTCTTCCCATTGCCCTTTCATACATTTTGTCCAGAGAAATATGCTGATGTTTATGATAAAGCTCAAGAAAAAGCATTGTCTCGCCACAGCATGGACATTTGAGAGGATCATAACCAAAAGAGGATAAAGTGCAATTGCGCCAGCGATTGAATGAAAGAATAACCTTATGTTTTTCTTTTGATATGGCAAGAGATAGCTTTTTATCACTCTCACGTGTTCTTGCATAAAGACCATAGTAGCGGATTTGTTTGAAGTGTTTTTCAGGAATGTGCATGCTTAGTCGTTCAATGAATTCCATAACAGGAATGGTTTCAACGACAAGTTTGTCATCCTCATGACGATTGTAGTGAAAAGTTACATTTTCACCGTCGTAATCGTCGATACGAGAAGTGGCAATAACAGGACGACCAAGATAACGGCCTATGTATTTAGTAACAACTTTAGGATTACACTTATTAGGTTTTGCATAGACATAGAATCCTTCTTTATGTTCGTGGTAGCATTTAGCCTTGACCAGTTTAAAAGATGGCCCAAGCTTTTTCTCCATTAAGTTAAGGAGGGCTGTGCGAAAGGCGTTGCGAAGGAATGTGTAATTAAAGTGAGTTTTGGGACGCCAAATACCAGAGTTACCAATGCCACCTTCGGACAGAAGACAATGAATATGAGGATTCCATTTCAAGTCTCTACCAAAAGTGTGGAGAACAAGAATGAATCCAGGCGTGAATTTTTCGGCTTTATTGTCTTTGTGAAATAAGCGAAAGACAACACTTTGAACAGCTTCAAAAAGAAGATTAAGAAGTTTTCTATCTTCAAGAAAGTAATGTCTAAGTTCAGAATCAATGGTAAAAACACAGTGACGGTGCTGAGCATTGATTATCTTAAAAGACATAGAGGTAGTGCGGTCAATGGAATACTTAGTTCCACAGGTAGGACAGAAGCGACTGTGACAACGGAAAGGAACAAATTTAAGGGTACCACATTTGCCGCAACCATACATTGCACCACCAAAAGAAGGGTCACCGCAGTTAATCATACGATTAACATTTTCAATGACCGACTTGCGAGGGTGTAAAGTATAAATCATTCTTTCATAGTTATCTTTAAATATATCCTGAAGTATGTTGCTCATAAGATTATTATGAAGGATTTGTAGCAAAAAGAAAACCCCCTAAATCCCCTCAAGATTGAGGGGGAGGGGAGTTGAAGTGTCGAAGACACTTTTTTATAGCCATAAGGAGGTGGCGGCCATACGTAAACTAAAAAAATATAAGCCGACCATCTTTAAGGCAGATGGTTCGGTATATGATAAGGACGCTGCAGACATTGCGGTGTCTTTTATTAATTGCTTAAAACATACGAAGGGAGAATGGTATGGGCAACCATTTGAACTTATAGACTGGCAGGAACAGATTATCCGCGATGTGTTTGGGATTATAAAGCCTAATGGTTACCGTCAATTCAATACGGCATATATCGAAATCGCTAAAAAGCAAGGGAAATCTGAACTTGCAGCAGCGGTTGCGTTACTGCTTACCTGTGGTGATTTTGAGCATGGCGGTGAAGTATACGGATGTGCATCTGACAGACAGCAAGCTTCCATTGTTTTTGATGTAGCAGTGGATATGGTAGAACAATGTCCAGCTCTGAAAGCGAGGATTAAACCGGTACTATCGCAAAAACGACTTGTTTATAAACCCCTTGGTAGCTTTTATCAGGTTTTGTCTGCAGAAGCTTATACTAAGCATGGCCTAAATGTTCATGGCGTAGTTTTCGATGAACTTCATGCTCAGCCTAACCGCCAACTATTCGATGTCATGACTCATGGTTCCGGTGATGCCAGAAAACAACCACTGTATTTCTTAATCACAACTGCTGGGAATGATACCCATTCCATTTGCTACGAGGTGCATCAAAAGGCCAAAGATATCCTGGAAGGGCGAAAGGTTGACCCTACATTCTATCCTGTCATTTACGGTGCTGACGAAGATGATGACTGGACAGATCCAAAGGTATGGGCGAAAGCCAACCCCTCTCTGGGTATTACAGTGGACATTGAAAAGATACAGATTGCTTGTGAAAGCGCAAAGCAAAACCCAGCCGAAGAGAACCTATTCAGGCAGCTTCGTTTGAATCAATGGGTAAAACAGTCGGTGCGCTGGATGCCTATGGAGAAGTGGGATAAATGTTCATTTGCTGTAAATCCAGAAAACCTTGTAGGAAGAGAATGCTTCGGTGGTTTGGACTTATCATCTACTACAGATATTACAGCGTTCGTACTTATCTTCCCGCCTGAGTATGAAGGAGATAAATACATCGTTCTTCCCTACTTCTGGATACCGGAAGATAATCTGGACCAAAGGGTAAA
Organism: Anaerosalibacter massiliensis; assembly: GCF_024623155.1. Taxonomy (NCBI): domain Bacteria; kingdom Bacillati; phylum Bacillota; class Tissierellia; order Tissierellales; family Sporanaerobacteraceae; genus Anaerosalibacter; species Anaerosalibacter massiliensis. The sequence continues at coordinate 220,499 of NZ_JANJZL010000003.1, forward strand.
GCGTGATCATGTTCCTTATGATGTTTGGGAGAAGCAGGGGTTCTTACACACCACTGAAGGAAACGTGGTGCATTATGGATACATCGAAAACTTTATCGAAGAGCTGGGCTTAAAGTACAACATTCGAGAAATTGCCTTTGACCGGTGGGGAGCTGTGCAGATGACACAAAACTTAGAGAACCTTGGGTTTACAGTAGTTCCTTTCGGTCAAGGTTTTAAAGATATGAGTCCGCCAACGAAGGAGCTTATGAAGCTTACCTTGGAAGAGAAACTGGCGCATGGTGGTCATCCGGTGCTCCGATGGATGATGGATAACATCTTTATCCGAACAGATCCTGCCGGTAATATTAAACCAGATAAAGAAAAGTCAACTGAGAGAATAGATGGAGCTGTCGCTACCATTATGGCTCTTGACCGAGCGATCCGCAAAGGTGGAACAGGTAACTCTGTTTATGATGGAAGAGGTTTATTGATTCTTTAATCTGCAAATTTATTATTATAACGTTTTTACTTGTAAAACAAAACAATCTCCGATATTATAGATTTATGAACAGAAGTCTGAACACAAGTCCGTAAAAGGAGGTTGAAAATGAGTTACAGGGTACAATTTACGATAAGTGATACTGAAAAAGAACAATTAATTGCTGAGGCAGCATCTGAAGGTTATCCCAATATCGCTGAGTTATGTAAAGTTAGAGCATTGCGGGGAAAAAGTACTTACGCAGATCTTTATAAAAGAATGGTAAAGAAAATAGATTCTTTACCTTCTGGACAGAAGTTCTTTCTAAGAGATTTAATAGATACTCCTCCAACACTACTTGGAAGATGGTTATATGACAATGTTGCAAATGGAACCATTAAAGGTGTTAAGCATCTCGGAAACAATGGATCAGATGCAGAAGAATATCTAAAGTTATAATAATGATTTTAGGAAAGGCATCTCAAACGCGAGGTGCTTTTTTCATGCCCAATTTTAAGGAGAGTGATGTATATGGGCCTCTTTTCAAAGCTATTTAAGGCGCGTGATAAACCGAAGGATCGAACCACAGGAAGCAATTATAGCTTCTTTTTTGGTGGAACAACCAGCGGTAAGCCTGTAAACGAACATACAGCAATGCAAATGACAGCGGTCTATTCATGCGTAAGAATACTTGCAGAGGCTGTGGCAGGGTTACCCCTCCACCTATATAAATACAATGCAAGCGGCGGTAAGGAAAAGGCTCTTTCTCATCCGCTGTATTTTGTATTACATGATGAACCTAACCCAGAGATGAGTTCCTTCGTTTTTCGGGAGACGTTGATGACTCATCTTTTATTATGGGGCAATGCCTATGCACAGATTATTCGAAATGGAAAAGGTGAAGTCATAGCACTGTATCCGTTAATGCCAAATCGAATGTCGGTGGACCGCGATTCCAGTGGTGCTCTTTATTATACCTATACCAGATATTCCGATGAAGCACCTACGATGAATGGAATGACGGTCACACTAAGGCCAAGCGATGTGCTTCATATTCCTGGCTTAGGATTTGATGGACTAGTAGGGTATTCTCCGATTGCAATGGCCAAGAATGCCATTGGTATGGCCATAGCCTGTGAGGAATATGGAGCTAAGTTTTTTGCAAATGGAGCAGCTCCGGGAGGTGTACTTGAGCATCCTGGAACGATTAATGACCCACAAAAAGTGCGAGATAGCTGGAATGCGGCCTATCAAGGAAGCAGCAACTCCCATCGTGTGGCAGTGCTTGAGGAAGGGATGAAGTATCAGCCTATTGGTATCTCACCAGAACAAGCTCAGTTTTTAGAGACAAGAAAGTTTCAGATTAATGAAATCGCTCGGATTTTCCGCGTACCTCCACATATGGTTGGGGACTTGGAAAAATCGAGCTTTTCTAATATTGAGCAACAGTCACTGGAGTTTGTGAAATACACTTTGGACCCTTGGGTGATACGTTGGGAGCAGGCCATCAGCCGAGCACTTTTAAGACCAGATGAAAAGAAGCTCTATTTTGCCAAGTTTAATGTGGATGGACTGCTTCGAGGTGATTATGTCTCTCGGATGAACGGTTATGCAACCGCGAGACAAAATGGTTGGATGAGTGCCAATGATATCCGAGAGCTAGAAAACCTTGACCGAATCCCACCTGAGCTTGGCGGGGACTTATATCTGATCAATGGCAATATGACCAAGCTTGCGGATGCGGGCATATTCGCAAATAGAGAAGGATTGGAGGGAAAAAATGAATGAAGAAATTTTGGAATTGGGTGCGTGATGAAGATATACAGACACGGACCCTCTATCTAAACGGTGCAATTGCTGAGGAGAGTTGGTTTGATGATGATATTACCCCTGCTGCTTTTAAAGCAGAGCTAATGAGTGGCGAGGGTGACATAGTAGTTTGGATTAATTCACCTGGTGGTGATTGTATCGCGGCATCACAGATTTACAACATGCTGATGGATTATAAAGGCAATGTCACCATAAAGATTGATGGCATTGCAGCATCAGCCGCCTCAGTCATTGCCATGGCAGGTACGGAAGTTTTAATGTCTCCAACATCACTGATGATGATCCATAATCCTTTCACCATAGCCATTGGCGATAGCGAGGAGATGCAAAAGGCAATGCAGATGCTGGATGAAGTTAAGGAAAGTATCATCAACGCTTATGAACTTAAAACCGATTTGTCTAGAACAAGGTTATCTCAACTGATGGATGCTGAAACTTGGCTAAATGCCAATAAGGCAGTCGAGCTTGGCTTTGCAGATGACATTATGTTCAAACCAGGAGAGAGTGCACTACAAGATAGCTTTGTCTTCAGCAGAAGAGCAGTGACTAATTCACTAATGAATAAGCTTCAAAAACCAGTTGTAAAACAGTCAGCCGAGTCGCTTTATGAGCGGCTTAATTTATTGAAATATTAGGAGGAAATGAAAATGAGTAAAATTCTTGAACTGCGTGAAAAGCGCGCAAAAGCATGGGAAGCAGCAAAGGCATTTCTTGATTCAAAGCGTGGTAGTGATGGACTTGTGTCCGCAGAGGATGCCGCAACCTACGACAAAATGGAAGCAGACATTATTAATCTGGGTAAGGAAATTGCAAGACTGGAGCGCCAAGAAGCTCTTGAAGCAGAGCTTAATAAGCCTGTAAACACACCTCTTACCGAAAAACCAGCTATTCCGGGGATGGATACAAAGACCGGAAGAGCCAGTGATGAGTACAGAAAGGCATTCTGGAACGTAATGCGTAGCAAAACTCCTCGTCATGATGTGCTAAATGCTTTGTCTGTAGGCACTGATTCAGAGGGAGGATATCTTGTTCCTGATGAATTTGAGCGTACTTTAGTTCAAACCCTTGAGGAAGAGAATGTATTCCGTAAACTGGCAAAAATTATTCAGACTTCAAGCGGTGACCGCAAAATCCCTGTTGTTGTGACTAAGGGTACAGCGGCTTGGCTTGATGAAGGTGAGGAGTTTGATGAGAGCGATTCTGTATTTGGCCAGACATCTATCGGTGCCTATAAGCTGGGTACAATGATTAAAGTTTCTGATGAACTTCTCAATGACAGTGTATTTGATCTGGAGAATTATATCTCCACTGAATTTGCCCGTAGAATCGGTGCTAAGGAAGAAGAAGCTTTTTTAGTTGGAGATGCAGATGGGAAACCTACAGGAATTTTCAACGCTACTGGTGGTGCACAGCTTGGAGTGACAGCCGGGTCTGCAACTGCCATTACGGCAGATGAGATTATCGATCTTGTTTATTCCCTAAAGGCTCCTTACAGAAAGAACGCAGTATTCCTGATGAATGATGCAACAGTAAAAGCAATCCGTAAACTGAAAGACGGTCAAGGTCAATATCTGTGGCAGCCTTCTTTAACAGCAGGTACTCCAGATACGTTGCTGAATCGTCCGGTTTACACTTCTGCTTATGCTCCTATTATTGAAGCCGGAGCAAAGACGATTGCCTTCGGTGATTTCGGATACTATTGGATTGCTGACAGACAGGGGCGTTCTTTCAAACGTTTAAACGAGCTTTTTGCAACTACTGGGCAGGTTGGTTTCCTTGCGAGCCAGCGTGTAGATGGAAAGCTCATTTTACCTGAAGCCATCAAAGTTTTTCAGCAGAAAGCTTAATGGGAGGTGCAAATTATGAGCTATAACGCAAAGAACTACACCGAACAAGGTGGAGAAAAAACCGTTATTGGTGGAGAACTTGTCATTGAAGAGGGAGCCAAAGTAACTGGGCTCCCTGTTCTTGAAAATCAACCGGCAAGCACTGCGGATACTGTAGAAGCTCTAGTGACGGACTTTAATGCCTTGCTCAGTAAGCTGAAAACTGCAGGAATCATGAATGGAGATACACCTTAGAAAGGATAGTGATGGTGATGACACTTTTAGAAAAAGTTAAAGCAAATCTAATTCTTGAGCACGATCGCGATGATGAACTTCTTCAGATGTACATCACCACCGCTATCGCATATGCCGAGAGTTATCAGCATGTACCGGAAGGTCATTATAATGAGAACACAATGCCGCCAACTACCGAGCAGGCCGTCATTATGTTGTCATCTCACTTCTATGAAAGTAGGGATGGTAGCACTGGCGGCTTTTTTGCTGATAACGTGCAGGCAGGCCAGCAGGTTTGGAACACTGTAAATTTACTGCTCAGGCTTGACCGGGATTGGAAGGTGTAGAGTATGAGTTTTGGAAAAATGAATACCTTTATCGATCTCATTTTTGTTGAAAGAACGAAAGACAGTGAAGGCTTTGGTAAATCTAAGGACACCATCCTCGCTTCCGTTCGTGCTTATAAGGAAGATCGTCATGGAAATGAAAAGTGGGCTAACCGAGCGGCATTTTCTGAAGCAACTGCTCTGTTTTGTTTTCGTAAGATACCTGATGTTGAGGTATCTACCAATATGGTGATTGTGTGTAATGATGGCCGCTATGAGATTACAAATGTTGAAGATGTAAAAGGTCGAGGCATGTATATTGAAGCCTTGGCAAAAAAGGTGGTGGGGTCAAGTGGCTAAGTTACAAGTAAAAATGCCTGAGGATTTTCTTTTAAAGCTTTCAAAGCTTGGCGATAAGACGGATGAAATCATCCCAAAGGTACTTGAGTCAGGCGGGGAAATCGTTTTGGAAAAGGTTAGATCTAATTTGCAAGCTATAGTTGGTAGTGGAACAAAAGAAAAAAGTCGGTCTACAGGAGAACTGATTAGTTCGTTGGGTCTTTCTCCCGCTAAAGTGGACTGGAATGGCAATTTCAACGTGAAGATAGGTTTTAAGGAGCCACGAAGAAGCGGCGAAAGTAACGCTAAGATTGCCAATATCATCGAATATGGAAAATCGGGTCAGCCACCAAAACCATTTTTAAAGCCTGCAAGAAGGGCTTCAAGAAAAGCATGTATTGACGCTATGAAGAAGATGTTTGAGCAGGAGGTCGAAAACTTATGAGTATATTAAATGAGCTTAATCTCATAGCAGATTTGTGCGGTATCCCAGTAGAAACAGGAAGATTTTCTGGTGTTCCTCCTGATACTTATCTTGTGATTACACCTCTTATTGATTTGTTTGAGGTTCATGCGGATAACACACCGGGATATGAAGTACAGGAAGCCAGACTTTCCTTATTTGTGAAAGGCAGTTATACAGCTATAAAAAATGCCATTGTCCGCACTCTTCTAGGTGCGGATTTTACGATAACGGATCGTCGATACATCGGACATGAGGATGATACCGATTATCACCATTATGCCATAGATGTGGCTAAACCATATGAATTTCAATTGGAAAAGGAGGAATAAAACATGGCTACAATCGGTCTGGATAGACTTTATTATGCAAAAATCACCGAAGATGACAACGGTGATGAAACCTATGATACACCGATGCCGCTGGCAAAAGCAATCAGTGCAGAACTTTCCGTTGAGCTTGCTGAGGCCACTCTTTATGCCGATGATGGTGCCGCTGAAATTGTCAAAGAATTTAAAAGTGGTACCCTAACTCTCGGTATTGATGATATAGGGGTAGCAGCTGCAGGAGATTTAACAGGAGCAACCATTGATGACAACCATGTACTCATTTCAACCAGTGAGGATGGAGGGGCTCCTGTTGCAATTGGCTTTAGAGCACAAAAAGCAAACGGTAAATACCGATACTTTTGGCTGTATCGTGTGAAGTTTGGAATTCCTGCAACAAACTTGGCGACCAAAGGTGATAGTATTACTTTCTCAACTCCGACCATTGAAGGAACAGTACTTCGTAGAAATAAGCTGGATGGTCAGGGTAAGCATCCATGGAAAGCAGAAGTAAACGAGGGTGATGAGGGCGTAACCCAGGCAATTATTAATGGTTGGTATAGCGAAGTGTATGAGCCTATATTTGCTGCTTCTGGCGGAAGTGGAGAATAAGGGGGATTGAAATGGATAACGAAAGAAGTGCAAAGATCAATATTGGCGGGCAGGAGTATGAGCTTATTCTTACCACTAAAGCCACAAAAGAAATTGCTGGGAGATATGGTGGCCTTGAAAATTTGGGTGAAAAATTAATGAAGTCTGAGAACTTCGAAATGGCACTGGATGAAATAGTCTGGTTGATAACTTTAATGGCCAATCAGAGCCTACTCATTCACAACCTTCGAAATCCAGATAACAAAAAGCTGCTGCTTACTCAAGAAGAAGTTGAACTTCTAACCTCTCCTTTGGAACTAGCTACTTATAAAAACGCTTTGACAGAAGCAATGTTTAAGGGAACCAAGAGAAATGTAGAATCTGAAGATGGCTCAAAAAACGTGCAAACCGGGTAAACGAGAATGAACTCTTTACCCGGCTTTTATATTACGGGACTGTTCATTTAAATCGTACCGAAGAGGAAACATGGCTTACACCTATTGGCTTGCTTATGGATTTATGGGAGTGCCATAAGCAGTTTCTTGGAATGTCCAAACCAAAACGGAAGATTTACATCGATGACATTATTCCTTATGGTATTTGATCTTTCAAAGAAAGGAGGCGATAATCTTGGCAGATAATTTTGGTTTAAAAATCGGAGTGGAAGGCGAAAAGGAATTCAAAAATGCACTTCGTGACATTAACCAAGCATTTAAAGTATTAGGTAGTGAGATGGCTCTAGTCAGTTCCCAGTTTGATAAAAACGATAAATCCATCCAAGCCTTAACTGCGCGAAATGAAGTATTAGAAAAATCCATTGATGCACAAAAAGAAAAAATAGAGACACTACGAGCTGCCCTAGATAACGCCTCTACTTCTTTTGGAGAAAACGATCGTAGAACTCAAAACTGGCAGATTCAACTAAATAAATCTTTGGCTGAACTTAATGGCATGGAGCGTGAACTTGAAAATAACCATAAAGTGCTACGAGACCATGCCGACGCCACAGATGACAGTGCTGATAACATGGAAGATGCCGCTGATGCAGCCAACGAACTTGCAGATAATGTTGATGATGTTGGCGATGAAATGGATGATGCTAGCAAGAAAACCTCTGTTTTTGGAGATGTACTTAAAGCAAATTTGTTATCAGAAGCCATAATTGGTGGGGTAAAAGCTTTAGGCTCAGCCATTGCGGGAATTGGAAAAGCCTTTATAGGCGCTATGAAAGATGGCGTTGAGTACAACGCTCAAATGGAAAACTACACAGCTTCCTTTACCACCATGCTTGGTGATGAGGCTAAAGCTCAAAAGCTGGTTAATGATCTGAAAAAAGAAGCAGCAGCTACACCATTTGGAATGCAGGATCTTGCCCAATCAGCTCAAACCCTTATGAGCTTTGGTATGTCTGCAGAAGAAGCTCAAAAACGCATGAAGCAGCTGGGTGATATATCTCAGGGAGATGCCGAGAAGTTCAAAAGCCTGACACTGGCATTTGCACAAATGTCCTCTACTGGTAAGTTAACCGGACAGGACTTGATGCAAATGATTAATGCAGGATTTAACCCACTAGAGGAAATCTCGCGTAAGACAGGAAAATCCATTGGTGAACTTAAGGATGAAATGTCCAAAGGGGCAATATCTGCAGATATGGTCGCAGAAGCGTTTGCATCAGCCACATCGGAAGGTGGCCGTTTCTATGGGTCAATGGAAGCTCAGTCAAGAACCTTTTCTGGGCAGATGGCAACTCTCGAAGATGGTGTTGCTTCATTGAAGGGCCAACTTGCTGAAGGCTTAACAACTATGCTTTCCGGTACCGTTCTTCCCATGGTTAATGGTTGGGTCGATGAATTGTCTGGAGCATTTCAAAAAGACGGTGTTCAAGGCTTAATTGATGCTTTTGGAGGAATCTTAGAGGAAGCAGTTCAGTTTATATCTGAGCAGTTGCCAGTTGTAGTAGATATTGCTTCGCAGATTATTATTTCTCTGGTTCAAGGGCTTACCTCTGCATTACCACAAATAACAGAAGCTGCAGTCATGCTACTGATGACATTAGTCAATGGAATCATTGAAACACTTCCAGCGCTAATTACAGCAGGTATTCAAATGATTGGAACCATAATAAGTGGAATTGCAGAAGCTCTGCCACAGTTAATTCCTGCTGCAGTTTCAGCGGTGGTACAAATCGTACAAGGGCTTTTGGATAACCTTCCTATGGTTTTAGAAGCAGCTCTGCAACTTGTACTTGGATTAACTCAAGGTATTTTAGATGCCCTTCCAGTGCTGATTGCGGCTTTGCCAGCCATTATTACTGGAATAGTAGATTTTGTTATAGGCGCAATACCTCAAATAATCGAGGCTGGTATTCAACTTCTGACATCTTTAATTGGTGCTTTGCCAGAAATCATTACCGCCATTGTAGAAGCAATTCCTCAGATTGTTGACGGGTTAATCACAGCGATTTTGGGCTCAATCCCACAGCTCATTGATGCTGGGGTTCAACTGCTAGTGGCACTGATTCAAAATCTACCACTAATTATTACAACAGTTATTACTGCTATACCAAAGATTGTATCCTCTCTTGTGAATGCTATTATTGGCAGCATACCACAGATCATTCAAGCAGGAATCATGCTGTTGGTTTCGCTGATTAAGAACCTTCCAACAATTATAGTAGAGGTTGTTAAAGCAGTGCCACAAATTATTACAGCACTGGTTAAAGGTTTTACAGGATCTATTTGGCAAATTGCCCAGGTTGGGACCAATTTAATCAAAGGTTTGTGGCAGGGTATTTCAGATGCCGGAGCCTGGCTTTGGGATAAAATCTCAGGCTTTTTTGGTGGTGTTGTAGATAAAATAAAAAATTTCTTTGGAATTCGATCGCCATCTACATTGTTTGCTGGAATTGGCGAAAACATGGGAGAGGGTATTGGTGTCGGTTTTGAAAAAGCCATGAATAGTGTTAGCCAGGATATGCAAAACGCTATCCCTACTGATTTTGACATTAACCCTAATCTGAATATGAATGGAGCCGGTATTAGTAGCGGATATGGAACATTTGGAGGGTCATTAATTACGATACAACAGATGATTGTTCGAAGTGAAGACGATATTAGAAAGATTTCACAGGAGTTATACAATTTGATGCAGACAGGATCTCGAGCTCAGGGAAGATTTATAACTGCGTAAAGGAGGGCGATGTATGGGCTTTATTTATAACGGTATTAACTCAAAGAATATGAAAATAAAAGCAAGGCTCACAAGTTGGCAAGCATCGCCCGCTTTAAGAAACACGTATGAGGTTGTTCCGGGAAAGGCAGGGGTTGCTGATTTTGGTTGTGATATCTCAGAGCGGATCATTACGATTAGCTGCAGCATATATCCTCAAAAGAGCTTTGAGGATTTAGTAGGCGTGTTAGATGATCTTGCAGAGTGGCTCAACCCTATGAACGGTCTTAAACAGCTTGTATTAGAGGATATTCCGAATCGATACTTTTATGCTCGCCTCACTGAACAAGTGGACTGCGAGAGATTACTTAGAACTGCAGGTGCCTTTGAGTTGAAGTTTATCTGTCCTGATCCTCACGCCTATGCGTTGACAGATGAACAATTCACGATTTCAAGTGTTGGAACTCATGAGATCCAAAGAATAACCGGGAATGCAGATTCAGAACCGATATATCAACTTAAGGGCACAATAAGTGGATCTACATCCACATATATTTCCATTACCACGAATGGAGAGGAGCTTCGAGTGGTTGGAGCTTTGACGGCAGATGAAGCGCTTGTAATTGATAGCGGATTAGTGACAGCAAAAATAACCGATGCCAACGGAAATACACTTCGAAATGGGCTTCCAGTCCTGGATGAGCTAAACTTCCCTATACTTCACAAAGGTGAAAATGAAATAACAGTATCAGCGGTGGGAGCAACATTTTCGGAGCTGAAGATTCTGGCCAAAAGCAGATGGAGGTGATCTGGTGGCAATTAAATCAATCTTAACATCACAGACAGATTTTACGGGTGAGTTTCCTGTAAGCGAGAAGACAGTTGCTCTATGGCGATTTAATGAAGCTTCACCAGATAGCAACAACATGCTTACAGATGATTCCGGCCATAACAGAAACTTCTTTGTATCCGGATGGTCAGGTACATCCGCCAACTTGTTATCCGGTAGATTAGGAAGATTTTTCAGGCAGAATATCATTAATCCAACAAGTGAAAAGACTCATTTAGTGACTACCAATGACGGTAGCTTTTTTAGTGATTTAGGTGAAAAGATTGTTGTTGGCGGATGGATAAATCCAACTACTTATTCTGTAGGGCAGACGTATATCCCGATTTTTAATACTAGACAAGGACCTGGTCAGCCAATTTTTTATGTTTCTTTATTTCAGGGAAGGTTGCGATTAATGCTGTATAATGCCTCAGGCTCCTTGATATATGATCAGACCGAAACGCCTACTATTACCCTAAAGAATAACGGGTGGTACTTTATCGCTTCTATTATCGAGGTAAACAACAAAAGGGTGCAGAACTTACTTTGTGACCGAAGTGATGGCGCTGTTTGGCAATCTCCAGTTCGAACATTCACTGGAGACTTAAATCAATCTTGTATTGCGGATATTGTGATGGGGATGCATGCAAATACCTATTATTACGCTGGAGGATTTGATGACTGGTTTTATGAAAAAGATTCTTTACTTACCATGGAGGATCTTATTTCCTATTTCAAATCTTCAATTTTGGCAAACGGTGGTGACAGTGCTGCTGATGTAGATGCCCTTGCGGACCCTGGCTCTGTCATGTTGAAAGCAACAAGCGGAGTCTATGCACAAAGTGGTCAGCTTTTTACGATAGCAGCTGCCTGTAGTCTTGCAGGAACGGGCAGGGTATCAGTTACAAGTGAATACACCGCAGGTATAACAGCCATAAGCCTAGTGGAAACTTCTACATCAGACGATCTGTCTAGCTGGACTGAATGGCAGGCCGTTGGAGCAAGCGGGGAACTGCAGTCGCCTAACAGAGAATATATCCGTTATCGAATTACACTATCCACTCAAGATACTAGCAAAACTCCTAAGCTTCTCGAAATACAGCTTCATGATATACCAAAACCACCTTATGAGAGACTTGGATTTGCCAGACCAGTTGTGTTGGATACTAACGGTGCTTGGGAAGCAGTGCTAGAGAATGCCTTTGATATCATAGTGACAAGTGAGGTGAATGGCGCCGATATTTTGGAGTTTAAACTGCCATTTCATGATTCCAAGCGAGAGGCTTTAGACAATGAAAAGCAGGTACAGATTGTCAATGATGTTTATCGTATTCGAACCATAACAGATGAGAAAAGTTCAGATGGTAGAGTTGTAACTCAGGTGTATGCGGAAGCTGCCTTTTATGATCTTTCCTTTAGCGCTGAGAAAGAGCCCATGGAGTTTGTCGCAGAGACACCGGAAGTTCCAATGCGCTATGCCTTACTTGGTACTGGCTGGTCATTAGGAAATGTCACTGTCAGTACAAAACGAACATGGCAATCAACAGAGAAGAATGCTTTATCTATCCTTCGAGCCATACAGAATATTCATGGCGGTGACTTGATTTTCGATAGTGCCAATCGGCTGGTACACCTTTTGACATTTAGCGGTACGGATAGTGGGGCCTTATTCTGCTATAGAAAAAACATGAAAAGCATACAGCGCGTGGTGGATACAAGAAGTCTAATTACCAGGCTTTATGCTTATGGTAAAGGTGGCATGACGTTTGCCTCCATCAATGGTAATAAGGAGTATGTCGAGGATTATAGCTATTCATCAGAAGTTAGAGTAGGAACGCTGGATGCTTCCTCGTTTAGTAATCCCTATCAGTTGCTTGAGTTTGCCAATATGCGCCTGGCTCAGTATGCGAAGCCACGAGTCTCGTATGTTCTTTCAGCTATGGATTTATCGGTGTTGACAGGCTATGAGCATGAAGCATGGAAGCTTGGTGATATAGTAACCGTAGATGATAAAGATTTGAATTTATCTGTCAAAACTCGTGTGGTTCGCAGACAATACAATCTACAAGAGCCGTGGAAAACAGTACTGGAGCTATCAACAACTTTAAGAGAACTAGGAGATTCCTCTGCTGGATGGGATAAAGCAGCCGATATTTTATCTTCCACTGATGTTCTTGACCGTCAGGAATTAAAAGACTTGGTGCCTTTTAATCATCTACGAAATTCACGAGCTGATGATGGTCTAACCTATTGGTTAAGTTCAGGTTTTACAGTTGACCCTAATAATGGTGTATCAGGAACAGCTTCTTTTAAAGCTGAGGGCGTTTTAGGAATGACGAAAAGTCTATCCCAGACCGTTTATCCTGCCAGTAGGAAGAGTTACACTTTCTCAGCGCAGATTGCATCGGAAAATCTTCAGAAAGGGCCAAACGGGCAAGTTGGGATTGAAGTTGTCATTGAATATGAGGATGGGTCGACAGAAACCAGGTTTATTGATCTCTTTTAGGAAGGAGGCAGTGCTATGGCTTATTTTTCACAGACAGCACATGCTATTACACCGAGAGGTATTGGAAAGATAAAGTCGCTTACCATCCGTCTTTTCATTACTGATTGTTCTGGTGAGGTGTTCTTTACAGATATGCTTTTGCAAGGTGGCTCCATTGCTACGGGCTGGATTGGTCATGTGTCAGAAATTAAGTGGACGTTGGATGGGTAGGTGGTGCAGATGTCAGTTACATTTACCAGGTTTGCTGAGACGATTCATTGTAAAGAGGATAAACGAGTAGTAAGCGTAACAGTGAAACTACTTCTTGAAGATTGCACAGGTACTGTTTATTTCACTGATATTCAGGCTCAGGAAGGTGATCGTCTAACTGGTTATACAATTAATACAGAAACGATGCTTCAAAAATACCGAGAGGGCGGTGTTATTGTTCCTGCTCGTTTTTATAACGGAGTGGTTCGTAGCGGAGAGACGGTTATCCTCTTCAATCTGGGTTCAACTTCCGCTGGTCTTGACTGTCATATCTATCCTATACAGAATATGGAAGCAGGCAGTATCCAATTGTCTCAAGGGGCAGGGGCGCATAGGGTAAAATTTAAAGAGGCTGCTAGCCCAGACGATACCTTTTCACTACTAGCATCAACCAGACAGTGTTTAAAGAATGGAAACCCAACTGATAAGGAAGGATTTTTTCAATATACAGCATCGGGTGATAGCAAACATGTGGTGAAGCTAGAGGACAGAAAATCAGCTCGGCTATTGTTCGAATTTCAAGAAATGCAGGAAGGAAGTGAGCGCCCTTGATTGATTACCTAAAAGGTAAGCGGTGCATGGTTTGGAGCTTCATGGGAAATGCCCGCATGTATCAGGCACTACGAGACTATGGTGATCGAATTGATACGGTGGGTATTTTCACTTTTGAAGTGGATATCACCGGGACCATAACAGAAACAGGAACAAGCATATCCAGTATGCTTACTTACATTAACCGCTGGCCTCATATCAAATGGCTGCTTACAATCATGAATCATGGTACGGCTTCTATTTTTACAGCCCTTAGAAATAATACCAATGGTGCAAAGGATAAATTTCTTACTGAGATTATTCGCATCATGAATAAGTATCCTTGGTGTGCTGGAGTGGATATAGACTTGGAACGTGGAGGTGGCTATGAAAACAAGGATGCTGCTAATGCTCTATTTCGAGACATATATAACACTGTCAAAGCCTATGATTATTCGAAACTCGTAAATATTTGTCTACCAGGCATGACTGGAGTACAAGGATCGGTTGGTGGCGAAAACTGGTGTGTTTATGAAGACTTGAATCCCTATTGTGATACAGTAGCGATTATGAGTTATGGCATGGCATGGGCAGGCTCTGCACCGGGCCCGGTATCTCCCAGGGATTGGTTGGAAGGCATTTATGATTATGCAGTCCGGGTTATGACTCCTGAAAAAATATTTTTAGGACTGCCTGCATATGGTTGGAACTGGAGAATCCACGATACACCAGAAAATCTGGGCATCACTTATCGTGGGATTTCAAACACATATTATGCCGCACAGCTTTGGATGACAGGGGGATATAACTTTACAGATGATGGACCACCACAGCCCATGATTCCTATCATAGCGTATTGGGATGATTATGATAAGGTGCCTTGGGCCTTGCCACATGTGTATGACTACATGGAAGGCTGGGATGCAGTTTCAAGAACCTATCCTTTACTGGTTGAAACTTATAACCGACGCAGGTATTTGACTGCCTATAGCAAGCAGCAAAAAACTGAATTTGGCACGATATATGTAGATCGTAGTGGCGGAACTCCTGATAGCTATACTGGTAATGTATCGGTTTCTTCTCAAATGATAACACTTGGTGAAGAAGGTGAAGCCGAATACGAATTTGAAATTGCATCTGCTGGTATTTATGATGTAGCCATTCGCATCTCATTTCCCTTCTGGGATAAGAATAGTATTCATGTTTCACTTGACGGGACAAGTAAGGTATTTAGCGAGAATAGGCTGTGGTGGCCATACTGGCGAACAACTTGTTGGCTTTCTTTGGTTTCTGGTGTATTTCTTTCAGCTGGTACCCATACTGTCAGCGTTAGTGCCTCAGTACCAGGTGTGCAGTTCTATGGATTTCGAGTATGTTCGAGTTTTTCTGAAGAACTTTCTGCTGGAGAGGCAGAGTTTATGCTATCTCCTCGCAAATTTAAAGATGTGAACGGTTTAATGGCTGAACCCGATAAAGGTTTTAAATTGACCACTGAGGTGCTACGCAGAAAGCCTGATTCAGCACTAATTTGGTATGAAGACTTCAGAGATGACAATCCACTTCCCTCCAGCTACTGGATAGCACTAAGCGGCGAGTGGCAGATATGGCAAAATCAAAATGATCTCGCCAATCGTCCCTATTCGCAGCTTGACGGGTATGGCCAATTGGCGTGGAAGTATAGCGGGTTTTCAGATGTTCATTTGCGGGCAAGGTTGGCTTTTACTCCAGAGGGAAGTGGTCGTGCAGGCATTTTTTGTGGTAATGTCTTTTGCTGTTTAAACTTTAATACACAGCGTATTGAACTATATAATGGTTCTTCTCTAATCGGCAGTTATGCCACTGAAATCGTTAAAACGGCATCAGCAGATCTTCGCTCAAATCCAAGAATGTACACCATTGAAATGAGGATACGAGGAAACTCTGTGAGGGTTTATTCCGGAGCAAGCAATGTTTTGCGCTTTACAGCGACGCTTAGTGGTTTTTCAGGAGGGTATGCCGGGGTTCGGTCTGATGGACGTATTCTATGCGAATTACTTAGACTGGGAGATGCCTGGACTTATGAACCTTATGAAAGGTTTGATGTAACCTTCCCGGATGGAACCACAACTGAGTATGGGCGGCTTGCAAGAACCGGTGTAACATGGGATAGTGAGTTTCAGGTTTTCACAGTTAACAATGATGTGGAGGAAGCTTCTACACGAAACCAGGACATCTCTATGGATTATGATTTCTTCCATTCAGGCCTTTTGCCATTGGTCTGTGGAAATGATTATTCAGTAAAAATCGTGTCCAAGGACATCAATATCTGGATTTCACGTTTGTTTCTTGGAGATGCTGACGGTTTTTCTATTCTTTATTATCAGGATGTAGACAGCCTTGTCTATTGGGCAAACGAAGCGGCATATCGGTGGAAACTTAGAGGAATTGCCATATGGTCTTTAGGACAGGAGGATATGAGGCTATGGGAGGCACTGCCTAAACAAATATAATTAACGATTCAGGAGTGTTTGCGAAAAATTGCAGGCACTCTTTTTGTATCTTCACCAATCACGAAGGAGGTAAAAATCATGAAGGAAATATGGAATTGGGTACAAGCTGCCCTTACAGCACTTGGTGGATTCTTGGGCTGGTTTTTAGGTGGTTTTGATGGTTTTTTATATGCATTAGTAGCATTGATGATAGCTGATTATATCACTGGTGTTATGTGTGCCATTGTTGATAAGAAGCTATCTAGTGAGATCGGATTTAGGGGCATCTTTAAGAAGGTGCTTATTTTTGTTTTGGTCGGAATTGGACATATGATTGACATAAACCTTATTGGAGATGGAAGCGTGCTCCGGACAGCCATTATCTTTTTCTACTGCTCCAATGAGGGAGTATCCATGCTAGAAAATGTTGGTCGACTAGGACTGCCAATACCAGAAAAGCTAAAAGATATTCTTGCACAGTTGCATAACAAAGGAGGTAAGGAACAATGAATTTGAGAAAACTTATTCTAACTGAAAATGCGTGTTATAAGGCAGGCAGAAAGATTACACCGAAGGGCATAATGGTTCATAGTACTGGTGCAAATAATCCGTATCTTCGTAGATACGTTGGACCGGACGATGGCCAGTTGGGTGTAAACGAGTACAACAATCACTGGAATCAGGATAGACCAGATGGAAGGCAAGTTTGTGTCCATGCATTCATTGGAAAGCTTAAGGATGGTTCAATTGCCACTTATCAAACCCTGCCATGGAACCATCGTGGATGGCATGCAGGTGGAAAGGCAAATGATACTCATATTGGTTTTGAAATCTGCGAGGACGGTTTGACCGATGCCTCGTATTTTAATGCAGTTTATAAGGAAGCGGTAGAACTGTGTGTGTATCTTTGCAAGCTCTATAACTTGACCGAAAAAGATGTTATTGGCCACTATGAAGGATATCAAAAAGGAATCGCAAGTAATCATGGAGATCCGAGAAACTGGTTTCCAAAGCATGGAAAAAGCATGGATACCTTCAGAGCGGATGTGAAAAAGCTATTAAGTGAAGGAGAGAAGCCTGCAGAACAGGAGAGAAAGAAATATTATCGTGTTCAAATCGGTGCCTATTCTGTAAAAGCCAATGCGGAAGCGCAACTTGCCAAAGCTAAGAAAGCTGGCTTTACCGATGCCTTTATTAAGTATGATTAACGAACAGCTAATTTTAATGACCCGAGGAGTGTAACAGCTCTTCGGGTCTTTTGCTTTTTTAGGGGTTCGAATCACCGAATTTTTTTGCATATAGTTGCAGGGTTCTCCCTGTAGAAATGGAGGTTGCCTATATGCAGATAACTAAAATTACAGATAAACAAGATCCACTAGCTATTCCTAAAAAGACACCTTTAAGTACTAAGAAGCTTCAAAGAGAGTTTGATTATTATAGAGCGGAAAAACTGCTGCGTCAAATGCTTGAAAAGGGTCTTGTTACAGAGGTAGAGTTTAACAAAATTATGCGTTTGAATCGCGAAACTTTCTCACCGTTATTAGCACAGATAATGCCCGATATTCCTTGATATACTGGGCACTCAGAGGTAATATGTCACATACCTTGAGGAGGTGAATGTGGTGAAAAAGGTAACAAAAATAAAAGAAACGAACAATCGGCTTCAAAAAAAGCTAAAACTGCGGGTGGCTGCTTATGCTAGGGTATCAACAGATAATACGGAACAGCTAATCAGCCTGGAAGCACAGAAGGTCCATTATGAAGCTTATATTAAAGCGAACCCAGACTGGGAATTTGTTGGCATTTATTTTGATGAGGGTATTTCAGGCACGAAGAAAGAGAATAGAACAGAACTACTTAGGCTTATTTCTGACTGTGAGAACAAGAAGATAGATTTTGTAATTACAAAATCTATCAGTCGATTTGCCAGAAATACAATAGACTGTTTAGAGATTGTAAGGAAGCTAACTGATCTTGGAGTGTTCATTTATTTTGAAAAAGAGAACATCAACACACAGTCTATGGAAAGTGAGCTTATGCTGACCATTCTAAGTAGCCTAGCAGAGAATGAATCTATCTCAATTTCTGAGAATAATAAATGGTCCATTCAAAAACGGTTTAGAAATGGAACCTACAAGCTTTCTTATCCTCCCTACGGTTATGATTATATAGATGGGCAGATTGTAGTGAATAAAAAACAGGCCGAGGTTGTTAAACGGATTTTTACAGATGCCTTAGCAGGTAAAGGAACGCAGAAAATTGCACAAGAATTAAACGATGAGGGTGTACGTACTAAAAAAGGCGGTCAATGGAGAGGAAGTACTATCCGAGGTATTTTACGGAATGAAAAATATACTGGAGATGTAATCCTTCAAAAAACATACACTGACGATAATTTCACTAGACGAACCAATAAGGGAGAGAAGGATCAGTTTCTTATCGAAAATAATCATGAGGCAATTATTAGTCATGAAGAGTTTAAGGCAGTGAATCTTGCAATCGAACAGCGAGGAAAAGAAAAAGGCATCAAGAGTGGCAATAGCAAGTATTTAAATCGCTATCCCCTTTCTGGAAAGATTCAATGTTCTGAATGCGGGAGTACTTTCAAGCGAAGAATCCATGGAACTAAGAACAATAAATATATTGCCTGGTGTTGCTCCAAACATATCACTAATATAGAGGAATGCTCCATGATTTACATTCGGGAGGATAGCATCCATCAAGGCTTTGTGACGATGATAAATAAGCTCATCTTTAGTCACAAAGTTGTTTTGAGGCCTTTGCTTCAGAAACTGAAACTCATGAATTATTCAGATAATCTGATTCGGGTTCAGGAAATTGAATCGAAGATGGAGAAAAATGCAGAGCAACTTCAGGTATTGATTAACCTCATGACAAAGGGATACTTGGAGCCTGCTCTTTTTAATAAGCAAAACAATGAGCTTCGCTCTGAAGCAGAGAAGCTGAAAGATCAAAAAGAAGCACTCTACCGTTTCATCAATGGTGGAATGGCTAAAATAACAGAATTAGAAAGACTTATCAAATATGTTTCAAAGTCAAAGAATATTGAAAGTTTTAACAAGGAAGTATTCGAGCAGTTTGTTGAAAAGATAGTTGCTTTTTCGCCAACAGAAATAGGCTTTAGCCTAAAGTGCGGCTTATTACTTAAGGAAAGGATGGAGAGATAGATGCCTCATGTACCATATGGATATACGATTCAAGATGGAAAAGCGGTGATTGACCAGCTACAAGCAGAGCAGCTAAAGAAGCTATTCAAAGCATATCTTTCAGGTCTTTCCTTGAAGGATGCGGCTAAGAAAGCTGGGATTGTTAGATATCATGCCACTATTGCGAATATGCTCACAAATAAGCGATACCTTGGGGATGACTATTATCCCAAGATTATTGATGAGGATACTTTTGAAAAGGTAGAGGCTGAAAAGTTAAGACGGGCACAAATGCTCGGCAGAATTTGGGAGCATAAACCAAAGGAAAATAGTATTAAGAAATACCAGTTCGCCATGCCAACACCGGATGAGCTTTATGATGACCCATTTAAACAAGCAGAATATGTTTATAGCCTTATAGAAAGCGAGGCGATTGATAATGACGATGAGTAGGAATGTAACAGTTATACCAGCACGAGCTCGTGTGGGTAATAACCAAGAAACTGAAAGTAAAACCAAACTTCGAGTGGCGGCTTACTGTAGAGTTTCAACTGATAGTGAAGAACAAGCCTCCAGTTATGAGGTTCAGATTGAACATTACACTTCCTACATTAAAGGGAACCCTGAATGGGAGCTGGCAGGAATTTATGCGGACGACGGGATTTCAGGAACCAATACTAAAAAGCGCGAAGAGTTTAACCGGATGATTGAAGCATGCATGGAAGGTAAAATTGACATGATCATTACCAAGTCCATTAGCCGTTTTGCCAGAAACACGCTGGATTGTTTGAAATACATCCGGCAGCTAAAGGATAAAAATATCCCTGTTTTCTTTGAGAAAGAGAACATCAATACTATGGATTCCAAGGGTGAAATCATGCTGACAATCATGGCTTCACTGGCCCAACAAGAAAGCCAGTCCTTAAGCCAAAACGTAAAGCTAGGCATTCAGTACCGCTTCCAACAAGGTGAAATTCAAGTCAACCACAACCGGTTTTTAGGATACACCAAAGACGAAAATAAAAGGCTTGTTATTGTTCCTGAAGAAGCCGAAGTGGTAAAGCGAATCTATCGAGAATACCTTGAAGGAGCAAGTCTCCTACAAATAGCAAGAGGCCTAGAAGCGGATGGTATTCTCACTGCAGCTAAAAAGCCTAAGTGGAGACCCGAGACGCTTAAGAAAATACTGCAGAATGAAAAGTATATAGGAGATGCCTTGCTTCAAAAGACTTACACCGTTGATTTTCTTTCCAAAAAGCGAGTAGTCAATAATAGAATCGTACCTCAGTACTATGTTGAGAACAGTCATGAACCTATCATCCCGCGTGGAATTTTCATGCAGGTGCAGGAAGAACTGGTAAGGCGGGCTAACCTTTATACTGGAAAGAATGGTAAGAAGCGAGTTTATAGCAGCAAGTACGCTCTGTCCAGTATTGTCTACTGCTCAGAATGTGGTGAAATATATAGAAGAGTCCACTGGAACAATCGAGGCTGCAGGTCTATTGTCTGGCGATGCGTCAGCCGCCTAGAGGAAAAAGGGTCTGATTGCACATCCCCTACAGTTAATGAGGAAGTGCTACAGGCAGCAGTTGTAAAAGCCATCAATGAGTTGCTGGCCAGTAAGGATACCTTTCTCTCCACTTTACAGGCCAATATCGAGACAGTTTTAAATGAAGAACACGACAAAATTACCAATGATATTGACGTCAAGCTGGAAGAACTGCAAAACGAACTTTTGCGGCTTGCCAATTCCAAAACAGATTATGAGGAAGTGGCGGAAGAGATATACCGTTTGCGGGAGCAGAAGCAAAATGCACTAGTTGAAAATGCAGAGCGAGAAGGAAAAAGGCAACGAATCGCTGAAATGACTGATTTCTTGAATGAGCAATCCTGCGAGCTGGAGGAATATGATGAGCAGTTAGTAAGACGGCTTATTGAGAAAGTAACGATATATGAAGATAAGCTCACCGTTGAATTCAAATCAGGTGTTGAAACTTATATAAAAGTTAAAGAATAATTTGCAAGTGAATTGTTTTACTAGTCTCTGAACAACAAAAATATTATATTGACATAGGCGTAAATGTTGTTTATAATCAAAACGACATTAATGTCGTTTTTGGTTATAAAGAAATTTTGGAGGAAACTATCATGTCTCCTAGGGTAAACGATAATTATAAGATAAATAAAAAACAAAAAATACTTGAAGCTGCCAAGAGGGTATTTATAAAAAAAGGTTATATTCAAGCGACCATGCAGGACATTATTGTTGAGGCGGGTATTTCAAGAGGCGCTTTGTATTCGTACTTCAATAATATTGAGCATGTATTTGAGGAACTTCTTAAGTTAGACGATGAAAAAGATATTACTTTTATTAATATTGATGATGACTACACTTCTTCTTGGAAGCAACTCATAGATTGGATCAGATTTCAACAACATATTATATCGTCTAACAATGAATTTTTACTCTGTAAAAGTGAGTTCTTTTTAATAAAACACCGAGAATCTAACAAGTCAAGTAGCTCTTATATTACAGAGAGATATAAGAAGTTGATAACCGCAATCAGGGATTTTATAGATAAAGGAATTAAGAAAAAGCAATTCCATCCTTGCAAGTCATCAGAATTGATAGCTCTATATATGGTTTCATTTTTTGATGGATTAATGATAGATACATTTAATTTAAGTTTGGAGTTGACAAGGGTAAATGATCAAATTGATATTTTAATTTTTACATTAGAAAATATGCTTAGGCCAATTAAATAATATGAAGGAGTGTTTTTATGTTATTTCAAACTAAGAGAATCATTTTACGAAAAATGACTGCCCAAGATACAGAGATTTATCATAAATGGAGAAATGATATAGATGTTATGCAAACTACTTCTCCGTTGTTAGATGTTTACCGTATTGAAGAAACAGAAGAATTTGTTAATCAAATAATCTTAGGATCCTGCTCTTCAAAATGCTACATTATACTTGAGAAACAATCTAAAAAGCCAATTGGAATTACTTCGTTAATAAATATTGATCATAAAAATCGTAATGCAGAATGCATTATTGATATTGGAGAAAAAGAAGTCTGGGGGAAAGGGTATGGATTAGAGGCAATGAAATTACTTCTTGATTTCGGATTTCTGGAGATGAATTTACACAGAATATCGCTGAGAGTTTTTTCTTTTAATGGAGGGGCAATAAAATTATATGAGAAACTAAGCTTTCAGCAAGAAGGAAGAGCACGCGAAGCTATTTTCCGCGATGGAGTATGGCATGATATCATTCATATGGCAATTTTACAAAGTGCATATATAGAACAAATGAGAGAAAAGTAAAAAAATCATACAGAGGAACAGATTTCTTGAGTGAACAGTCATGTGAGTTGTAGGAATATGATGGGTAGTTGGTAAGGCAAATTATTGTGAAAGTAATAGTCTTAATTGCAGGAATAACAGGAAACGGAAAATTCCACTAGAATGAGTTACAGGAATATCGCAGAGGGGTTTATAGCAAGGGCATATACTCAAAATAGGCACGTCCCCACTGTCATGCGGAGGAGGGTCGTTAATGCTGAAAGATTATCAAAAACTTGCTATTGAAAAGGTAAGGGAAAATGCTAAAGGTAAAATTAAAGAAGATAGGGTTTATTTGGAGCAAATTTGTAATCAGTTTAGTGTTGATGTTGAAAAACTGATTAATCAAGTAATGCAAAGTCCTATTACCATAAACTTTCATCCGGATAGATTATCAAACAATAATAAAACAGTCATAGAGAATTTGTTGGAGCAAGGGCGGTATCATGGACAATTTCGTACCGGTACTACTAATGGTGGTAAAACAGCTTTTGTTGGCGGCGACCGCTTTATGTGGGAACAGTGCCTATTTCACAGCGCATATCCGAATAATTCGTTTGATCGCCCTAAATATGGCGCCTTGAATATTTTTAAATATATTGATGGAGCTTCTGTTCGTTTTGGTTCATGTTACCTTGTTTTGAAAAAAGAAATAATTGATAGATGTACTTTTTCATATGGAGACAGTTCGACTAATCCAACAACTTTATGCACAAATGACACTTTTGTTTGTGTTTTGGCAGATTTACTTAGAAATGTACAAAACAATGGAAAACTCCTAAATCAAGTAGTTTCATCAGAACAAGAAGCATTAGCGATTTTATTAAATAAAAGAGATGTTAAAGTCATAGGAAGAAATCTTGATTATTGCATTGAAACGCACATTCATGGAGATGTTCATCTTTTAGATGATGTAGATAGCTTTTATATGGATGAATCTTATCAGGAAACAACATTTGAAGAAAAAGCTAATGAGTTGTGTCATAGGTATGGGATAAAACTTAAATGGATTCCAAAGAGACAGATTAAGCTTGAAGAAATAGGCGATCTATTTCGCGGTCCAATGATTCCGCTATTAGCCAAGAAGATTGATACTATTTGGGGTAATAATCAAGGCGTTATGAACGCTGCCCTTCTGGGGAAAGCATCTCAAGATAGTGAACTTAACCCGGAAAAATGGAATGATATTGGAAGTCAATCAGAGGTTTTCCAATACATAAAGCAACTTTGGCATACAATTGGATATTTTGGTTGATATAAATGGTTTTATAATAAATCAGATTGTGGTTCTACAACCGCAGGAAAACATGATGAATATTCCAGCGATGCAGGATGAAATGCGCCGTCCCATGATGCTGATTGTATCGGCGAACAAAAAAGTGGATAGATAGAACTAAAACACCTATAAGGTATAAATGGAGGTAATTTATGTTTAAAGAAAAAATTATTATAGAGATGAAAGAAGTATTCAAAGAAATTCCTTTTGGCATAGAGCATACTCTCAAAGTTTTGAAAAATGCAGAAGATATAATGAAAGGAGAAAATATCGGAGAGGAAGAAAAAGAATTCATCAGTATTATTGCTATACTACATGATATTGGTGCGGTTGAAGCACAAAAAAAATACGGTTCTATTGATGGTGTCTATCAAGAAAAGGAAGGACCAGAAGTAGCGAAAGAAATATTAAAAAAGGTAGGCTATAACAAAAATATTGATAGAATATGCTTTATAATAGGCAACCATCATACTCCATCTAAAATTGATGGACTTGATTTTCAAATACAATGGGAAGCTGATTTGCTTGAAAATTTAACGGTTATGGATAAAGAAAAAGAACAGGAAAAGATAAAAAAGTGTATAGATGAAAACTTTAAAACAAACACAGGAAAAAGGATAGCTTATAATCGCTTTATTTTAGATTAGTAGTAGATTATTACAGTTATGTATTTTATATCGCAAAGAAAAAATAGTAGTTAAGTTTAACCCTAGATAATAAGCAGCAAAGGAGTGCGATAAGATGATATCTAATAATACCTCCATGCCTACAACGGATGATGAGTTGCAAAAGAATACGGTTGGTTGTTAAGGATTCTGCTGATGAGTCATCCTACGTTCCAGTGTTGGAAGCGGCCGGATATGTGCTACAGATTCGAGAACCTGACTGGTTTGAGCATCGTTTGTTTAAAGGACCGGATACCGATATTAATCTGCATGTGTTCAGTTTGGGCACATCAGAGATTGATAGAATGTTACGCTTCCGTGATTGGTTGCGGACTAATGATACTGATCGGGACAAATATGCACAAGTCAAACGAAGCTTGGCAAAGAATAAATGGAGGCATGTCCAGCACTATGCGAATGCTAAAACATCAATAGTACAGGAAATCATGAAAAGAGCGAATAGTAATAATGCTTAAGGAGAGTGTCATGTTTTCTTGGTTTGTTATAGGAGGTTATATCAATGAAAAATACAGTAGATAATTTGTCGAAAAGTAAAGTTATTTTAATGTGCGGCCCTGCGGGAGCAGGTAAATCAACACTAGCAAAAAAATTTGAAAGTACCGGGATGACAATACTATCTTATGATGAAGAATCATTCAAACGAGGTTTGAATGAACATCCTTTACCTCAGGAGGTTTTAGAAGATATTAAAACCTATCTTGATGAAAAACTAATTTCACTTATCATGCAAAACATTGATATTGTTCTCGATTATTCATTTTGGTCTAGAGAAATGAGAAATGAATATATTTCATTATTAAAGAAATACGACATAGAACCCAAAATCTATTATATAAAGACACCTAAGGAAGTTGTTATGGAACGTATTCGAAAAAGAAACGGAAATCATCAAAATGATATCATATTGACGGAGCAAACAGCTTCCACTTATTATGATCATTTTCAACCCCCAACTGATGAAGAAGGTGAAGTTATAGTAGTCGAGGGATATTAATATTGTGGTTTTAGGCATGGAAATTGTACTAGATGATAAGTTTTGTCAAATTTTTTGAAAGATATACTTCCAACAAGGGGATACCAGCTTCAGGTGATATCATTATTGTCATCTCAGAGCAGGGGGTAGTATTGATTCAGCCGGAAGAATAAGTGGCGATGCAATGAAGACGATGAATGCATTATTGAAATTACAGGAAAAAAACTTACTGAAATACGTTATGTTTATTCTTTTGACAACTCTACTCAATCATGATTATGCAATTAGACACGTTATTTTTTATCATGAATGGATATGTTCCCGTCTACCGATAGTGCTAAAAACGCAGTGGATATGTTTCCGAGAACGAACATACTCAAATGACATTCATTCTGTCCTCTCAAGCCATACAGAGGTTGTAGTCCTGTTGCAACATGAAGGATAACACAAAGGAGATGGATATGAGCGACTTCAAGAAGTTAAAATGGGAAAAAATATTGAAAAATAGTATCCAATGCAAATACTGTGGTGATATTATTGAATCTAAAACTGTACATGATTTTGTAACGTGTTCTTGTGGCAGATGTAGTGTAGATGGAGGCAAGCAATATTTGCGTCGGTTAGCAGAAGAAGATAGTTATATAGAACTATCAATAACTGAAAATGAGTAAAGGGTAAAATTTAGAGGCGTAAGAGCTATATAGCTTTTACGTCTTTTTTTATTTGAGCAATTTAAAGATTAGAATATAAGGAGGAGTTATTTATGAAAAAGATTACGATTATCCCTGTAAAAAAATCTTTGGAGAGTAATGGTAAATTAAAAGTAGCGGCATATTGTAGAGTGAGCACAGAGCGTGAAAGCCAGCGAAGCAGTATCGACCTTCAAATCAGGCATTATGCCGAATTAATTCAAAATAATCCAGAATGGGATTTTGCTGGTGTATTTTATGATTATGAAAGCGGACTTAGAAGAGAACAACGTAGTGGTTTGGAGGCAATGCTGAAGAAAGCCGGAATTTAAGTGAAAATATTCAGTGGGGATATCAACGTAAATTTGAAAGAGGAGATAACCTTGCTGGTAAAAGTCCTATGGGATACAGATGTGAAAATGATAAATGGATAATCGTACAGGAAGAAGCTGATATCGTAAAGAAAATTTATCAGCTATATTTGGATGGAAGCACTTTGCAGCAAATTAAAGAGTATTTGGAAGGAAAGCAGATTAAAACAGCTACTGGGAAAGAAATATGGGCTACAGCAGTTATTCAAAAGATATTCAAAAATGAGAAGTATAAGGGTGATTCTATGCTGGAAAAGACCTATACGGAAGATTTCATAATAGGCAGAAAAAGCAAGAACGTTGGGCAAAGGGGTCGCTACTATGTAACGAATAGTCATCCAGCCATTATTTCTACTGAAGTATTTGATAGAGTTCAGGAAGAAATGAATAGACGGGTAAGGTTAGTTTATAAAGAAGATGGTACGGTGGTACCAAGTACCAGAAAATATAATGGTAAATATCTCTTAGGCAACTTACTTGTGTGTGGTAATTGTGGAGCATCTTATCGGAGACGAACGGAAAGAGGTAAGGTAGTATGGAGATGTGCAACAAGGATAGAGAAAGGGAAAGATAGGTGTGCTGATTCTTCTACATTGAATGAAGAATGGATTAAGACGGTTTTAGGAGAAACTGTTTGTGAGAATGGGAATTATGATGAAGAAATTGTTAGGAATAGAGTTGAAAAGATTTTGATTTTTAATGAGTATTTAGAGATATGTTGTAAAAACGATGATAAAATCAGTATTAAATTGACAAAAAATAAATTAGGTTGAGATAAAAGGATTTCAGGGTAAGTAAAGAGGTTAAACCCGAAATATAGTTCAAATCAGAAATAGTTGTGGAACAGATGGTGGATTATTATGAGTAAAGATAGTGGAGCAGTAACTAGAATAAAAGTAAGTTACTGCTCTTTATGCAATGAGATATGTTGAAGGTTTTATTGTTGGCAGATATACTAAACATAAATAAACGAAATATTTGAAAACATTTGTCAAATGATATAAATCCATGTTGAGAAATACTGGAATATGCTATAAAATGATAATAACAATGTTGTTTATATAATTGTTCTCAATTATCTGAATAGAATGAAGATGTAAATAAATAGCGAAAGAAGAAATGAAGAATTAATTTTATAGTCCATAATTTATTCAAAGGTTACGAATGAATAGAATCTCTATAAGTAACAGATTGTTGTTTTGTGTCTGATTGATTTCCAAATTATATTAAATCTGCTGATATAGGAGTTGTTCTTTAGTACATTACAAAGGGGGTACACATTGTAACATGAGTGAAAAAGCATTTTATAAAAAAATTCATCCCAATTTATTCTCAGATTCAAAAGTTATTAAAACAGGGAAACTTTCAAAAGAATTCTTTTCTTTCTTTTTAGAGTCATTAACAAGTCAAGGTAAGGAAAAAGAATTTGAAGATTTTTGTCGCAGGATTGTTGAATCAACTATTTGTCCTAATTTACTTCCTCAAACAGGACCAACTGGAGGTGGTGATAGTAAAGTGGATTCAGAAACTTATCCGGTTTCTGAGACCATTGCAGAAAGTTGGCTATATGGATATAACGATGCTGCTCATAATGAAAGATGGGCTTTTGCTATTAGTGCAAAGAAAGATTGGAAACCAAAGTTAAAGTCTGATGTTAAAAAGATTATTGTAACTAATGAAGAACATAACAGAGGATACACAAGAATATTTTTTATTACAAATCAATTTGTATCCGATAAAAAAAGGGCAGAAGCAGAAGATAAATTAAGAAAAGAATATAAATTAGATATACGTATTTTAGATAGGACTTGGTTACTGGATAATACATTTAAAAATGATAATCAGAAACTTGCAATTAGCGCTTTTAACATGTCAGATGAATTAAATGATGTAATTGATGAAGGTTCAAAAGATATAGAGCGTAAAAAACTGTTAGATGAAATTGAGAGGGAATTACAGAATTTAGAACAATTAAAACCTGCAAGAATTGTGAAACTATCAAAAGAGTCTATAGAATTATTAAGAGAATTAGAAGTTGACAAATCAACAATTATTAATGCTTTGGAAAGAAACATTAGATTTGCTAAAAAATATGGTAGTTTAAAAAAATATGCAGATGCCTTATATGACTACTGCTGGACAATGATATGGTGGTATGAAGATCATGACATATACTATGAGATGTATGTGGAACTTGAAAATCTTTATAAAGAAAATACCGATAATTATCCAATTTTAAAAGATTTAAGTACTCTGTGGATTACTCTATATTCAAATCACAATCAAGGAAAAAAGGTGATTGCAAATATGGAGAGTCATACACAATTGTTAATAGATTCATTCGACAAATTTATTCAAGATTATGAAAACCCAAAGAGAGCAAAATTAGCTAAATATGATTATCAAATGATGAGATTACAAAATCCTGAGATGTGGGATGATGTAGTTGAAATATATCTTGAAATACTTCAGGATCTGCATTTTAATAATGATATTGATTTATTTCAATTAAAAAAGATAATGGAACTTCCCATTTTAAAAAAATGTTCCAAATATGATGAGCTGTTTGAACTTCTAATTAATTTATTAGGTGAACAATCCAGAAATATTGAATCATCACAATTACTATTAAATAGAGGTGATGACTATCTAGAGAGTGATGTATATAAATCTATTAAATTTTATAGTAGAGCATTAACTAAATTGTATAATGAAAATTCAAAAATTGATTTAATAAAAACTTTAATGAAGCTAGGTGGAACTTTTGAACAAATTGGATTGTTTTGGGGCGCTAGAAGTTACTATATAAGAGCATTTATGGATTCAATCAATTTGTACTTTGATGAAGGGAATGCCATTCCAGGTTTATTTTTATCAATGAGATCACTTAAGTATTTAGAATTACGTTTGGGACGAATTGACCATTCACTGCGGTTTAATGAATTAGAATTATTAGGATTAAATTTATATCCATATGGTACTGATGATGAAAAGGAATGGGAAAAATATTTACATTATGATGCTTTACTAGCAATTGCATTATTAAATTTAACAAGGAATAATATTGAACAATTTGAAAGATTCCCGGATTATTTAAAGGAAAAAGGATTAGAGACATCATCTGCTACATTAAAGTATAGTTTGGGTTATTATGATGAAGATTATATTCAGGCAATGGGCTCAAAAGAAGCATTAGATGTATTTATGAAAGACCTATTTAAACAACCCGCTTCAAATGATTTTCAGGAAATATTAAATATAGATTTTTTGACTGAAAAGATAAAACTAAAAACAAAAATTGTTGGTTGTAATGTAATTGTCAATACAAGAAGAAATAGTTTTCAGAGAGAACTAGGGGCAACTATATTAGCAATGCTTGAGAACATATTTGCTACATCAATTTCAAATCAAATAGTTCCCATGTTTTCAGATCTTACTGTTAATATAGAAGAAATTGAAGAAAGTCAATTTGATATTGAAGTTATACAAAAAGATAATACAATTGATATCCATGTATCAAAAATTGAAGAATTAACTGAGTATATAAATAGAGGTTTAGTTTCAGAAAAACTAAATATTGTTATGGCAATGTTTATTTCTCAAATGGTGCCCTTATCAAGCGAATTAGTAAAAATAAAGAAATCAATTGAAGAAGAAGAGGCCATGTTTAGAACACTTAATTGCTCTAGCACGTTAGATACTTTTGTTGTCTTTGAGCAAGGCATTTCTTTTAAGGACACAATAACAAAGGAAACGAAGGTGTATAAGAATATTAGGGATAAAAGTATTTTTCAGCATAATGAATCAAAAACTCAAAAAAGCCATACAAGCATGGAGGGTATTAGAAAAATACATTACGGAGAATTACCAAAAGAAATTGATTTTTCAAAAGTGCATCATAATAAAATTCAAATAAGTGATATTATTTATCTGCCATTATGGGATAAAGCGGGATGGAAAGGACTTTCTATTTTGACAGACCAAGATTTTGAATATCCACCTTTTGTAGGGTTAATATTTGATAACAAAGAAGGATTGGATATTTTTAAGAAATGGAAAATTGAATCTAAAGCTGATAAAATTACTATTGGCATTATCACAGGAATTGATAAGTATAATCCTTATTGGTATAGAATTGTTATAGGTGAGAATATGTTTAATACCAACTTTAATAATAGTGATAATGATTTAGCAATTATAAATCAGATGACAAGGTTACATACTATGCAAGCGAAAAATGATTTTAATATAAATTTATTAAAGCAAGCTCTTACAAAACATAAAACATTTAACTTTTTACCTATTTTAACGAAGGATTTAGTGTCTAAAAAGTTAAGGACTGAATTGGCATTCATTAAAAAGAGTGAGAGTATTATTGTTAAAGATGTCAGTGAAATTTTAGAAAAAGATACATTTCTCATTAATGGGTTAATGCCTTTTGATAAACCAGTAAACAATACTGACAAAGAACTGTTTGCGGAAAAATTGATTAAAGAGAAACAAAAGATTAGTAGAAAGAAATAGAAATAAGTTCGATATGACTTCGAGTAAAAGTAATTTGTTAAGGATTTTCCAGGTATCTATTCTCTATAGATGATATTTTAGATGACTAGGGGTATTATTTTAAATAAGGAAAAAGTGAGGGTAATATAATGTATTATTCAATTTACAGTGATTATAGTAACATCAATATGAATAGTGCAATAGCCATTGTTCCGGTGAAAGGCTTTAATATATCTAATAAGTATAGCATTAATAAGATTAACATTTATCCCTAGGGCACATTGAACGAAGATGAGATTAGAGGTTGCCATTATAATTTCTCTTTTGAAGAAATAAAGGATGAATTTTATGATTCTACTTTAATAGCATTTCCGATAGAACATGAGCGAAGAAATATTATGGGAGCGTTATTTCCCAGCGAAAAAGACAAACTTTTAAAAATGGTTTTAGAAACGGCAGAAGATGTTATGAATGTTCTTAGATATATTAATTCAAATTTTGATAAAACATCAAATTTGCCCCAAAGAGCTGGATATATTAGCGGGTTAAATAGCGGTTTTCTACTTTGCTATCCACATTTAAAAACATTTAATTATGTCGTAGAAAAGTACCATGTTTTGAATACTTCAATTGGAAATGGATTAAATATTGATATTGATGAAATGATAAGCCAATTGGATATGTATTTTTTATCTTTGAGAAATGATGGATATGAGGTAGGAAGCATAATAAAACATGCATTTAGACTATACTCTGATATATTGTATATGCCAACGGCTACAAACAAATTTATGCAAGCAATGAGTTTAATAGAATATTTAGCAAATCCATTTGAGTATGAGCAGATGAAGAAAGCAAAGACAAAAATTGTTCCTTTTTCATCAGATTGTAAAAAGGAATATTTTGATATATGTGAAAGATTTAAATACTTAACTAGTTTGGAAGATGAAAGCGGAAAACAAATTGGATTAAGAACTTTAATTATTCATAATGGAAAAAACTTGGAAGAATTAATGGATAAGGGGTATAAAATAGATTTATTATTAAGAGAATTACAGATGTATATCTGCAATTTTATAAATAACATTATTATATACAGTGATAAAGATTGGAATTTAGTAAAAGAAAAAATTGATGAAAAATATGAAAAAATACAAAATACTAAGTTAGGTTATGAAGGTAAACTTGAGGCAGATACTAGTATATTTATTGATTTTGAATTTTTAAATAAGGCATTAAAAGAAGTATACCAATTATATCCTCAATATACGGAACGGAAATTTAATATAGCGCGCTTTCTATATTTATTATTAAAACAAGTAGATGTAGAAAGGAACGGCTATCAGATTCCAGTGCAGATATTTTATAAAACTGATGAAAAGGTATTTAATAGCGATGATGAAAGAACAGTAAGTCAGTTAGAAGGCTTGGGATTTGATTCGTTATTGGGAGAAATAAGCCTGTATACTTTTAGTGCAAGTCAGGATTATAATTTATTGATGGAACGATTCCTAAAAGGATATTTGTCAGAAAAGAACTATTATATTGATTGCTCAACAAAATTTAATAATATTGTATGAATTTCTGATAGAAATAATATATCTCATGAAGTTTTTCAGCAGGCTGAGAAATCATGTAAAAAAATTATATTAGGTCGTTTAGATAATAAACGAACAACTTGTTATGATGCATGCACATGGTTTGACATTCAACTAGTTATTATGGCATGTTTAGGAATTGAAGTATATGAAGAGTGTGAAGACAATTTTCTTTTTACAGTTGAAGATGGTAAGTATAAAGGTGCATAAAATGTAAAGCTGATGGTTTATAATCTGAACAAATTTCTGGTGAGCTTTTCCGCCAAGGAATCACTGGGTCTTCACGACATCATTATTGTACTCTCAAGGCATGTGGAGACGGTAGTATCGCTCTCCCATAAAAATGCAGATACACATATCAACATAAATGTGGAGTTTGGTGATGAAGAAGGACAGATTCCCGTCCATAAGATAGCTCAGAAAGCTGAATTAGTATAACTATTTAGATTAATTCATATAAATTAGGAGTTTTTAATAAAATATCCCAATGTTAGTGGCTAAGTTTAGTGCAATAAAACAATACTTAAACTTAGCCTCTTTTTAGTATAATAGATGGAAGTATCTTGGTGAAATATATATAATAAAAGAAAAACGCATAAAGCGTGTGAATATGTATTCTGAAATTATAATGTATCAAACAGAAGATGGTCTGACTGAAATATAAACAACTTTTTAGAATGATATGATTTGGCTTTCAATTGATCAAATGGCAGAATTATTTCAGCGTGATAAATACATCATCTCTATGCACATAAAAAATATACTTAATGAAGGTAAATTGACAAGAACTGCAATTGTTGCAAATTATACAACAACTGCAGTTGATAGTAAAACATATCAAGCAGATTACTATAATTTAGATGTCATTATTTCTGTGGGCTATTGTGTAAAATCTTTGAGAGGTACATAATTTAGAACAAGATAAGTAATGCTTTAAAAGAATATATTAGAAAAGATGCTTCGTTTATTTTGGATAAAGCTAAATGGTGGTTTTGTTAGTCATTATTAATTTAATAATAGGGAAAAGGTTGAATAAAGAGACTCTGTGATGCTTGTTTTATAAATAGTTAACAAATTGATACTATTTATTAACGGGAGGTATAATATGAAAAATACAGAATTAGATTACTCAGAACTAATTGATTATCTGCAAGTTGAGAAAATAATACGCTATGGCACTTTATCAACTCAGACAAGTGATTTAGATTTGGTAATAATTTCAGATGATTTTGAGAGCATGTTTGTTCACAAAAGGTTAAGCGTTACTAAAAAGTATCTAAAAGGCAATAGGAAACTGGATTTAATTTGTTTAACTAATGATGAGTATAGAAAACTTAAAAGAAATCCAAATTCATTTAGTGTAAATATACTTATAAAGGGGGAGTTATTATATGAGAGAAGAATATAAGAGTTTATTTCAATACCTTGGGAACTCTGTTCATGAATATGTTACTAAGTATGATGATAATGAAAATCATAGTATGTACATTAGAAGTCGATTAGCGGAAGCGTATTTAGCTATTGAGTCATTACTTGAAAACCAATTTATTGAAGCTCATGAGCGTGTAATTTTAGAAAGAGATTTAGCAAAGATATATAATCAAGTTTACAGTGAGGAATCACTTTTTTACTATTCAAGTTTTCATTATGCTTATCAAAATGTGAAAAGTAATAATGTTGAAAAAATACAAAATCAATTTCAAAAAATAAATTTAGATGTTATGACAATGTTACTAAATGTTAGGTCGATAATGAAAGGTGAGAGTGATCTAGGTTCTTCTACTGATGATTACTTCTTTTCTAGAATGGAAAATTGTACATGGGCCTTTTCATATATAATTAAAAATGATTTAGAGGATTATTTCGTGCCTTCTTTGTATTGTATTTGTAATATGATGCAAACACTTTCACTATACTATAAAGCAGGAAAAAGCAAATATAGAGATCGAATTAAACCATTAATGAACTTATTAGATAAGGAGTTAAATAAATACTTATCTAAAGAGAAAGTGCAAAAAATCATAGACTCAAATTATCAGTTGAAATATTTTCTTATAAATCAGTTATTAAATCATTCTGATATTGATGACGGTGATTATAAGCCGTGCGTTAATATTGACGAAATTCTAAATGAGAGGGTAAGGGGAACATTTAGGATACTTACAAGTATATATAATATTAACATTGATAAGTTTAAGCAATATTTTGATTTAAAAATTGATAATTTAATTGAAAAAGCTGAGGAAATGGATATTCTTGATAAAATACTATTTTTAAGGGTGTTATCAAATTATTTTAAAAGTAAGGGTGACGAGTATTCAAAGTTTGAGCTAGGCTTATATGAAGAAGTTATCAAAATTAATACTGAAGATTTTATTAACCAAGTTTTTGATTTGAATCAAATTGATATTACAAGTGTCGAAAAGTATCACTTAGAAAAACTAATGAAAATGAAAGATGATGAGTTGCGTGTTAAGTTTTCAAAAACAATTAGGGGTGTTAGTAAAAGGGTGCTGGAGAGAGAATCAAGAAAACCACATGGAGCATTTGAGATATCAGATATGGAAGTTCCAATTATGTATAAAGGTAAAAAATACTATTTGTGTATGCCTTTTAAATCAGGTGTTGAAATCACAGGCAAAACAGTTCCCGTTGATGTATCGTATCAGATTGTAAGGCCGTTTATTGAATTCAGAAATTGCATGGTAGTATTTGTAACTGCAAAAAAATGTTCAGAAAACCTTATGAATTATATAAAAAAAATTAAAGATTCTTTAGGTTGGCCAATTGAAGTAATTGAGGAAAATGTATTGGCAGGCTTACTTATGATGAATGGTGAACTATAATAAATAGAATTTAATATATTTTAGTTAAATTAAATAAAGCCACAGTTAAAGTGAACTGGTGAACTGGATGATGAGTGCGGTGATTTTTAAGGAGTGAGTAGTGTATTTGATCTATTACATGTGTGTTGTGGATTGAAATTATCGATCTACCTTAATAAGATTTCATGATAATATTTTGTGTGGATATATCTCAAAATTGTACAACGGTTGAGACTATTGTGTTGATACAAAAACGAGATATGTAGAAATCCTTAATTTTAGGCACTTTCACAGGCATATCGTATTCACTGGTGATGGTGAGAAATGCAGAAATAAAGAGATAAAAGATTACATCAAAGTTTCTGTGGTAGTTGATATAGAGTGTGGGAACACAATAGAATAAAGTTTACAGTTGAGGAGTACTGGGTAAATGATTTGGAGGAATACTTTATGAGACCAGAAGTGAAAGAATATTTAGTAGATAGATATAATCAGCTAGAATATAAGAAAAAGGAAACGTGTTTAAAGTACCATTATCTTTATAATGAAGTTAATGTGAATGTGTTTTTTGATGCTTATGAAATAGATAGTTTGTCATTATGTTTGATTCTGTCTTATGACAAAAAGTATTACTACACATCACTAAATATTAAAGATACTTCTATACGTATAAAGTATTTGGATAAAATTCCATCTGAAATTTTAGAGAGAATTCTGGTCGAATCTCATTTAAATGCTTTTTATGAAAATATGGAAAAGCATATTCTGAAGATGAGCCTTATGTTAATTTTTACTCAAAAGACAAGATATTTACAAATACTATGAAGTATTCAAGAAGTGAAATAGATTTGCCATTTTGGTATCATATTCGAAAAGTAAGAATGTCTCTAGATGCATTGAATAAACTTAGTGCTAGTTCTGATATTTCACGCGAAACGCTATTGAAGATTCAGAATAAAAATTTAACACTTGTCAGAACAGATAAACTAGAAAAGAGAAAGAAACTAACTGTTATTTTAGATTCGGTTGGTATTACGCTTTAATATGAATTATTTGTGATTAGAAAAGCAGTAAGCGTAAAGTCGTTTGCTGCTTTTTCTTTACCAAAAATTAGAAAGGAAGTGATTTATGATACATGGAAGAAATGAGGATTTTCATTGCCAATCTCGGTAAATACAACGAGGGTGATATGTCAACACTTTTTTGGACATATTTTTACCGAACAATTTATTTGTTTCAGTATCTAGTGGAGAATTTATGTTAACCATTTTTGGAGCTATGGCACAACTTGAAAGATCTTATATTCTAGATAGACAAAAAGAAGGTATAGATGCTATGCCTTTAAATAAGTTCGAAAAAAAAGTATCTTTAAAAACTGGAAGACAATCAGGTCGTCCTAAAATAGAATATCCTATAGATTGGGAAATCGAATATAAAAGATGGATTAATAAAGAACAAACTGCAAAATTACTATGGAAAGACTAGGATTAAAAAGAACTACTTTTTATAAATTGGCAAAAGAGTTTGAAAAAGAAAATCTGAATCAATAATATTAAAAGAAAAAAATCTAATTAATGATACTCTTGTATTTATTACATAATTTACCGAATAGATAAAGGGCAGACTTAATTAAATTAAGTTGTCCTTTTTCTATTTTTGAAAGGATTGGAAATACTTTATTTCTTTCAACTATTCCATCCCTAAATCCTAAACTAAATTTAGTGTAGTTAAAGTTTAAAGATAAACAATTCTTCAATCGGAGTATCTAATGCTTTTGATATTCTAACAGCTAATTCAAGTGAAGGATTATATTTAGCATTCTCTAAACGAGCGATAGTTTCTCTTCTAACATTAACTTTATCAGCTAATTCTTCTTGAGTTAGTTCATTAAATTGACGATATTTTTTTAAATTACTAATAAACTTTGTCATAATATTTAATTCCCTAAATCAAATTTATAGGTTAAAAATGCCCATAAGTTTGTTGAAATTGCAAAAGTAAGAGATACAATTATTAATTGTATCTTATAAATTAATTGTAAATCTAATGAAGATAGATTAGCTAAATAGATTAATACAAATGCTATTACAAAACATATTCTAAAAGATATTGAAGCAGCTTTATATTTATTGGCTTTTAAACGTTCATCATCAAATTGACCCAATTTAGACCACCAAAAATGAGAAAAATATCCTCCAAAAGCAAAATAGAAAAAGTATAGTGGTTCATTATTTAACCCTCTAAATCCTAAAAATGCTAAAAACCCTAAGAAAAATAAATATTTGCTTACACCTTTTTTCATAAAAAACCCCTCTCGTTAATGTGACATATTTATATCTTTATATTACAAATATATCCCATTAAGTTTAATATTATTACTAAAATCTAGAAAAAATATCTTTGATATTCTAATACAAGATAATTGATATACTCTAAAACATTGATTTTAATTAACTTGATAAGTATTTAAGTAGAGTGAGTAAAGACAGCGAAGACCAGTTAAATAGCTATAAATCACAGAAAGCATATTATACCGATTTGATTAAGAAAAATAAGGAATGGGTTTTCGTGGATATTTATGCAGATGAAGCCATCACGGGAAAGCAGGTCACAAAACGGGAAGATTTCCAGCGTATGATAAATGACTGTATGAATGGCAAAATTGATATGATTATCACAAAGTCTATTTCCCGATTTGCTAGGAATACATTAAATACCTTGAAATATGTCCGTATGCTGAAAGAAAAAAATATAGCAGAAAGTATGCTTTTATCTGTATGCTAGAATGTGGCTTTTGCGGCAGCACATTATCTAGGCGTAACTGGCACAGTGGTTCAGATTATAGTAAGGTTATCTGGCAATGTGTAGCTGCCACGAAAAAGGGAAAGAAATATTGTCCTGACAGCAAGGGTATTCCAGAAAAAGCCATTGAAGATGCTTTTATTGAAAGTTACCGTTTGCTATGTGACGATAACAAAGACATACTAGATGAATTTTTACAGAGAATGGATGATACATTAAGCAGTAGTATAGTAAATAAACAGCTTACGAAGATTGACAAGGATATTCAAGCATTAGAAAGAAAGAAAAGTAAGTTGGTTGATATGCGGCTGGAAGATACCATTGATAAAGATACATATGAAACAAAGTATTCTGCTTTGATGGAGAAGCAGGAACAGCTACTAAAGGAACGAGAAAAATTGCAGGAAACGTCTGCTAATGAAAAAGACATAAAACGCCGCTCACGGGAGTTTAAAAAGACGTTAGAACAAAATGAGGTTTTATCTGAATTTGACCGTTACGTTTTTGAAAGTATTGTAGAGAAAGTGATTGTGGGAGGATATGATGAAGATGGGAAAAAAGACCCTGCACAGCTTACCTTTGTATATAAAACAGGGCTTAAAAACAGTGTGGACGGCAAATAGCTTCAAGCCACAGAGAAAAAATGCAAGGGGCAGACACAGGACTGACGAATTGTGTTCCCATGATAATAACGAGGTTCAGTCTTTGTGTTCCGATAGTAGTTCCGACACACATGGAGATTGTTGTGTTGATAGGGAATGAATAGGTTGAAATGTAATTATAGGGGACGGTTTCCATGCGGCCCCACTTGTGTGTTTTATGTTCCCTCAGACGATAGTTTGGGGGAAGTTTTGGTAGGTGAGTCTATTTGATACACGAAAGTATACCTTTATGCAGTAGTAAGATACTTTTCTTCAAAAGACTTATACAGTAGTTTTCCTAATGAGGAGAATGGCAGTAAACAATTGAAAAGTTCTAATGTATTATTCAGAAAAAGACCATTCAGCAATTATTGACAAACAAATGTGGGAAGTAGTACAGTTAAAAAATAGCATCTCACACTAATTATTAATAAAAAAACAAGCCTGTAACACCTGTTAGAACCATAATCAGCATTGGGTTTATTTTATACTTTCTCAGTAAAAATAGAGAAATAGCAAATACAATTATAGCAGTAATATTTATGTCAACAGCTTTAACATTAAATGATGAAGATCCAAAGAAAGCAATCAAAATAATAGTAAATGCAGAAGATGCAATAAGTCCAACAGAACTAGAGCGTAGCCCCTTTAATATGTTAGAAATACTATCTATATTTTTATATTTTTTAAAAAATTTGTATAAAAATATAGAAATAATAAATCCAGATATAATACATCCTAAAGTAGCTACTATAGCCCCAGATATACCAGCTATACGTATTCCTACAAAAGAGGCAGTGTTAACGGCTAAGGGACCAGGTGTCATTTGAGAAATTGTAATAATATCTGTAAATTCCTGCAATGTAAGCCAGTTGTAAGAATTCACCACCTGTTCCTGTATTAACGGTATTATAGCATATCCACCACCAATACTGAATAAACCGATCTGTAAAAAACTAATAAATAAAGTAAAAATAGTTTTACTCACCTTCGATTCCTCCTTGTCTGCTTTTCATATAAGTTTGGGCAAAACATAGAATAGAGCAGGAAATAATAATAACTAACACATTGATGTTAAAAATGAAACTAGCTAAAAACGCAACAGGAGTCATTAATGTTAATAACCAGTTTTTTTCTTTTAAAATTCCTTGACCCATATCGATTACTAGATCTACAATTGTAGCAGCAACCCCTGCTTCCATACCCTTTAATATTGCAGAAATAATTCTATTGTCCCTAAAAGCTTTATAGAAAAAAGATATGATTGATAATATTAGCAAGGGAGGCAAGATTGTCCCAATACAACTAATAATTGCACCTGTAATTCCAGAAATGTGATAACCTACTAACACAGCAATATTAACTGCAATAGCACCTGGAGTTGATTGTGCGATTGCAGCCATGTCTAATAGTTCCTGCTCACTAATTAACTTTAGGTCATTAACGAAATATTTACGCATCATAGGAATAACTATATATCCTCCTCCAAAAGTAAAAGCACTGATATAAAATGTGATTCTAAAGAGTGAAAAGTATAGTTTTAATTTTTTAATCTTCATAATAGTAGCACCTCCAATAGATTAATCTTCAACATTGTTTATTATACACCTTGATTTAACATAAGTATAATAGTATAATTTTATGTAATATATAATTAAATGGTGATGAATAAGGAGTTAGATATGAAAATAAGACATCTGCGTATTTTTAAAATGGTATGTGAAGAAGAAAGCATTACAAAGGCAGCAGAAAAATTATTCATAACCCAACCAGCAGTTTCTAATGCAATTAGTGAATTAGAAAATCATTTAGGTGTTTATTTATTTGATAGAATTTCAAGAAAGATTTATTTAAATGAAACTGGCAAGTTATTTCTGACAAAGGTAATAAAGTTGTTAGATTTGTATGATGATTTAGAACAAAATGTTAAAGAATTAGAAGACAATGCAACTATCAAAATTGGATCAAGTATAACTATAGCGAACTTTATTTTACCTAAAGCAATAGTAGATTTTGAAACAATTTATAAGAATACTCCGACAAAAGTTATAATTGGAAATGCTGGAAAAATTGAAGAGATGCTATATAATAATGAAATTGATTTGGGCTTAATTGAAGGGGTTATCTATAATGAAGAATTAATAAAAATTCCATTCTCGTCCTATAAATTAGCAATAATATGTTCTCCTAAACATAAATTAGCTTTAGAAGAACCTATAGATATCAATAAGTTAATACAAGAAAGATTATTACTTAGAGAAAAAGGCAGTGCAATTCGTGATGTCTTTGATAGTGCATTATTGCTACATAATTTAAGAGCAAATCCAGAGTGGACAAGTATAAATTCACAAGCTCTTATTTATGCAGTAAAACAAAATTTAGGAATAAGTGTGTTACCTAAAATACTAGTAGAAGAAGAAATTGAGAGTGGTGAAATCTTTGAAATAAAGGTAAATGATTTTGAATTAGTTAATGTAAATCATATTGTATTTCATAAAGATAAATTTCAAACAAAGAGTTTTAAAACATTAATTGAAATAATTAAGAGTAAAGTAAGTAATAAGTGAATATGCATTTAATTCAGCATTTGTATTCAGGTTAGATATTACTACGGCAGATAAAATTACACCAAGAGAAATAGTATATGAATTCAAATTGCTTTTAGAAGACAGAACCATAAAGGTTTTGGAAGAAATTATGAGTCTTATTGATACTTAAAGATTATATATTAAGTCTATTGAATACAAGTAAAAATATAGAAATATAATTGTAAAGAATATAGCTTTTAAAATATAAAAGAACACTTGAGGGTTTTATTGCTTACAATTTGATGCAGAACGCATTAGAATGTAGCAGAAAAATACTACGTGCTGAATTTTCAAAACAATGATGATGAAGTATAGAGTTTCAATTTGGTTGGTGGAAGATATAAAAACATCAAGAAATTTGAGCTTGAATAATACAACTTTATTGAAAAGTACCTTGCCACCAAGGAACCAATGTCTTCATACGCCATCATTATTGTATACTCAAGGCATGTGGAGTGTATAGTTCTGATGATGAATTGTAGCTATAAGGATAAATAAGACGGTTTGACCACAAGATGTTGTGGTTTTAAAGTAAAAAACGAGCAAAAACCGGGCTGGAAATGCATTTTTTAACCCGGTTTTTGAGGGCATTTTATAGATGACATCAGGTATTCTTGATGATGACAACCTTAAAACGCAATTCCAAATATGAAAATCTAAAGGCATTGAGATAAAAATCTAAAAGCTATTATTTTCAAATTAACTCAATATACATCTTTATGAATCAGTTTTGAATTAAGTATAACTCAGGATCTGATTCATCGTCTGTGCTACTCCTCACCTACCAAAAAAATTTTGGTCAAATTTATCGCCAGCTTTAAACTGGCAGTTTTTTGTTATCTAAAGCCTTACAATATTAGTGGATTTACTACAACGTTCTCATGATGTTAAGAAAGCTTTGACAGCTGTCCACGTTGTGATATTTAACCTTACTCGTAGAAATCTCGTTGAATAGCTTTTTTGCACATGAAATCTTCGTCTGTTCAATCGGTTTGATGCTCAGGCTAAGTCCTTTATGTTACTTACGACAAGAAAAGAACGGATTATAGATCCTATCTAAGGATTTTATGATATAACAATGTGGTATTGAAAGATTTCTGTCTATTAGAATAAATTATGAAATAATAAATTCTGGTTATACTGCCTGCATCTTGAAAACCTCAAATAGCCAAAATGATAAGAAATCCATATTTAAGTTAGCTAATCAATTTTATTTTTATAAGATAATTCATGAATTTTCTAAAGGAAATATTCCAGATGCTCACGTAAACAAGTGAAAACGAGAAAAAAATACAGTAAAACCAAGAGAAATATTAGAAACAGCAGCTATCGCAATAGGTAGAGTACTTAATGGACTTAAGGCCAATCCAATCGCGGGTAAAAATACAGGTGCTATTAGTATTTTAGAATACTGATTGATACGCGCATATTTCTGTATAAGCACTGAAGGTATATCTTCTTAATATACCTTCAGTAAAGGCTTTCATCATCTACATCAAATCAGTTTCAAAATTAATGAGGGAATATGATTGCTCTCTTGTTTGTTTTATATTTCGATTCAATAAATCCTAGAAAGGAATTTATCTGGTATTAAGTCGAATTTTATAGTTATGAATCATGGAACAATTTCAAAAACAGTACCTTGGTTAAAATCAGTCACATTCATAGAGCCATAAACCCCTAAATATAGTCTGGTTTGATCCAGATTCGTTCCCAAACTAACATAAAAAGCTGATTGTGACTCAAAATTATAATCGGTTTCAATAACACTAAAATCATTTAGTTTACAATCTGTTCTTACCCTGGTATAAGCTAAA
The DNA here is from genome assembly GCF_024623155.1 of Anaerosalibacter massiliensis. Taxonomy (NCBI): domain Bacteria; kingdom Bacillati; phylum Bacillota; class Tissierellia; order Tissierellales; family Sporanaerobacteraceae; genus Anaerosalibacter; species Anaerosalibacter massiliensis. The sequence goes on from NZ_JANJZL010000003.1 coordinate 263,931, forward strand.
ACACCTTTAACCGGAAGTTGAGATTCTTCATCCCGGGCAAAATCGGTAAACACAACGCTTCCCATTAAATCGGGGATTCCATTCCCCATATATGACTGGACTCCTGTAAGTGCAGTTCCGCCAAACTTATCGGGTCGGGGATCTTTATGAAAATAACTAGTTAGAGGCTGAAGACGATGCACTGAAGTTTTTACTGCTTCATTGTAATAAGCAATTGTTTTCTCATCCAGAGTTGGACTTGCAGAGCAGTCCCTTATAATTGAAGTAGGAAAAGCACCTTCCCATCCTCGCCAGCCAAAGTTAATAAATCCTTCTTGGTCAGGTTCAGATTTCATTAAAGAAGCTTGAATAAGCTGAGTAACCGGTATTGGTTTATAATGAACGAATGAAAAAATCGACTCTGCTAGATCCTGTCCCACATTTCCCACATATTTGATATACTGATCATAAAACCTTTGAAATGAAATGCCAGGTATATTGCGAACCCCTTTGGCAATTACCGTAAGTGTTTCCTGAATAGGTACGGGGAGTTCATTAAAACGTGTGACTACGGGTGGATTATAGATAAATGTATTCTTAGCTACATCAATTTCAATTATTTTACCGGCGATTTCCATATCATCCTGGCTTAAATTAAATGGATCATAGCCTGATCCACCATCTCCGGTTGTTAAAATAAGTTTTCCTGTTTCAGGTGAAAAGTTTAAGCTATTGACACCATTATGATTAAAAAATGGTCTTCTTAAATTAAGTAATGTTCGCCGTTTTTGAAGTTGACCATTCGATTGTAAAATCCATTCTTCAACTGTGTCAATATGATCATATTGAATTTCCCTATTTATCCACTTTAGGTTTAAGGTTCTGGGGTCACACGGATTAGGATTAAAAAATTCAGGAAGAGCACCTGGACTTTGTGCTCCAGCTACTGAATTAGGAAGAGCACCCGGACCTTGTGTCCCAGCAACTGAATAATGAAGATAAAACAGACCGTTACAATAAAATTCGGGATGAAACGCTAGCCCTATCAATCCCCGTTCATCATATCCACCACCAGAAACACCTAGTTTTATGATTCGTGGGCGAATATCTAAAAAAGTCCTTATAACTCCGTTTTCTATGTAAAAGATCTCTCCTACCTGGGTTGCAATAAATAATCTTTCGATTGAGTCACCTGGAAGTATAGTTGTTTTCAAAACAGTGGGTAAATTTATCTTACTAACAATAGGCCGTAAACTAACTTTAACTTTTATCAATTTATTTTACACTCCTTCTTATTGTTTTCTTTTATAAGAATATGATTAGAACTGTTATATTAGTACCAAATTGTGGCTGGGGAATCTGATGACGCATTGCACCATTTTCCGCACCAGCATCAGAGAAATCCAGGGCGGTCATTGGGGACGTGCCTGTTTTTGCACATTCAAAGGGGTATCAGCTTCAATCGTCATCATTTTTATCTCCTCAAGGCATGTGGAGACGGTAGTGTTGTTAACTAGGTAAATGCTGTATTTATAGTCAATTTAATATTAAAAAAATAGTGGTTTGCCACCATATTGCCACCCAATTTTTTTGCTCGGTGGCAAATCATTTTATTATGCTATAAAATATATTAACAGTATGATGTTTCATTTTATTTGTTACGTATGAATATGTGTCTATAGATGGTTTACCATGAGAAATATTAAGCATGCACATACAAATTTAAACCTTTTAAAGGGGCTACTTACTTAACACGAACCTGTTAAGTAAAGATAAAAATCGAGTAAAAACAAAGCACTTAAAGTTTAATAACTGTTTCTTCAACAATAATTATAGAATAATGGGTATTATAATAATTATCCCAGATAATGGACTTACTATAATAGCAACTAATTATGATAGTCTTATTAAATATGCAATTTAAGAAGGTAACGGGGTCTGATAATTAACTTAATAAAGGAGATATTCCTCTCATTACAAACCTTACAACAACTGTAAGTGTTAATTGGTGAATTTTTATTATATAGTATTTATAAGAAAAGTGATAGTGTAAAGTAGGCTATAAAAAACCAAACTCCAAAAAAGAGATTCAAAAGAATTTTGAACTTTACACTAACGAAAAGTATAGGAGGGATATGATATGAAAATTTCAGATAAGTTGCTTCGAGTTCAAGAAGTATATAAGACATATGGTGAAGGACAAAGTGAAACCGTTGCATTAAAGGGAATTACTTTTGATGTTTTTCCAGGAGAGTTTCTTGGAATCATGGGTCCAAGTGGCTCTGGTAAAACTACATTATTAAACTGCATTGCAACGATTATAAAGCCAACATCGGGGCGTGTGTTTTTAAATGGAAAAAACATCAGTGCTTTTGATAGTAAGGATTTAGCGGAATATCGGGGTAGTCGAATTGGATATTTGTTTCAAGACTTTGCACTGCTAGATAATTTAACTGGACAAGAAAATATACTATTACCACTGTCTATTCATGGGATGGATTTTGCAAAAGCACGTGCTAAATTAGATGAACTAGCAGATTTTTTAGAAATTGCTGATATTCTTAATAAATTTCCATCTCAGATGTCTGGGGGACAAAAACAGCGGGTAGCAGCTGCACGCAGTTTGATTTCTGAACCAGATATTGTTCTGGCAGATGAACCGACAGGAGCATTAGACACACGTTCTGCAAGAATCTTAATGAATAAGTTGGAAGGTCTTAATAGAAGTAGTGGAAGGACTATTTTAATGGTTAGCCATGATCCCAATGCTACAAGTTTTTGCTCTAGAATCCTTTTTATACAAGATGGTGTAATATTTCATGAACTGCGCCGCAAACATGATGAGTCTCGCGAGAAATTTTATGAAAGAATCTTGCAGTTAATGGCTCAGCTTGGAGGTGGAAGTGCAAATGTTCTCTAAGCTGATTTATCGTAATGCTAAACGTAGTCGTAAGGAGAATTTAATTTACTTTGCAACACTTGTAACAGCAATAGCGTCGTTTTATATCATTCTTTCACTTGGTAGACAAGATGTTATTATATTTTTAAAGGAATTTGAAAGTGATTCGATCGATAAACTTTTAGCTCTAATGCCAATTGTGTATCTATTTGCATTATTTTTATTGTTTTTCTTGATTTTATTTGCTAATCAGTACCAATTAAATCGAAGGAGTAAAGAGTTTGGGCTCTATCTCATGTTAGGAATGCGCAAGGAACGCCTTGTTCTTCAACTTTTAGCAGAGGGGTTAATTACTTCTATTTTGGCACTCATTGGAGGCATTTTAATAGGCGGATTTTTAGCAGAAATAATCAGCTTGACGGTTTCTAAATTAGTTGGACAGGGAATTATCGGTCATCAAATAAGCTTGTCGGTAGGTGCGATTTTCTTTACCGTAATCGGTTTTTTACTTATCCAGTTTATAGCATTAGTTATTCTTGGGGGAAGATTATTTAATCAAGAGGTACATCAATTACTGAATGAGCAAATGGATAAGAAGCAAGATATGGGGCATGTTAAGAGCAACATACTTCATATATTAGCAGGTTCTATCTTACTAGGCGTGGCATATTGGATCGTTTTATATCGTTTTATGGACTTTGGAGGACTGCTTCTGTTTGTGGCATTGGCTCTCGGAAGTTTAGGAACGATCCTTTTTATGAGGGGATTTGGAAAACTACTAGGCTTATTAGCAAGCTTGTCCGAGCGTAAATCTACTAAAGGGCTGCACATATTTACATTAAGGCAGTTTCAAGAGAACGTAGCCAATAGATCTACTTCTGTTGCTGTAACATCTATTCTAATTACGTTGTCTATCATTTTGATAACAAATGGTGCTTCAACTATTATAAGCTTTGAAAGTGTTTCTACTAGAAGTTCCTCGATATATGATTTTACCGTTAATGGTAATAATCAAAAGGTTGAGCAATTTCTTACTTCAGAAAAAATGGCACCATATGTAGAGGACTTAAATCTACTAGAAATTGGAAGAATGAAATATCAGGATGAAGGCGCAGAAGACGACTTGCCTGTATCGTTGGTAGACTGGTCTAAATTAAGAGAGCAACTAATTATGGCTCTGCCAAGCAACTATAAAGAACAAGTTTTATCTGGAGAAATGCAGGGTTACAGTATCAGTTCGGAAAATCCTGAAGCACTTAATCTTTTTGGGGCTCTAGAGATTGATGCAACAAAACCTTACCTCATTCCTGAATCCTCTTATAATGGACTTTTAGAAACTATAGGAGAAAAACCGCTGAACCTACATTCAGATGAAATTGCTTTATACTTTAATCCAGATTTTATGCCTAAGGATAATCTAGAAAGCATGCCTGTACTAGATAATATTCTTGAAAAGGCTGCGAAAGAAGGACAAAGTTTGATGAGTATTAATGATCAGGCAATATCTATACACCCATCAATTCCAATGAGAGGGCTAGTAGCAGACCGTTCTGTAGAAATTACTTCAGCATTTATAGTCCCTGATCATATGTTTGAACAATTATTAAATACGGAAACCTATGTGTCATATTGGAATTTTCGCATTCCACAAAAGCTGCAGGACCAACAAGGTTTAATGAAACCAATGATGGAAGCTAGAGACTTATTAAAATCTTCAGGCTTCAAGTTTGAAAGTTATTTGCAAAACTTTGGACGTAGACTTTTCTACGTTGTTGCTGGAAGTTATACGATACTATATATGGGATTCTTATTCTTGATTATTGCATGTACGGTATTAGCTTTACAATTTTTGACACAGATGAAGCAGACTGGACAACGCTATGTAACGCTTTCCATGTTGGGAGCAAAACGTAATCAAATGAAAAAATCTATGCATAGACAGGTGTTGTTGACTTTTCTGTTACCTATGTCTCTTGCATGCGTCAGTGGAGCTGTTGGGATAAGGGCTATGATTTCATTTGTTATTATTCGCATCGAAGACAACGCGTTACTTTATCCTATTGCCTTTACCTTTGCATGTGTAGTAATCGTAATTTTGGTAATTTATGGAGTAGCAGTTGCTCGTTCAGCTGATCATGAAATAGATAAATTGCGTTGGAAGCCAAATATAGATTAAGGAACCGTTAAATTTCACATTGAAGGAGGTGCTGAAGTGGCTAAAATTACAATTGTTGAAGATGATCTATTGATGAGAGAAGAGTTAATGGATATATTGCAAAAAGCTGGTTATGAAGTGATGGCAATTGCAGACTTCCATGATGTAGTTGCTCAAATAGCCACTTGGGCACCAGACTTAGTCTTATTAGACATTAACTTACCGGAACAGTCAGGATTTGAAATATGCAAAAGTCTAAAATTAAAAGGGATTGGTCCAATATTGATTCTTACATCTAGAGATAAGTTACAAGATGAATTACACGGTCTTCATTTAGGTGCAGATGATTATCTCACAAAACCATGTAATCGAGATAGATTATTAGCGCGCATTCAGAATCTGCTAAGAAGGTTTGAAGGACAGCCAAGCTTGATAGATGGTGGTAGTTTTTCGCTAGATCCAAATACCTTTACTTTGTATAAGGGGGCCCAATCTTTATTATTATCAGCTAATGAAGGAAGAATTTTATTGGCTCTAGTACAGCATAGACCTGAGGTTGTATCCAAGTCAACACTGAGTAAAATTTTATGGGGAACAGATCAATATATAGACGAAAATGCACTTCAAGTAAACCTCACTCGCTTGCGAAAAACACTACGACAATTAAACTTGGAGGATCAAATTGAGACAATAAGGGGTAAAGGTTATCGACTTAGGGGGTAGATAAAGTTATGAAATGGATAAAGCAAATCTATGATTGTTTTCATGCTTATAAACAATGGTTTTTTATGTTGATGGCTACAAGTCTCCTTTTTAGTTTTTTAGCTTGGTTGGCTTATCCTGAAACGTTTAAGGTTTTAGTAGGACTAATGATTGTTTTTACTCTAGCAATGATATCGTTATCTGTATTCATTATAATTAGAAAGCAAAAAATAATAAAAGCTGCCTTTCAGGATTTTTTGTTAGAACCGAATGAAACGAACGAAGAAAGATTATGTCATGTATCTCCTAAAACACATTGGTCATTTATCCGTAGAATGGGAAGTGTCATAAGATCATATCAATCAGAACTTAATGATCAAGCCATTGAGTTAACCGATTATGAAAATTATATAGAAGGGTGGGTTCATGAAATTAAAAAGCCTCTGTCATTAATGACATTGGTATTAGATAACCGCAGTGACGAAATGTCTCCCCTTGTTAGACAACGTATGTTTCATGTCAGAGATAAAATCCTTGGAGACGTAGAGCGAATTTTGTATTTTGCAAGACTTAGGGCTACTCATAAAGATTATATTTTTGAGTCTATAAACTTACTAGCATTTTGTAAACAGACAATAGAGAACCATCAATCACTATTAGATGAATCTGCTTTTCAAATACAGTTCATAGGTGAAGAAATGCAAATTTTATCTGACCGCAAGGGATTAGCTTTTATATTAGAACAAATAATCTCTAATAGCACAAAATATGTTTCACAGAATCAGGATCCTCCAATTCTGAAATTTGAAACGGTTTATGATGAAATGAGTGATCAAACTATTTTAAATATTACTGATAATGGACCTGGTGTATCTGAAGAAGATTTACCATTTATTTTTGACAAGGGCTTTACTGGAGGGCGAGGTACGTATACAAGGCAAGCAACAGGAATGGGACTCTTCTTAGTGAGCAAAATGGCTTATGATCTAGCAATTCAGTTGGATGTAAAATCAGGGATTGGTTCAGGGCTGACCATATCACTAATATTTCCGCATGTGAAACAATAAGCTATCAATTACACATTAATGAGTTATGCTTAGATAATGAGACTGTAGAAAAGCACCACCAATACAAAAAATGGGAGGTGTAAAAGTGAAAAAGCAATATAAAGATTTTTACAAATTGTGTTTAGGTTGGTTTATTATACTATCCACTTACTTACTAATAGTTTTCACAGTTATCTTTGGCGGCTTCAAGAGCGTAAAGAATGTTCTAGGAATTTTACTACTAGTTTTTCCCTATACAGTTGGTGCATTGTATTATTTATTCTACTGTAAAGGGAAACGTAAAACTTTTTATGCATTAGGTTTTTTTGTCCCTAGTATTACAGAGAAAATCATAATATATTTACTAAGTGCATATATTTATGATATTAATCCTCTGTATATTACAAGTGTTATGCAAAGGATTGTTGATGAAGGATCGCATATAAGGCAAGGTATCGACGGTGTTCGAATCTATTATCCTTATTTTTTTTCATTTTTTAGTTGGGGTTATGTATTTGGTGGGTTGCTAATTTCTATAATTATGACAATATTTCTAGTTAGAGCACAAAATAGTGTGGATCTATAAACTTCATTCCATGTGTGAATCCAGAGATTTCAATTGCTAAATTATAACTCCTTATAATTTTAAATATAAGGAATTTGCTGATAAGCCATTACGGGAACGCAGGTAACAAAGCGAGAAGGTTTCCAAGAAATCCATTGGATACGCTGAAAATTGAAAAAGCATTTCTGGAAAGCTATTGCATTATGTGTAATAACAACAAAGATGTTTTACAAGAGTTTTTGCAGAGAATGGAAGACGTTTTAAGCTCAAGTACTATTCACAAGGAGACTTCTAAAATTGAAAAAGAAGTTCAATTATTAGAATCAAAAAAGAACAAGTTAGTAAATATGAGGCTAGAGGATATTATAGATAAGGAAACATATGAAGAGAAATATACCGATATACTACAGAAGATAGATGTAAAAATTCAGGATATTCAGGATAGAGAAAAGTTGACATCAAATTTGGAAGAAGAAAAGGATATTAAAAACGTTTATTAGGTTTTAAAAAAGTGTTGGAACAGAATAAGGTTATTGATACGTTTGACCGCTATGTGTTTGAAAGTGTGGTTGAAAAAGTTATTGTTAGTGGGATAGATGAAGAGGGAAACAAAGACCCTGCAATGATAACATTCGTATATAAAACAGGATTGGATAACAGTCTTGATGGAAATAGATTTAAGCCTGCAAGAAAAAATGCGAAAAATAAAAAGTCTGAATCATCTGATGAATTGTGTTCACATGTAGGTAACGAGGATAACAAAATGTATCCACATAGTGGTGATGACACAGGATAAAGAGAAATGTGGTACTATGTTTTAGGCATCCAGAAGGTAGTCGATTATGATTCGAGTGGAGAATGCAAAGTTTTTATAGTAAAAGCTATTAACAATGATATAACTCTTTGGCAAATAACATAAGTTTTAATAAAAATATTGAAAGAGATATAAGATTATGTGTAATGATTGAAACATAAAATAGAAGTTACTTAATTAAGTAACTTCTATTTTATGTTTGTCCTCTTCATTTTTTTGTTTTGATATTTTAAAAGCATCTTTTCACTTATTTTTTATCAAGGATTAATTACAATAGTAATATAGTCATCTATGCTTTTACACTAATGTTACTAATTACTTAACAGCTAATATAGTAATATTGTTTAATTATCTGTTATTATTTTCTATAATTAGAGATTTTGCAATAAATGATAATATAAACAATACAGTTAATACTGATATTATTCTAATATCATAGGTATTTGGATATTCTAGCGTATTTTTGATGAAAACAAAAAATATCATAAAAAATGCAATTAAAATCAATGAAATATTGCATATTATATTGGTTAATTTTGTTAGTTTTGGCTTGACCATGCTTTATCCTTTCCTACGCGTAATTTTAACCATTCTGTTCCAGCCCCAGTAACTCCTCCAACCCATGATACGTCTGCTGAAAGTTTTGCCTCTGCTGGTCCTGAGATATCCTCTCTTTTTTTCACTATTTTTAATTTACGATTACTATAGCTTCCACCTACTACTTTAACCCAGGAATCATATACTCTACTTATATAGTCATATGCACCATTTACATTAGTATAATCAGCATAAAATCCCATGCCAACCAGACCTTTTTTTGTGCTAACTTTAGCTCCCCTTACTGAAGTGTATCCTGATCCAGATGAAACACTTCCACCTGTAACTGCAGAAGGTGAAATCATAGGCAATTCTAATTTTGTTTCAATTACTGATCCATCAGGAAATGTATATCTTTTAACAGGCTCATCAATTGATACATTAAAATAATTTTCTGGTATTTTTGAAACTTGTTCTTCATCCATACAATCCCAAATTTGATTATTTTCTAACTTATTGATTAAATTGTCTTGAGTCGTTTTATCAATATTAAGTTCATCTAGCATCTCTCTGATTTCAAGCTTGTCCTCTTCTGAAAGATTAACAACATTAGATTCTACAGAATCTGCATAACAGGTTATCCCCCCCCCTAAAATAATTGTTAGTAATAGAATGCTTGAAATAAAAAATTTTTTCATAAATAAAACTCCCCCTTTTAATGAATTAATTTAGTGTCCAAACAACTAATAAAAAAACAAGATGAATATCTATTGAATTTCATTATACTATTTATAGGGTTAGTTTGCAAATATCGGAGAAACTGTTATTGGTGTTTGTCAAGTAAGTTGTCGCATTTAATTATAAAAACATTTAATTCCTTCGTTTCCGATTTGCCATTGACATAGAGTCTCTGCCTACATGGTTTGGATACCTGAAGACATGGCTATAGAAAGGTACTGCCTTCTTCAAAGGCTACTATTAGTCTACTGAACATGTTTATTATTAAATAAAGTTTGTAGTGCTGTCCTTTGATAAGCGCATTTAACCAGGTAATGTCCCAAGTCCATACTTGGTTTGGAGTTGTAGCTGCATGCGGAGTGTGTAGTTCAGATAATGTATTGTAAACAAGAAGAAAAGTAGAGTGTTTTAACCACAAGGTATTGTAGTTTGAAGGTAAAAAATGGGCTAAAACTGGATAAGAATTATCCAGTTTTGAGGTTGATTTTTTGAAAAGAAAGTTACATCTTTAAATTGAAATTTTTATAATTTATATTTTATAAAAGAACGCTAATTTTAGCGTTCTTTTCCATTATGATTTGAAAATAATAATAAAAGCTTAAAGAATAACGATAAAAATATAAAGAATAACGATAAAAAATTATTGAAATTGTTTAATTTGTGATATATAATGTTGAAAGTAGTTAACAAACAAAAATATTTTAAGGTGAGGTAATATTTATGAAAGAAAAAATAAGTTCAAAATTATTAAATGGACTTGTAATTGTAGGAATTGTTTTAACGATTCTTGCACTTATAGCTACACCACTTGTTATTACAGCACTTTTGAAAACCTCAAATAGAGAACTATTAAGTTCTAATATGGTGCTAATATTGACAGGATGTATCTATGTCTGTGCAACTCCATATCTTGTGGCACTATTTAAATTAAAATCCATTTGTAGGTTACTTTGTTCACAAAATTCTTTTTCTCCTAAAATTGCAAAGGAATTTCAAATAATTGCAATTTGTGCATTTAGTGAGGCAGTACTCTTTATATTGGCAGAGCTATTCCTCTATTTTGACCGCAGCTTATTTTTGTATGCACTAACGATAATTCCTTCAATTATTGTTCCTTTTGTCTCTATAACAGCAGGATTTCTCTCATTAATTATGTCAAACATTTTTAAAAAAGCGGCAGAGATAAAAGAAGAAGTAGACCTTACTTTTTAATTGGAGGTGCAATTGTATGATAGTTATCAACTTAGACGTTATGATGGCAAAACGGAAAATGTCACTTACTGAGTTATCTGAAAAACTTGATATGACGATGGCAAATGTTTCAAACTTTAAAAACCAAAAAGCTAAGGCCGTTAGGTTTACTACCCTTGATGCATTGTGTAGAATACTTGATTGTCAACCGGGTGATATTCTGGAATACAGAGAGGATGTATGATTATGGAAAAAATATCTAAAACGATCTTTAAAATAATAGGTGTAATATTAATTATTGTGGTTATAGGCATAGTTATCTTACTTATTAAAGGGCCGAGTGACCCCATAGTTTTAACAGACGAGGAAGCAATAAAGCAAAATGAACAGCAGAGTAAGTTATATGAGAATGTGGATTTGGCTGGATTTGATACAGTTTCAATTACAGGAGAGAAAGTAACATCCGACTATTTTAAAGACTATAAAATAACAATGATAAATATTTGGACAACAAACTGTAATCCATGTATTGCTGAAATGCCAGATATTGCAAAACTCTACGATAGCAGACCTAAAGATAGTAATATTATCTCAATTTGTGCTGATACTGTTGATAACAAGGATGCTGTAGAATTTGCTACAAAAGTTATGGATGATGCAGGTGCTAAGTTCTTAACTTTAATTCCAGATGATGTGTTGCAAAAAGCATTGACTGACAGAGCAACTCTTTTTCCAACCACTATCTTTGTAGATTCAAAAGGTAAAATAATTGGACAACCACACTTCGGTGGTCGAACCGAAGACGATTATAGACAAGCAATTCTTGACAGATTAGAAGAAGTTGAAAAATCAAAATAAACAGGAGTGAGCAAACTACGATGAGAAAAATAGAATTGACGAAATTAAATATACGGTATGCTCTTCTTATTTCCTCTTTTTTATTTGTTGGGGTAGGCATTCTTCGTGGAGAGCATTTGGTGGTATTGAAAAAAGCAGTTAATATCTGCCTTGAATGTATAGGTGTCGGATAATGGATAAACTAAAAATAAGCGAACAGCGTATTATTCAAACTATTACAACGATTATTACAAATGGATATATTGTTGGATTTATGAAAGGTAAAATATTTACAGGTAACTCAAAATTTATTTGTGTGCCGGGACTGAATTGTTATTCTTGTCCTGGTGCTGTTGGATCTTGTCCTATTGGCTCTTTGCAAGCAGTTTTAGGAGGTAGGAAACATAATTTTTCCTTTTATGTATTAGGATTTATTATGCTGTTTGGAGTGCTTCTTGGAAGATTTGTTTGTGGTTTTCTATGTCCGTTTGGATTTTTACAGGATTTGCTTCATAAAATTAAGTTACCAAAAATCAAGGTCCCAAAAAGAATAGATAAGCCACTTCGGTATTTAAAATATGCTATACTCTTAATTCCTGTTATTCTATTGCCAATTTTTCTAACCAATCAATATGGTATGGCACAGCCTTACTTCTGCCAATGGATTTGTCCGGCAGGAACGCTGGAGGGTGGTATCCCGCTACTCATTAAAAATGAACCTTTAAGAGAAACAATTGGATTTTTGTTTAATTGGAAAATGGGGATATTAGTATTAATAATCGCTGTTTCAATATTTATATATAGACCTTTTTGTAAGTACATCTGTCCTCTCGGCGCATTTTATTCACTTTTCAATAAGTTTAGCTTTTATCAAATGAATGTGGATAAACTAAAATGTAACGGCTGCAAAACTTGTGAAAAGCAGTGTAAGATGAATGTTAAAATAACAAAAGATATTAATTCGGTGGAATGTATTCGTTGTGGAGAGTGCAAAAAGGCCTGTCCGAAGGGTGCAATAACATCAGGAGTTTACTTAGAAGGTACAGTAGGAGTTACCAAGACAAATGAGCATACCTTTCATCAATAAAAATAATAAAGAAAATTCAAGGGCATTGAGATGAAAAAAATCTGATGCCTTTGCTTTTATAGGCAAAAAGCAATTCAAAAATCTATTATTCAATAAAAATTTCTTAGGCTATATTCTTCGTTATATTTCTGTGTATTAGTATCATAATTTTGTCAAAACCTATGTTGAAATGGGTTATTAATAAGACAAATAGAAAGATTGACAGGAATTATTTATTGAGATAACTATTTATTTGGGGGACTTTTTATGCAGAAATAAGCAAAATAAAGGAGTCCCCAATGAAAATTGATAGGTTTCTTTGAAAAGAATATTCTTTAAAGATTGTTATAAGAAATTGCAAAATGTAAAATTGTTAAAGATGATGAAGGATTGATATACTTATGAGAATCATCACCTTTAAAACGGATTGAATCGTACTCATCTAATTGATAAGTATCACTGTTTATATTCATTGTTAATTGACCTGACATAACAGTAACAAATTCCACAACACCTTGTGGATGTGTTTCAGGAAGATATTCTCCCTTAGGCTGTAGGTAACCACGATAGAATTCTAGTAAACCATGAGAATAAAACAAAGGCTCGACAATTAATGTGTTATTAGAACTACTCAGTTTCAGTCCGTCTTTCTTCCGGGCAATGGAGACATTCGATTGGATAGATAATATTGCACTTATAGGAATGTTTAGACCATTTGCAATTTTCCACATTACAGATAATGTAGAATTGGCCTCTCCGTTTTCTATTTTTATTAATGTCAATCATTGCGATTAAGAGAATAAAAATGTTTCTTCCTTCTGTTGTATTTGGAGGAATTATGGGATTTTTAACCCGCTATTTTTTTACTTAAATTTAATGGGAATATTAGGTATTATATTCAGTATATAAATAGTTTTGCTATAATACAATGAAGAATCATTATTAAAATAAAAAAACTGAAACTTCTGTCTTTTTATTGTCTAGTTGAAATTTTTATATTATAATTAATTTACAAAGGAAGTGATAAATATGGAGTTTAAAAAATTTGGCCATAAGTATGTTGTTAGATTGGAAAAAGGGGAAGAGGTAGTAGAATCCATTAAAAAACTATGCCGAGAAGAAGGTATAAAACTAGGTACTATTTCTGGTCTTGGAGCTACAAATAGAGCAGTGATAGGCCTATTTGAAACAAGTAGCAAAGAATATCACTCAAAGGAACTAACAGGAGATATGGAGATTACAAGTCTTATAGGAAATATATCTCAGATGGATGGAGAAGTTTATCTACATATTCATATAAACTTAGCAAATGAAGAAAACAATGTATTTGGCGGACATTTAAATTTAGCGGTAATTAGTGCTACAGGAGAGATAGTTGTAGATGCAATAGAGGGAACAGTGGATAGAGAATTCAATGAAAAGGTTGGACTAAATCTTTTTAAATTTTAGTTAGAGCACAATCATAACAATACAGGAGAACCGTCCCTCTGTGTTGTCACATATTTTTTATACTTCGTGGTAACTTATGTTGGGTTTAAGAGAAGTCTTTACTCTACTTTGCGTTAAAATGAATTAGAAAGGTAAGTTATGATTTAGAATCAAGAAAGTATTATTTCATTTAGAACCACCTTTCAATTATTTTTTCTGGTAATTTATCTATTCATAAGTCAGGACAATGACGATTTTCTTAACAAAAAGCTGGCATTAGCCTGATCTTGTTTTTTAAATGTAGTTGGGGAGATTGTTATGATAGGAAAGGGGCGTGAAACCAAGTGGTAGATGTAATATATGGTATATATTTTGTAATTCTTGGTATGAAAAATTAGACTATATATTAAAGGTAATAATACTATGTTATAATCTTTGTAGAAATGGTTCTATGCTTGGTATTAGTATGTAATGAAAAGAAAAATTCACTTAGGGGTAGATGAAAATGAAAAAATTAAAATTAAAGAATGGAAATACAATGATAATTAGAAAAGCAAATAAATTTGATGCTAAGGCAATATTAGAATATATCGACACAGTTAGCGGAGAATCAGTATTTTTGACATTTGGACAAGGTGAATTTGATAAAACTATTGAACAGGAAGAAAATTTTATTGATAATATTTCAAAAAAAGACAATGCATTGTTCATTATTGCAGAAGTAGATGGAAAAATAGTTGGGAACTTAAATTTTTCAGGAGGTGCAAGGCCACGAATAGCACATACTGGAGAATTTGGGATTAGTGTTTTAAAGGAATATTGGGGTCAAAGTATAGGAACGGAACTTATAAAGTATTTAATTGAGTGGTGTAAACAATCAGGAGTAATAAGAAAAATTAATTTGAGAGTTAGAAGTGATAATTATTCAGCAATTCATGTGTATGAAAAACTTGGTTTTAGTAAAGAAGGAATAATAACAAGGGATTTTCTAATTAACGGTAGGTTCTACGATTCTATATGTATGGGATTGAATATTGACTGATATATTTTTAATTTCTACAATATTGAATTTAATTACCTTGCCTTGTAGATTAAATCTTTTTAAATTCACCAGTGGAGAAATTAATGATAAATGTCTTGAATATGAAGAATTAGTTAGATTATCGATATGTAAGCAACGAGCAGGAATTAATTTTAGAATAATGAGAAAAATATAGCACAGAAGAATCGTCCCCTTGTGCTATATTAGTTTAGTTGTGTTTTTTCAATGTTTTAATATTTGGAAATGCTTTTTCTAAACGTTTATGAACAAATCCTTTTTCTTTCAATATCTTTTCATATTTTACTTTTAGTTCTTTGATTCTTATACTTTTCTTACTTAGTATATCATCAAATTCTGATCTTTGTTCCTCAATCTTGTACTTCATATTGTCTTTAGTCTTAATTGCTAATGTGGTACCTTTATAAATATTTTCACCAATATCATTAGAATAATATCTTAACTTTTCCGCTATTTCATCAAGTATATATATGTGTTTTTTTATTTTCATGATACCCAAAATTGTTATAATAAGATCTATTATTAAACATATTAATATCAGAAATAATATAATATTACCAATTGTATTATCTAGGATAGATATAGATTTTGAGATAGGTGGATGAATTATATCAACCATAAATACTCCACTAATACCCCATATAATTGAAAAAGCTAAACATATATATCCTCTAATATTAAAAGGCATATCAGAATAATTCCACCATTTATCATGAAATATTTTTTCGAGTATAAATCCTGTTATATATTCTAAAATAGATGTAAGTAAGAATGAACCTAAAAATAATAAGATAAAATTATATTTTAGGGGAGTTAATAAATAAAGTAATATTACCATACCAAAGCCATAAATTGGACATACAGCTCCATTTAAGAAACCTCTATTAACGAACTGCCCAGATTTTACTACGTGATATACAACTTCAACACACCAGCCTAAGAAAGCATAAATGATAAAAAACCACAGATATTCTGAAAAAGAGTACATATTATATTACCTCCATATAATGCTAGGATATTTAATAATATGGATTATAACTAAAAAGATATAAAAACACAATATATAATTAGTATTATTTAATCTATTAGATAAATATGAATAATTAATTATGGAAAAATAAAAATATCATAAAAAATATTGCAAAACAATTTTTCTGGTAGTAAAATAATTTTGTTATTCTTTATAGGGTGGTGTTGAAATGAATTTAATTACATTTAATCCATTTAGGACTATAAGCATACCTAATATAACATATATTAAACCAGAAAATATTTTTAAAGAAATAGATAAAATAAAATCTGCAGATTGCATATTATTTCCAGAATATTGGCAGGTAAATTCTTTAGTTTATGGACTCAAAAAGAAAATATTTCCTAATATTAGCACTTATCAGCTAGGGCATAATAAAGTTGAAACTACTAGAGCATTATGGACTACTTTCCCTAAAAATGTACCTTATACTCAAATATTAAGTAAATATAACATTAACATTGAAACTATTGAAGAAGAATTTGGATACCCCTTAGTAGCTAAAGAAATAAAAAACTCTATGGGAAGAGGAGTTTTCCTTATAAAAAACAGACAAGAATTGAAAACTTATATAGAAAATAATGATATCTTATATATTCAAGAAAAACTTCCTATAGATAGAGATTTAAGAATAATATATGTAGGTAATAAGATAATAGGAGCTTACTGGAGAATAGCTAGAGAGGGAGAGTTTCATAATAATATTGCAAAAGGAGCTATTTATGACTATAATAATATTCCCTCAAAGGCAATTGAATTGGTAGAAAAAGTTGCTTCTAGTTTAAATATAAATCATGCAGGATTTGATATAGCAGTAGTTGGGGATGCTTATTATATACTAGAATATAATGTAATGTTTGGAAATGAAGGTTTAAAAAATATGGGAGTTAACATAGAAAAACATATTTATGATTATATTCTATCATATCCAGACTTTAATCCTAATACTCCTATGTACCCTGAAGCTTCATAATTAAATATATACTTGAGGTAGTGATGAAGAATAAATACCACCTGAGGTTTAGCTTCGGTGGTATTTAAAAATTAAATTTTTTTAATAGGGAAGCATGCTTCTGTAACCCAATTATCAGGATTATTTTCAGTAGCAGGACTTACATGGTAAATATTAAACATAGCACCATTAAATTCGTAATTATTATCTGATACCCAGTGAGCAACTGTTTCATTAACTAGATGAATTTGATTATAATGGCCTTTAAATGTTACGGAAGCTACTTTCGTAGTATCAGTATCTTTGAAGATAACATTATTAGCATTAGAGTAATTGCCAATTACAGATATTTGTATTTCAACATCCACATCATTTTCCTTGTGTTCCTTATCGTGAAATATAGCCATGGAGTAGCATGGATTTGAAAATTTTACATTTTGAGAATCTAGTTCCTTCATCATTTTTTCCCAAAGGATATGTTCCATTTCATAAGATGGAATAATATCTCTAAAGCTAGCAACTTTCATTCTAGGAATTTCTTTTACTATAACAGAATAACTCATAGCATTATCATCCTTTCTAAGTCGATCAATAGTATTTTCAAGGAGAAGTAATCTATTTTGGGATTCTTCATATTCTTTTTTTACAATAGATTTTTGCAGTAAAAGATATTCTTCTAATTTTTTAGGATCAGAATAACAATTTAAGATGTCGGAAATATTAGATAGACTAAATCCCATATATTTTAGTACGTGGATTTTACTAGTTATAGTAAGCTGAGATTCGCTATAATATCTATAGCCATTAGAAGAATCAATCATATCAGGTTTTAATAGTCCGATATCATCATAATGTCTAAGCATACGAATACTAATCCTCGATAGTTTTGAAAAATCGCCTATTTTTAACATTTATACACCTCACACATGTATGATTTTTGAGCTCAATATTAGTATAAAGCATAACATAATGTTAGAGTCAATAAGAAAATAGAAATTAAGTAAACAGGATAAGAAATACGGTTTTATATTAATGTATATACATTAGTAGGCTAATATTTGATACAATAGAAAATAATAAAATAAATTATTAAAATTATGTTTTTTAAGTATCAAGAAAGAGTTTTGTTCTGTAAAGGAGGCCGTTCAATGAAAGTAATACATGATAATTTACATGATGGAATAGTTGCGCTACCTTCTTTTCCAGTAGTTTTTGTTACAGTAGGAAATAATATTATGGTTGTTGGAGCATTTCATTTCTATTCTTTCAATCCTCCATCTGTAATGGTAGGGATTAAACCTGAGAAGTATACCTATGAATTAATTAATTCAAAGAAAGAATTTGCTATCAATATACCAACTAAGAAGCAATTAGATAAAATACATATTTGCGGTACTATATCTGGAAGAGATGGAAATAAATATATAAAGGCAAATCTGACACCACAAAGAGGAAACAAAATTGATAGTTATATTATAGAGGAATGTCCAGTAAATCTTGAGTGTAAAGTTGTACATCGAATTGATTATACAGGTAGTCATAAGTGGTTTATTGGAGAAATAAAAGAAGTGCATATAGATGAAAATTATGCTCGTGATGATGCATTAATGTTTTGGCTTGGACAGTTTAGAAATGTAGGTGAAAAAATTGAGGGAATTAGTAATGATGAACTTTTCAATTCTTAGCAGACTATTGATGATTTAAAGATTGAAAAAATTGTAAAAGTGGCAAGTTTATATCCAACAGATATTATACATAAATTAATATATAGGAATTCAGTTGAAAATTCCAGTTTATGATTAGAAGAGGGGATTATTTTTTGGGGTGATAAAGTGAATTTAAAAATAATTGAGAATGAAAAACCTTTATGGACATTGAAATATTTAGAGGAAGTATGTAAACATACTAAAAGTTTTGGAAATGATATATTATTAGGAGCAAATGAAATCAAAAATAATATAAATAAAGGGTCTCCAGATATTAGAATTGATATTTTAGATAGCAGATGTTTTGAAATATATGAGGATGACAATTTTATTGGAGATATTGTTTTAGTAAAAGATCGAAATAATAGTGGAGAATTTTTTTATGATATATCTATACTTATATTTAGTGAATACCAATTTAACGGTTATGGATACAAAGCTTTAAGTTTATTTGTAGAGGATGAATATTTAGATGAATTGCCAATAGAGGCATTTATAAGAAAAGAAAACCCATTTTTTAATGTCATTAAAAATATTTTATTGAAAGTAGGATTTTTAGAAACGGAGGATAAACAGGTTTTAGTTTATAATAAGTTAACTATATAGTTTAATTATTTTATAATATTTACTATATTGCAAATAAAAAATCTTGCAAAATGTCGAATGTTCTGGTATATTCATTATATAAAAACAGAATATTGCTCTCATATAATCCTGATAATATGGTTCAGGAGTTTCTACAGGATAACCTAAAATTATCCTACTATGGGTGAGGATAAACAGATAATAAATAAAAAGGTATTGTATTAATTTTAACCTTTGTTTATATACTAAAGAAACTGGAATTCTTTCCTATAGAGAATTCCAGTTTCTTTAGTATATACTTTTTTATGTGAGAGCAATGTAAAGGAGAGACATAAATGGACTATTTAAAAGACTTCCTCGCAGCACTGAGTGTTATCCTTAATGGATTACCTCAAGGACTTTTAGCATTATCATTTGGATTTGCATCAGTACCAACAGCTTTAGCATTTATTGTTGGTGCAATAGGATGTTTAATATTTGGTGTAGTAGCACCAGTTTCATTTCAGGCAGAAACTATTACATTAGCAGGAACAATGGGTAAAAACATGAAAGAACGAATATCTATGGTTATTTTAGGTGCTATAGGGATGACTATCATAGGTGCATTTGGCTTACTCGAAAAAATTGTAAATTTTATTGGACCTGCAATTACTAGTGGAATGATGGCAGGAGTAGGAATTATGCTGGCACGTGTTTCTATTGATATGGCAAGAAAAAATAAGATAGTTGGATTCAGTTCTATTGCTATTAGCTTTGTTACTTATATGTTTACAGAAGATTTAGTATATACAATTGCTATTTCTGTAATTGCATCAAGTGTTATTGCATTGATATTAAAACAGGAATCTGATATTAATATTTCTGAAAGAGAGAAATTTGTTTTTCAAAAGCCTGTTATAAATATTGATGTTATTCGTGGTGCCTTAGCTATGATATGTTTAAATATAGGTGCTAATATTGCATTTGGAAAGATCACTGGTAATATTGCAAATACTAATGTTAATATAGACCATCTATCAATTGTTAGTAGTCTGGCAGATTTAGCATCAGCAATATTTGGAGGTGGACCTGTTGAATCTATTATTTCCGCAACAGGAGGCGCACCACACCCTTTAATGTCTGGTGTTTTAATGATGGCTTTGATGGCGATTATTTTATTTGCAGGCTTATTGCCTAAAATGGGGAAATATATACCTAGCGAATCAATTGCTGGATTCTTGTTCGTACTAGGAGCTATTGTAACTGTACCAGTCAATGCTGTATCTGCATTAACTACTGCAGGAATGCCAGGGGGACCAATTGTTGGAGGAATAACTATGACTGTAACAGCAATCACTGATCCATTTTTAGGCATGATAGCAGGTATTATTATTAAAGCTTTTGCTAGTATATTGGGAATGTAATATATAAGGAGGATAAAAAATGGAAGAGACATATTCTATTGAAATAGCTGGAGTGACACGGGAATTACCTATTGTACAGATTAGTGATAATCTTTGTATTGCTAGCTTTGTAATATTAGGAGATACTGAACTGGTTTCTGTAGCAGCTCCTGAAATAGTGAAAAAATTGCCTAATGTAGATGTACTATTAACAGCAGAGGCAAAAGGAATTCCCTTAGTATTTGAGATGTCAAAGTTGTTAGATATGGAAAAATATATCGTGGCTAGAAAAAGTATTAAGCCTTATATGAATTCACCTATTATTGATGAAGTTATATCTATAACTACGCAAGATAAGCAATTATTGTGTTTAGATGAACAGGATGCTGAATATATAAAAGGGAAACGGGTAGCTATTATTGACGATGTTATAAGTACTGGAGGTTCTATACAGGCTATGGAAAGACTTGTAGAATCGGCAGGAGGTATTGTTGAAGCTAAAGCAGCTATATTAGCAGAAGGAGAAGCGGCTAATAGGAAAGATATTATATTTTTAGAATACCTTCCAATCTTTGAGAAAAAATAAATTGTAGTAAACAGCTATAAAAATAAGAGGTCTTCTTAGTTAATTATTTAAGTTAATTACCTAGGGAGATTTTTGTTTATGGGTATAGATATAAATAGTTTTATTAATATAAAATTTATAATTCTAGGGGGAGTTTGATAATTTTGCTATTGTGGTATTATAATGTAATGTACCGAAAGCTGATATTAATAAAATCCATAAATATTGAGTATAAATAATATTTTAAAAAACATATATAAATGATAAGGAGAGACAGTATATGATAAAGAATTTAAAAAATAAAAAAGCCAAAATACATTCAGAATCATTTATTGCTGAAACAGCAAATATTGTAGGAGATGTAACCATAGGAGAAGGTAGTAGTTTTTGGTATGGTGCAGTAGCTCGAGGGGATATGAGTTATATTAATGTTGGGAAACACACTAATATTCAAGATAATGTTACTTTACACGTAGATACTAATCTTCCTTTAGAAATTGGTGACTATACTACTGTAGGACATAATGCAGTAGTCCATGGTTGTAAAGTAGGTAATAATTGTTTGATAGGTATGGGAGCAATAATTTTAAATAATGCTGTTATTGGAGATAATTGTATAATAGGAGCAGGAGCTCTAATTCCAGAAGGGGTTAATATACCAGAAAACTCTTTAGTCCTTGGTATTCCTGGGAAGATTATAAGAAAAGTAAGAGAAGAGGAAATAGAGAAAACAAGATATAATGCAATTAGATATGAAAAATTATGGAAAAATGAGCATATATGATATCTAAAGTAGGGACAGATTTAACTGTCCCTATAATATTCTGATCAATGGTATAATTAGTACTGAAGTTTTATTTATAAAAATTTAGAGTATAAAATAATTTACAATTTAAAAAGAAGGAATGAATTAAATGAAAAAAGATTTTACTGAAAGAATTACTGGTAGAACAAAACTAATGGCTTTATTAGGTTCACCTATTTCCCATAGTCTATCACCTAAAATGCATAATTTATCATTTGAAAAGCTAGGATTAGATTATATTTATTTAGCATTTGATGTAAATAGTGATGAACAATTAGCTGATGTAATCAAGGGATTTCGGGCCTTAAATATTCGTGGTGCAAATATTACAATGCCAAATAAAACATTAGTATGCAAGTATTTAGATAAATTGTCTCCAGCTGCTGAAATGACTGGTTCAGTAAATACAATAGTGAATGATGGTGGAGTACTAAAAGGTTATATGACAGATGGTGTAGGCTATATGCGATCATTAAAGGAGGAAGGCATTGATATCATTGGTAAAAAGATAGTAGTTGCTGGTGCTGGAGGGGCAGCAACAGCAATTTGCGTACAAGCAGCTTTAGATGGTGTAAAAGAAATATCTATATTTAATAGAAAAACTTCTTCATATACAAGGGCAGAAAAAGTGGCTCAAAAAATAAACAAGGAAACAAATTGTAAAGCTAAAGTATTTGATCTTTATAATATAAATATATTGAGAACAGAAATACAGGAAAGTTCAATTTTTATAGATGCAACATCTGTAGGAATGAAGCCACTGGAAGATAAATGTAATATTCCGGATCCATCTATATTATATCCTGATTTAGTTGTTTCAGATATAGTTTATGAACCTAGTAAGACAAAACTATTAAATATGGCTGAAAAACAAGGTTGCAAGGTAATTAATGGTTATGGAATGGTATTATGGCAAGGGGCAGAAGCTTTTAAATTATGGACAGGAAAGGAAATGCCAGTTGATTATGTGAAAGAATTATTGTTTAAAAAATAGAAGGTGAAGAAATGAGTGATGTAGTAACTGTAAGAAATATAAATATTGGCGAGGGAAATACAAAAATATTTGTACCTATTGTAGGTAAAACTCAAGATGAAATAATTAGTGAAACTGAAAGCATTAAAAAATTATTACCTGATGTAGTAGAGTGGCGTGTAGATTTTTATGAAGAAGTGGAAAGAATGGATAAAGTTTTAGAAACATTAATATATATAAGGAAAAATTTAAAAGATGTACCCATATTATTTACTTTTCGTAGTATCAGAGAAGGCGGAAATAAAAAGATAAGTGATGAATATTATATAAAGTTAAATTGTATGGCTATAGAATCAAAAATTATAGATTTAATAGACATTGAACTTTTTAATAAAGAAGAAAATATAAAGAAGATTTTAAATACAGCACATTCTAATAGTGTTTATGTAATAATGTCAAATCATGATTTTAAACAAACTCCTCCAAAAGACGAAATAATATCTAGGCTATTGAAGATGCAAAACCTAAGAGCTGATATATTAAAAGTAGCATTTATGCCAAATAGTGTTAGTGATGTTTTAGTCCTTTTAGAGGCTACAAATTATATGAAAGAGAATCATGCTAATAAGCCATTGATTACAATTTCTATGGGAAAAAAGGGAGTTATAAGTAGGATAGTAGGAAAAACATTTGGTTCTGCTGCTACTTTTGCGTCTGGAGAAAAAGTTTCAGCACCAGGGCAAATATTTGCTTTAGAACTTAGACAGATTCTTAGTGTATTAAATAAATAATAGTTTATTTATTTAATATAAACAAGAATACCTCAACTTCTAATCAAAACATAGAACGTACTTCTAGACTTGTAAAACAAGAGAGGTACAATAGGTATATGACTAATTCAACAATAATAAGGATTATCTAGCAAGGTTAAAACTTAATTACCAAATTTCTTGTGAATTTAGCTTAGTGGTTAGAATCTCTCATAGGGGTAAATAAGTGGGGGGAGTTCACTTGACATATAAATGAAATTAGAATAAAATGATATTATAATTAAATACGGTTGTTTATGGTATTTTTGATTATATCAAAAATTTAAAAGGGAAGATTGGTGAAATGCCAACACGGTCCCGCCACTGTAATGGAAATTTGAGTTCACTTATACCACTGTTCTTTCAATAAAAGAATGGGAAGGTGCGAATTTATTATAAACCTAAGTCAGGAGACCTGCCATAAATAAGACACTTATGATTGCTCACGAGGATGAGAAGGTGTAAAAGATATAGTATGGCTATGTCTATGCTTTCTTGTGCCTATAGAAAACAAACACTCTTCATCTCTGAGGGGTGTTTTTTATATTGTTTATTTTTATGAAAGATTAAGGAGGTATATTATGGAAAATAAGAAAAGAGAAATATTAAATGTACATAGGTACAGGGTTGCTTGTAAAGAGTTTGATTCTAATAAGAAGATACCAAAAGAGGATATTGATTTTTTACTTGAAGTTGGTAGACTTTCTCCTAGTTCTTTTGGATTTGAACCTTGGAAGTTTATTGTAATCCAAGATGATAAGTTAAAGGAAGACTTAATTTCTTTAACTTTAGATTGTGAAAAACAAATTTCAACATCAAGCCATTTGGTAATGATGCTTGCAAGAAAAGGTTCAGATATTATATATAGTTCTGACTATATAACTTATATAATGAAAGATGTAAAAAATATACCAGAAGATGAGATAAGTGAAAGACGTGAAGATTATAGAGTTTTTCAGAGGGAAAACTTTAAGCTTTTAAATGATAAAGAAGCTATGTTCCAATGGTCAATAAAACAGACTTACATTCCCTTAGGGAATATGATAACGGCTGCTGCAGAAATAGGTATAAGCTCTTGTCCTATAGAAAATTTTCACAGGGAGAAGTTAGAAAAATTATTAGAAGACAATGGAATATTAGATAGTTCAAAATTTGGAGTTTCTTGTCTAGTAACTTTTGGATACAAGAAAGATAAAGTCTATATAGAAAAAGCTAGAAGGCCAATTGGGGAAGTAGTAGAATGGATAAAGTAAATATTCTCTAATTTATATATAAAAAAGCTTAGAGCCATATATGGTTCTAAGCTTTTTCGTCTAATTTTACAAATTATTTTGTTCTTTAAACTTTTTTACTATTTTAACAATTTCTTTTTTATAATCATCTTCTCCAGGATATCCTTCTACTATATAGCCATGTTCTCTAACTTTTCCTAAAATCATTAAATTTCTATATAAATGATTATCTCCTGTTCCTTGCCATCTCATATCAGTTATTATTCCGATTATTAGCCTTGGTTTTTTAGTGACAATACTATATTCTTCTTCCATTTCCTTAATTAATCCAAAGCCCATTACTTCTCCAGCAACCCCATCGTCTATAGTAAGTCCATCTAAACAGGCAAATAATATATTGGCCTTTTTTAACTCAAGAGTATCAGCTTGAGCTATTTTTATATCAGTGATAATATTATCATTTTCTCTTTTATCATTGATTTCAGCATTTCTTTGTGGAACATACATAGCAATTCCCGTTTCATCTTCAATATAGCTAGCTACTTCTTCTGTCCATCTAAATACGGCATCATTAAAAAAATGTGAAGCAAAATATCCTTTCATTTTTAAACCTCCTAACTATTCTTACTTTAAATACCCTTATATATAATAATTAATCTTTACTATATTTGCAAAGCAATTAAAATTTGTTCTAATTGGGTATATAAATAAATAGATAAAATGGTAGGAGGGATAATATGAAAAATATAGATATAGAAAAAAGAAAAGAAGAGATATTGAATGCACATAAATTTAGATTTGCTTGTAAGGAATTTGATCCAGATAAGAAGATACCAGAAGATGATTTTAACTTTTTACTTGAAGTAGGAAGGTTATCTCCTAGTTCTTTTGGATTTGAGCCATGGAAGTTTGTTGTAGTTGAAAATGAAGAACTTAGAGAAAAATTATTGCCAGTAGTTTGGGGAGTTAAAAGACAGATGCCAACATTGAGTCATTTGGTAATAATATTGGCTAGAAAAAGCTCAGATGTTATATATAGCTCTGATTATATTACTCATATGATGAAAGATATACACAAAATGCCAGAAGATAAAGTAAAAGAAAGACGTGAAAAATATAGAAAATTTCAAAATGAAGATTTTAAAATCTTAAATAATGATAAGGATATGTTTGAATGGTCAGTGAGACAGACATATATTGCTCTTGGAAATATGCTAACTGCAGCAGCAGAAATAGGTGTAGATTCTTGCCCTATAGAAGGGTTTCATAAGGAAAAGCTAGAAAAGTTATTAGAAGATGAAGGAATATTGGATAGGGAAAAATTTGGGGTATCTACTTTAGTAGCATTTGGATATAGAAAAGAAGATCCTCATAGAGACAAAACCAGAAGAAAAATGGAAGAAGTAGTGGAATGGATTAAATAATTGGAGAATAAATTTAAATTTTTCTGTTGCATTACTATTTTTAATTTGTTATAATGTAAATACATTAGAATACGTTTGCACAATGAAGTGCAATAGACATGGCGACGACGCTTATAATGGAGTGGATATTCACTTCACTATAGGCGTTTTTTTGTAATTTTAAAAGAAAAGGATTTGATTATATGGCTGATGTGGAAAAACAAAGAGTTATACAAGAATATGTTCCAGGTAAACAAATTACATTAGCACATTTGATAGCTAACCCACAAAAAAGCATATATAGAAAACTTGGACTTGATGACGAAAAATATAATGCTATAGGTATATTGACTATCACTCCAAGTGAAGCTGCTATAATAGCTGCAGATGCAGCGACAAAAGTTGCAGATGTAGAAATAGGGTTTCTAGATAGATTTAGTGGTTCATTAGTTATAACAGGAGATGTATCCAGTGTTGAAACTGCACTGAAGGGAGTATTAAATCTTTTATCAGATGTTTTGGCATTTACATCTACTAATATAACTAAGTCCTAGGAGAGATTATTTATGAAAAAAATAATGTTAATTGGGGAAACTAGTAGTGGAAAGACTACGCTCACACAGGTGTTAAATGATAAAGAAATAGGATATAAAAAGACTCAAGCATTAGAGTATGCTAACAATATTTTAGATACACCTGGTGAATATATTGAAAATAGGAGGTATTATAATGCAATTATAATGTCTTCAGTAGATTATGATATCATAGGATTTGTACAAGATAGTACTAGCAATAATATTGTCTTTCCTCCAAATTTTGCATCTATGTTCAATAAGAAGGTTATAGGTATTATAACTAAAATAGATTGTTGTAATAGTGATGTAAAAAAAGCTAAAGAATATTTAGAAAGAGCAGGAGTAGGGAATATATTTTATATAGATTCTATAAGCAATAGGGGCATAGAAAATATTAGAAAACTATTACAATAGTTAAGGGAGGAAAAAACATGAGCAAAAAAATAGTAATAGCCGAAGATGAGCCTATTACTAGAATGGATATTGCAGAAATTTTGACAGAAGCAGGCTACGATGTTGTAGGGATGGCTTCTGATGGCTTTGATGCGGTAGAAATGTGTAAAAATCTTAAACCAGATTTAGTTCTTATGGATATAAAGATGCCATTACTTGATGGTTTAAAAGCTTCAAGGGTTTTACTAGAGGAAAAAATAGTTAGCTGTGTAGTTATTCTTACAGCTTACAGTACAAGGGAGTTTATAAATGAAGCTAAAAGTATAGGCATCATGGGGTATGTAGTAAAACCTGTAAATGAAAAAAATCTTTTACCAGCTATAGAGATTGCAATAGCTAAAGATGAAGAAATAAATTATATGAAAGAAAGTATAGAAAAAGCTAAGGAAGATTTAAAAGCTAGAAAGTTAATTGAGAAAGCCAAGGGTATACTAATGAAAAAAGGAAATATAACTGAAGAAGAAGCTTACAATATGATAAGGAAATTAAGTATGGATAAAAGAGCACCTATGAAGGATATTGCTAAAGCAATAATAATGAATAGATAAAAGGTGAGCAAAATGACTATTTCTGATATATGTAAAAAATACACAAATTTAACTTCCTCAGATATTAATGAGTTGATAAAAGTATCTGACATGCTTCCAACTATTTCAGAACTAGTAAGGGCAGATGTGTTTCTAGATTGCATCACAAAAGATACTACAAAAGCTATAGTAGTTGCTGAAGCAAAGCCTCTTTATGTAAAGTCTAGTTATATGTATTCTGTAGTAGGAAAAATAGCTCTACAAGAGAATGAACCTGCTGCACTAAGAACATTGAATACAGGAGTTTCTACTAGAGGGTTAAAAGCTATAACTCAAGAGAATAAAGTAGTAGTACAAAGTACAGTACCAGTTAAAAATAAACAAGATAAAGTAATTGCCGTTTTAATAATAGAGCAAGCTGTAGATGATGTA
Source organism: Anaerosalibacter massiliensis (assembly GCF_024623155.1). NCBI lineage: Bacteria > Bacillati > Bacillota > Tissierellia > Tissierellales > Sporanaerobacteraceae > Anaerosalibacter > Anaerosalibacter massiliensis. The sequence continues at coordinate 292,377 of NZ_JANJZL010000003.1, forward strand.
TTTAAAGATGGAGAAACTGTGAAGGATTCTATTTTATCTAAATCTTTAGAGGTTTTTCCTGAGATGTTTAGATATCTTGGTCAAAATTTAAATTTAATAACTCAAAATATAGATGATAGTATAATCATTTTTGATAGATATGGAGTAGCAATATATGCTAATGCGTGTGCAAAAAGATTTTATAAAACTTTAGGCTATAGAGATGATATAGTAGGTATGAGTTTTAATAATTTAGTACTGGATGAAATAAGTTTTAAGGAAATTCTTATGGATAATCATTCTAGAACATCTGAAGCAAGGGCTGGAAATCTAGATTTAGAGATAAAATATAGTGTTATGAGACAGAAAGGTAAAGTAACCGGTGTTAATATGATAGTAAAAGATATTACAGAAGTTAAAGAAAAGGAAAAAGAACTTATTCTAAAATCAGTTGTTATAAAAGAAATACATCATAGGGTAAAGAACAATCTTCAAACGATAGTTAGTTTATTAAGACTACAATCTAGACGAGTAGATGATGAATATTTAAAAAAGGCTTTCAATGAGAGTATAAGTAGAATTCTTAGTATATCTGTAACTCATGAATTGCTAGCTCAAGAAGGTATAGATGAAGTTGATATAAAGCTAATATTAAAGATGATTTCGAAAAATACATTGAACTATATATCTACTTCAGAACAAAATATAGAAGTAAAAGTTTCAGGAGATAATTTTTTAGTAGATTCTGATAAAGCAACATCTATAGCCCTTGTGGTAAATGAACTAATTCAAAATTCTATTGAACATGGTTTTGAAAATAGAAAACAGGGGTATATAGAAATTATAATTAAAAAAGGTGAGATACATTCAACTATTTCCGTTAAAGATGACGGGAAGGGATTTAATGCTAAGGATATAAAACAGAATAGATTAGGTTTAAATATAGTAGAACAAATTGTAAAGGATAAGCTTGAAGGAGATTTTATTATAGAGAGTACAAAAGAAGGAACAAAAATAGTCTTCGATTTTAAAAATTAAATATTAAAACACAATGGAGTGTTTTTAGACGGCAAAGGAGCCAAAAAATATGGAAAAAATCCATATTTTTTGGCTCCTTTTTTGAATCTTAAAGGAGAGGATTATATGAAAGAAGATATTTTAAGTGTGGGAATAGATATAGGAACTTCTACTACTCAGTTGGTTTTTAGCAATATAACCATTGAAAATAGAGCTTCTATAGTTTCTGTCCCAATGATAAGTATAGTAGATAAAAAAGTTATATATAGAAGTGAAATATATTTTACTCCCTTGTTATCTGTTACAGAAATAGATGCTATAACTATAAGAAAAATAATAGAAAAGGAATATGAAAAGGCAGGTATAAAACCAGAGGATGTAGATACTGGAGCAGTTATTATAACTGGAGAAACTGCCAGAAAGAAAAATGCTAGTGAAGTATTGAAAAGTTTAAGTGGATTTGCAGGGGAATTTGTAGTAGCTACAGCTGGACCAGATTTGGAGGGAATCATTGCAGGCAAAGGAGCAGGAGTTAGTGAATTTTCCAAAGAAAAAGGAGTCATTGTAGCAAATTTAGATATAGGAGGTGGTACTACAAATATATCTGTATTTAAAAATGGAGATGTAATAGATACAGCCTGTCTTGATATAGGTGGAAGACTTATAAAAATCAACCAAAAAAGCAAGGAAATAACTTATATATCAGAAAAAATGGAAAGATTAGTAGAAAAATTAGGATTGAATATATCTATTGGTTCAAAAGTAGATAAAAATGAACTTAAAAAAATAACTAATATAATGGTAGATGTTCTTGAGGAAGTAGTTGGAATAAAAGAACCATCAGAAGAACTTGAGCTATTGATTACAAACCATGATCTGAGAAGGGATTATGAAATAGAATATATATCTTTTACCGGAGGAGTGGCAGATTGTATATCAAATCAACCTGAAAATTGGTTCCAATTTGAAGATATAGGATTTTTATTAGGAAAAGGTATAAGAGATTCTAAATTAACTGAGAAAAAAAGTATATTTAAGCCTGATGAAACTATAAGGGCTACTGTAGTAGGAGCAGGGTCTCATACCACAGATATAAGTGGAAGTACTATAGATGTAAGCCAAGATATTCTTCCTATGAAAAATGTACCAATATTGAAACTAACTGAAGAAGAAGAAAATATCAATTTTAATAAAATTGATAAAATAATTGCTAATAAATTAAAGTGGTTTAGGTTAGAAAATGATAAACAATTAGTTGCTTTAGCTATTAAAGGGTTGAGAAGTGGAAGTTTTAAATATATTCAAGATATTTCTAAGTTAATTATAAAAGGAATGGAAGAAATAATAAATTCTGATGATCCACTTATAGTTATTGTAGAAAATGATATGGCAAAAGTTCTTGGACAAACTTTAAAAACTCAACTTAACAATAATAAAGATATAGTTTGTATAGATTCTATAAAGGTATCAGATGGAGACTATATAGACATAGGAAAGCCTTTAGCTGAAGGTAAAGTAGTTCCAGTTATAATAAAAACTTTATTGTTTAATAACTAATTTGAAGAGGTGAAGATAATGAGACTAAAAACAAAGCTTTTTGGTACTGTTTATCAATTTAAAGATATTAAGGAAGTATTAGCAAAAGCAAATGAAGAAAAATCAGGAGATAGCCTAGCAGGTATAACGGCTGAGTCTCTTACAGAAAGGATTGCAGCAAAAGAAGTTTTAAGCAATTTATTATTAAGTGATTTAAGGAACAATCCAGTAGTCCCCTATGAAGAAGATGAAGTAACAAGGGTTATTCAAGATGCTGTAAATGAAAGAATATATAGTGAAATAAAAAACTGGACAGTTGCAGAGTTAAGAGAATGGCTATTGGACATTAAAACTACAGATAGAGATATTAAAAGAATAAGTAGAGGTTTAACAAGTGAAATGATAGCAGCAGTAGCTAAGTTGATGACTAATCTTGATCTTGTATATGTAGCTAAGAAGATTAAAGTTGTAGCCCATTGCAATACTACAATTGGTACACCAAATACATTAGCTATGAGACTTCAACCAAATCATCCTAGTGATAATGTAGATGGAGTTCTTATTTCTTTATATGAGGGTTTAAGCTATGGAATGGGAGATGCTGTTCTAGGCCTTAATCCAGTAATTGACAGTGTAGAAAGTGTTACAAATATATTGAATTTATTTGATGAAGTTAAGAGAAAATGGGAAATTCCCACACAGAATTGTGTTCTTGCCCATGTAACAACTCAAATGGAAGCTATAAGAAAAGGAGCCCCAAGTGATATGATATTCCAGAGTATAGCAGGGACTCAAAAGGGAAATGAAGCATTTGGAGTAACTACTGAATTATTAGATGAAGCTAAAGATCTTGTTCTTAAAGAAGGTACATCAATAGGACCAAATGTTATGTATTTTGAAACTGGACAAGGTTCAGAATTGTCATCAGATGCACACCATGGAGTGGATCAAGTAACCTTAGAGGCAAGATGTTATGGTCTTGCTAAAAGATATGAGCCATTCTTAGTTAATACTGTTGTAGGATTTATAGGTCCAGAATATTTGTATGATAGCAAACAAGTTATAAGGGCAGGTTTGGAAGATCATTTCATGGGAAAATTGACAGGAATATCTATGGGAGTAGATGCATGTTATACAAACCATATGAAAGCAGATCAGAATGACTTAGAAAATCTTGCTATGCTCCTTTCAACATCAGGATGTAATTATTTAATTGCAGTGCCACAAGGCGATGATGTAATGCTTAATTACCAAACATCAGGTTATCATGATGGAGCAGCATTAAGAGAATTATTAGGTTTAAGACCTATAAAGGAATTCGAAGAATGGCTAGAAAAAATGGGAATTTATGAAAATGGAAAGCTTACTGAAAGAGCTGGAGATGCCTCTATATTTATTAAATAGATAGTGAAAAAAGGAGGAAACAAATATGGTTACTGAACAAGAATTAAAGAGTTTAATAGAGCAGGTAATGAAAGATATGGGTGTTAATGAAAAAGATAATTTTAAAAAAGAACAAGTATTAGAGAAAGTTTTAAATAAAAATCAATACGATGATGAAAATATAGTAGATATAACAGCCATAGATTTAAAGAAACAATTATTAGTTGAAAAACCTGAGAACAAAGATGCTTATTTAAAGTTAAAAGAATCTACTCCAGCAAGAGTAGGGATATCAAGAGCAGGAGCTAGATATAAAACTGAAACATTATTAAGATTTAGAGCTGATCATGCAGTTGCTATGGATGCAGTATTCACATATGTTTCAGATGAATTCCTAAAAGAATGGGGTCTTTTATCAGTAAATACTAAATGTGAAGATAAAGATGAATATTTAACAAGGCCAGATTTAGGTAGAAAATTTGACCAAGAAACTATTGAGCTTTTAAAAGAAAAATGTGATATGAACTCTCAAGTTCAAATCTATATATCAGATGGACTTAGCTCCACTGCTATAGAAACTAATGCAAAGGATACCTATGATGCAATAGTTCAAGGATTAAATAACTATGGAATAAAAGTAGGGAAACCATTCTTTGTTAAACATGGCAGAGTACCTGCAATGGATGCTATTGGAGAAGCTTTAAACCCTGAAGTAGTAGTAGTTCTTATAGGAGAAAGACCAGGCCTTGCAACAGGGGAAAGCATGAGTTGTTATATGGCTTATAGGCCAACTGTAGGAATGCCAGAGTCTAATAGAACAGTAATATCAAATATTCATAAAGGTGGTACTCCTAGTGTAGAAGCTGGAGCTCACATAGCAGATGTAATAAAAGCTATACTTGAGCAAAAAGCTAGCGGTTTAAATTTAAAACTATAAAGTGGAGGTTTTAAACATGAAAAATGATAGATTACCTACAAAGGTTTTAAGTGTGAAACTTATTCCAAATGTAAATCCAGATATGGTGAAGGAACTTAATTTACCTTCAGATCATAGAAGCATAGGCATAATAACAACTGATTGTGATGATGTAGGTTATACTGCATTGGATGATGCTACAAAGAAAGCTGATGTAAGAGTAGCTTATGCAAAATCCTTCTATGCAGGAGCAGCAAATGCTAATACTAAATTGGCTGGTGAATTTATTGGAATTTTATCAGGGCCTAATCCTGCAGAAGTAAAAAGTGGTTTAAATGCAGCAATAGATTTTATAGAAAATGATGCCTTTTTCTACAGTGCAAATGATGATGACTCCATAGTATATTATGCTCATTGTATATCTAGAACAGGTTCTTATTTATCAGAAGGTGCAGGAATTAAAGAAGGAGAAGCAATAGCTTATTTAATTGCCCCCCCATTAGAGGCAATGTATGCCTTAGATACTGCTTTGAAAGCTGCAGATGTAAAGATGGTAGCTTTTTATGGTCCACCATCTGAAACTAATTTTGGTGGAGGGTTGTTGACAGGAAGTCAATCTGCATGTAAGGCAGCATGTGATGCATTTGCTGATGCAGTGAAATTTGTTGCTGACAATCCTACTAAATATTAGTGGTGATGATAATGTATAAAGAAGCTTTAGGATTAATTGAAACTTATGGATATGTGCCTGCTATTGAGGCGGCTGATGCAGCTTTAAAAGCAGCAAATGTAACTCTTAAAAAATGTGAGTTTGTAAAAGGGGGACTTGTAACAATATTGATAGTAGGAGATGTAAGTGCAGTAAAGGCGTCTGTTGATGCAGGAGAAGTAGCAGCAAATAGGATTGGAAAAGTAGTGTCCACAACTGTTATTGCTAGAACTGGAGAAGGGCTTGACAAGGTATTTTATAAAGACATAGAAAATGAAAAAGAAGATATAGTTAAAAAAGATTTAGAAAAGTCAAAGAAAGAATTAGATGAAAAATTAGAAACAGATGAAAATAAGATGTCTCAAAAAAGTAAAAAAAGAACTATGAGATTTGAAGATGAAACTATTAAATTAGACGATAAAGAACAATTAGAAACTATGAGAGTTGTAGACTTAAGAAAAATGGCAAGAATGATTGAAGGATTTAACATGGATAACAATCAAATCAAATTTGCAAAAAAGGATGAATTAATTGGAGCTATTGTAGAATATTCGATGAAAGAAGGTTAGGATACTATGCTTAGTGATAAAGATTTGATTTCTATTCAAGAGGTTAGAAATCTTGTAGGAAAAGCAAAAGAAGCTCAAAGAAAATTTAGTAGCTTCGATCAAGAAAAAATAGATGAAATAGTAAAAGCCGTTGCAAAGGCAGCTTCTAAAGAAGCAGAAAGTCTTGCTAAATTTGCAAAAAAGGAAACAGGATTTGGAAAATGGGAAGACAAGGTTGTAAAAAACAAACTTGCAAGTGATAAATTATATGAATATATAAAAGACATGAAAACTATTGGAGTATTAAATGAAGATAGTGAAAAAAAGATTGTAGAAATAGGGACACCAGTAGGTGTAATTGCAGGATTGATTCCATCAACTAACCCTACATCTACAACTATATATAAAGCACTTATTGCTCTTAAATCAGGGAATGCAATTGTATTTAGCCCTCATCCAAGTGCTGTAGGGTGTATATCAAAAACTGTTGAGATTTTAAATAGAGCAGCAATATCAAATGGAACACCGCATGGTCTAATATCATGTATGGAGCATCTAACTATAGAAGGAACAGATGAGTTAATGAAGCATGATGATGTATCCCTTATACTTGCTACAGGTGGTTCTGCAATGGTTAAAGCTGCATATAGTTCAGGGACACCGGCATTAGGTGTAGGGCCTGGGAATGTGCCAGCATATATTGAAAGAAGTGCAGATATTGGATTAGCTGTAAAGAGAATATTTGCAAGTAAAACTTTTGATAATGGAACTATATGTGCTTCAGAACAATCTATCGTTACAGAAAGAATTATCGAAGATAAGGTAAAAGAGGAAATTAAAAGGCAAGGTGGATATTTCCTAGAAGGAGAAAAACTAGCTAAAGTAGTCAAGGTAATGGAAAGACCAAATGGTGGAATGAGTCCTAAAATAGTTGGAAAATCAGCTGAAGAAATTGCAGACATGGTAGGTATAGAAATACCAAAGGGTACTAGAATACTACTTTGTGAAGAAAAGGGAGTTGGAAAAGAATATCCATTTTCAAAGGAAAAATTAACTGGATTATTAGGTTTTTATGTAGTTGAAGATTGGGAAAAAGCATGTGAATTATGCTTTAAATTATTAGAAAATGGAGGACTTGGTCATTCTCTTTCAATTCACTCTAATGATGAAAACATAATAAGAGAATTTGGTCTTAAAAAACCAGTATCCAGAATATTAGTAAATACGCCTTCATCTCAAGGTGCTGTAGGAATAACAACTAATCTAGCTCCTTCTTTAACATTAGGATGTGGAGCTATAGGAGGCAGTGCAAGTTCTGACAATATAACTCCTATGAACCTTATAAATATAAGAAGAATGGCATATGGAGTTGAGGATGTAGAAATGAAAGATTCTGAAGAATGCAATTCAAGAAATTTAGAAGATATAGATATAGATGTTATTACTAAACTTGTAATGGAACAAATCCAAAAAATTAATAAATAAAGGGAGGAATTCAAATGTCAAGTATGAATGCATTAGGAATGATAGAAACAAAAGGTCTTGTAGGTTCAATAGAGGCAGCAGATGCTATGGTTAAGGCAGCAAATGTTGTATTAGTAGGTAAAGAACATGTAGGTGGTGGATTGGTAACAGTTATGGTAAGAGGAGATGTAGGTGCAGTTAAAGCAGCTACAGATGCAGGAGCAGCAGCTGCAGAAAGAGTAGGAGAACTTGTATCAGTTCATGTAATACCAAGACCACATAATGAAGTTGAAGCTATACTTCCTAAGGTAGAATAACAATTAAATACCAGACCATATTTATGGTCTGGTATAAACCTTGGCTGTAAGAGGGAGTGAGTTAATGAAGGTTTTAACAGAAGAAACTCTTAGAAGACAATTTAAAAATAATGTATCAGGAAAATATGTAATAGATGAAAAGATGATTATTACACCAGCAGCTAGAGAGTATTTAAATGAGAAGAATGTAAAAATTATATTTAAAAAAGAAGATGAAATAGAAAAAGAAAATGCATATAAAGAAGATGAATTTGAATTTAAAAAAGCCAAAGAGTCAGAAAAAAAAATAACTCCTAAATATGTTTCTTATTACTCTGGAGGGGCTTTTGAGCAGAAGCCAGAGTATATGACACATATCTTTGGCAATAAACTTGTGTACAAGGATGATTTAAGAATAGTATTTAGAGGAAAATTAGATAGCTTTCAATCTCAAATATTAGAAATTCAACATTTAGCATATATAGAAAATATAGAAAGGCTATCCGTAGAACTCCAAGAAATACTAGATTATACTAGAAATATTTTAAGAGCTGAAGCATTAGAAGAAGAGTTTTGTATTGAAGAGTTATTTGGACTTAATGAAGTAGAACTAAGAGAGAGATCTCATTATCCCAAAAAATATTTTGGTGTAGGGCATATTTTACCCCATTATAAAATGGACGAGATAATGCTTAAACTCAATTCTTTAAGAAGTAGTTCTAGAGAAGTGGAGTTAGCAGCAGTTAAGGCTTTTAGAAGAGAAGATAAAGTTGAAAGAGTTGATATAATTAGGGCTTTAAATAGATTGAGTAGTGGAATATATATACTAATGTGCAAATACAAATCAGGAGAATATAAATAGAGGAGTGAGAAAATGGATGAAATATTAATTGAAGAAATCGTTAAAAGAGTTAAAGAAACATTAGCAAATTCCAAAGAAACTTCCAATATCATTCCTATAGAAGCATCAGGTAGGCATATTCATTTAAGTAAAGAAAATGTAGAAATACTTTTTGGCAAAGGATATAAATTGAAAGAGAAAAAAGAATTATCTCAACCAGGACAGTATCAATGTATGGAGAGAGCTACTCTAATAGGACCTAAAGGAGTAATAGAAAATGTAGCAATACTTGGACCAGAAAGAGGAAAAACTCAGGTGGAGGTATCTAAAACAGATGCTAGACAACTAGGTATCAATCCTCCTGTAAGAGATTCTGGAGATTTAAAAGGTAGTGAAACAGTGTATATAGCAACAGAAAAAGCTGTAGTTGAAGCTAGGGAATCTGTTATTGTGGCTAAAAGACATATTCATATGAACAATGAAGATGCTATTAGATTTAATGTTAAAGATAAAGATACTGTAAATGTTAGAGTTAAAAGCGATAGGCCAGTGGTTTTTGAAGATGTAGTTATAAGAGTTAGTGACAAGTACAAGCTTAGTATGCATATTGACTTTGATGAAGCTAATGCCTCAAGTTTTAAAAATGGAATGGTAGCAGAGATCATTTCATAAAAGGAGAGAAAACTATGGATTTTGATAGAGTAAATAAAATCATAAAGAAAACAGAAAATACTCTTAATGAGGCAGTAGACTTTTCCGAAAATGAAGAACTATTTGTAGGAGTTGATTTAGGAACAGCATATATAGTTTTAGTAGTAGTAAATGGAAAAAAAGAACCTATAGCTTGTGAAATGGAATTTGCTCAGGTTCTAAGAGATGGTCTTGTTGTAGATTATATAGGTGCACTGAATATAGTGAAAAAATTAAAAGAAAAACTTGAAAAAAGATTAGGTGTTGAACTTTATAAAGCAGCTATAGCAGTACCTCCAGGGACTTCAAAAGGAGATACAAAAACTCATAAATATGTAGTTGAAGGTGCAGGTATGGAGGTTGTAAAAATTTTAGATGAACCAACAGCTGCCAATGCAGTTCTTCAGATAAATGATGGAGTTATTGTGGATATAGGGGGAGGAACTACAGGAATATCTATACTAGAAAATGAAAAGGTAGTCCATACAGCAGATGAAGCTACAGGAGGAACCCATTTATCCCTTGTAATAGCAGGTAATTATAAAGTGAAGTTTGAAGAGGCTGAAAAGATTAAAATGAATAAGACAAGGCAAAGTGAGCTACTTCCTATTGTCAGACCTGTGATTCAAAAAGTATCTACAATAATTAAAAATAATATAAAAGATTATAATGTAGATCAAATATACCTAATAGGAGGTACTTGCTGCTTTGAAGGTATAGAAGAGATTGTTGAAAAGGAGACAGGAATAAAAACTAGAAAGCCTTCTAATCCTTTTTTAGTTACACCTCTTGGAATAGCAATGAATTGTTGTGTATAAGGAGGCTAACTTATGGAAATAGATGTTTTAGTTCAAAAAATAGTTAGTGAAGTATTAAAGAAAATAGAAGAAGAAAAAAATACTAGGAAAAGAAAAATATTATTTTTAGAACCAAAATCAGAAGATACTAAATTGAGATACAGTATGTTCATATCTGATTGGAAAGATATATACTTCATAGATGAACCAGTGGATAGCATATTAGATTATGATTTAATTATATGTCCTAAACTAGATATTAAAGATTTAGTTGATATATCTAACGGTAGACCCTATAGCAAAATTTCCTCAATTATAATAGATGCCATGCTCAATGGATTAAGAGTTGTATGTCTTGAAGAAGGTATATATTATAGAAAATTTAAAGAATCATCAAATGAAGAATTTTATATTATGTTGACAGAATATGAAAAGAAATTATTGAGTTTTGGAATAGAAATAATGAGAGGGAGTCAAATCAAGTATGAGTTAAATAATATTGATAATGGAAAGGACTCTTCGTTGAAACAAGAACATCATTTGGAGAAAAAAGTAATTACTCAAGCAGACATTAAAAGCCTTTATAACAATGAAGATAAAAATATAACTATAGAGAAGAATAGTTTAATTACTCCACTTGCAAAAGATTATATAGAAGAAAATAATTTGGAAATTAGAAAAGTTTAGCTATATGGGAAAGGGAGATATATATGATGATTGGAAAGGTAATAGGAAATGTATGGGCTACAAGAAAAGAAGAGTCTCTAAATGGTTTTAAGTTTCTTGTTGTAATGCCTGTTGATTATTCTAACTCTAGAAACGGAGGTACAATTGTTGCAGTGGATAGTGTAGGTGCTGGAGTAGGAGAAATGGTTCTAATAGTAAAGGGAAGCTCTGCTAGGAAAGCTATTGGCAATATAGAAGTGCCTGTAGATGCAGCAATCGTAGGGATAATCGATGAAGTAGAATTAGATTTAGAGGGTGATTAAATGAGTAAAGTATTGATAACTAAGAATAATTTAGATAGTTTTTTAGAAAAAGAAGATAAAAGTTTTTTAGTAGATAAAAATTTTATTCTAACCCCTGGAGCTATAGATATTTTAGATGAAAGAAATATCAAAATTATATATAAAAATGATATTGAAGAAAATATTGTTGAAAGAATAACTAGATTGTTAAGAGAAGATTTCAAAATAGAGGATTATGGAGAAATAGAGAAAATAACTAATTTGGTATTAGAAAAAATCAATAATTAAGGAGGAATAAAAAATGACAAGTATGAATAATGCATTAGGAATGATAGAAACAAAAGGTCTTGTAGGTTCAATAGAAGCAGCAGATGCTATGGTTAAGGCAGCAAATGTTGAGTTATTAGGTAAAGAGCATGTAGGTGGTGGATTGGTAACAGTTATGGTAAGAGGAGATGTAGGTGCAGTTAAAGCAGCTACAGATGCAGGAGCAGCAGCTGCAGAAAGAGTAGGAGAACTTGTATCAGTTCATGTAATACCAAGACCACATAATGAAGTTGAAGCTATATTGCCTAAGAAGTAAAAAATGCTTATAAGGTAGGTGTGGATAGGATGGGAATCAACGATATTATTGTATATATAATGACTATATTCTTAGTCATTGGGGCTATAGATAGAATTTTTGGAAACAAATTTGGTTATGGTGAGCAATTTGAAGAAGGTATTTTGGCAATGGGCTCTTTAGCTCTAGCTATGGTAGGTATAGTTTCATTGGCTCCTGTATTGGCTAATATTTTAAAACCAGTGATTGTACCTATATATAAGGCTCTTGGTGCTGATCCTTCTATGTTTGCAACTACATTACTTGCACTTGATATGGGAGGATATCCATTGGCACTTGAGCTTGCTCAAAGTCAACAAGCAGGTCTTTTTTCAGGCATTATACTAGGTTCTATGATGGGACCAACAATAGTATTTACAATTCCAGTAGCTCTTGGAATTATTAAAAAAGAAGACCATAAATTTTTAGCTACAGGAATATTAGCAGGTATAATTACAGTACCTATAGGTTGTCTTATAGGTGGTTTAGTAGCAGGGTTTGAACTATCTATGATATTAAAAAATTTAGTTCCAATAGTTATAGTAGCATTATTATTAGCATTAGGTCTATGGAGAAAGCCAGAAGGTATGATAAAAGGATTTATTAGATTTGGTAAGGGAGTTGTTGTGATAATAACTATAGGACTTGCTGCAATTGCAATAGAAACTCTTACAGGAATAGTAGTGATTCCAGGAATGGCACCTGTTTCAGAAGGAATAAAAATAGTAGGGGATATAGCAATAATGCTTGCAGGAGCATTTCCAATGGTGTACTTTATAACAAAAGTATTTAAAAAACCATTATTGAAACTTGGAAAAGTATTAGGAATGGGAGATGTGGCAGCAGCAGGATTGGTAGCTTCATTGGCTAATAACATACCTATGTTTGGCATGATGAAAGATATGGATAATAGAGGCAAAATAATCAATGTTGCATTTGCTGTAAGTGCTTCTTTTGTATTTGGCGATCATTTAGGATTTGTAGCTGGTGTAGAAAAAAGTATGATATTTCCTATGATTGTAGGAAAATTAGTTGGAGGTATAACAGCTATACTACTAGCTATGTTTATAGCTGATAAAACTTTAGGTAAACAAGAAGTTAACTAATGTTTTTTAGATTTATATGGGTTATATTTGGAGGTATCTAATATGAAGAGATTTAACTTAAGCACCGAAATATATTATGAATCTAACTCAATAGAAAAGCTCAAAGATATAAAAGGAAAAAAAGTTTATATAGTAACAGATGAGTTAATGGTGAAGTTAGGAAATATAGCAAAGATAACTTATATATTAGACGACAAAGGTATAGATTGGTGTATTTTTGATAAAGTAATTCCAGATCCGACTGTTAATATAATAAATGAAGGTTTATTTAATATGATAGAATTCAAACCAGATACTATAGTGGCCATAGGAGGAGGCTCTTCCATTGATACAGCAAAGGGTATATTATATTTTTATTTGAAGGTAGTGGAAAGACTTGTAGATGAAGATAATATAAATAAACCATTATTTATAGCAATACCTACTACCAGTGGAACAGGCTCAGAAGTTACAAGCTATTCAGTAGTTACAGATGAAGTTAATGATACTAAAATTCCAATTATTAGTGATGGAATGACACCAGATATTGCGATAATTGACTGGCAGTTTATAAAAACAGTACCTCCATCAGTAACTGCAGACACAGGTCTTGATGTATTAACCCATGCTATAGAAGCTTATGTAGCAAAAGAATCTTCTGATTATACAGATATATATGCAGAAAAATCTATAGAACATGTATTTAGATATTTATTAAGGGCATATAATAATGGAGAAGATGGAGAAGCGAGAGAGAAGATGCATAATGCTTCCTGTATGGCAGGTGTAGCTTTTACACATGCGGGTCTTGGAATAAATCATAGTCTTGCCCATGCTCTTGGAGCTAGATTTCATATACCTCATGGAAGAGCTAATGCACTATTACTTCCATATATAATAGAATACAATTCGGGTATAAACGAAGATAGGGAATCAAAAATTGCTGAAAGATATAGCGAAATATCAAGAGTTTTGGGCTTCCCTCATTCTAGTATAAAAGAAGGAGTTATAAGTTTAATTGAAGGTATAAAAATATTAAAAGAAAAGATGAATATACCTTCTACACTAAGTGAAATGGATATAGAAGAAAATGAATTCAGACAAGCTATAGATGACATAGTAGAAAAAGCTATGAAAGATGCTTGCACTTCTTCTAATCCAAGAAATGTAAGAAAAGAAGATTTAAAGCTCATATTAGAAAAAGCATATAAAAATTAGTAAGAACTCCTTTCTAGTCTAAAAGGATTAGAAAGGAGTTCTTCATTCATTTAAAAACTTATAATTCCTGTAGAATAAAGTAATATAATTAGTATAGCTATAGGAGCAATGTATTTAATTAAAAAATTGTATGTTTTATAATTTCGGGAAGAATATACTTCTTCACCAACTATTTCATTGAAAGCATTTTTTGTACCCCATACATGGGATATAAAAATGCAGGTTAGTATTCCTACAATTGGTAAAAATATATAAGAAGCAATAAAATCAAAGAGGTCAAAAAATGATAATCCTAAAACTTTGATTCCACTCCAAGATCCAAAGGATAGGGAACTTGGTATTGATAATAAGAATAATGCAATAGAAACAATAAGTATAGTTTTTTTTCTATCCAAGTTAAATTCTTCACCTAAAGCTGATACAAGAACTTCTAATAATGAAATAGTTGAAGTAATAGCTGCAACGCCTACTAATAAGAAGAATAATGTTTCGAAAATTCCCCCTAAGGGCATTGATTGAAATACAGCAGGTAAAGTAATAAATATAAGGGATGGACCAGCTTCTGGTTCAAACCCATAAGCAAAAACTGCTGGGAATATAACCATTCCTGCCATTATTGCTATTACAGTATCTGCAATGATTATTTGAAAAGATAAAGATTTTAAATTTTCATCCTTTTTAACATAGCTTCCATAGGTAATTATAATTCCCATACCTAAGCTTAAAGTATAGAAAGCATGTCCTAATGCCTCCAAAACTGCTTTAGTAGTAAGTTTAGAAAAATCAGGTTTTAAAAGAAAATCCAATCCTTCTTTTGCTCCTTTTAATGTAAGGGATCTAAAAATTAAAATTATTAAGGTAATTAAAAGTATAGGCATCAATATTTTGCTATATTTTTCTATTCCTTTTTGGACTCCAGAGATTACTATAAAGGAAGTTATAGCTATAATTATTACATTCCAAAACAATACACTAAAAGTATTGCTAGTAATAGTTTCAAAATATGAACCTAAACTTTCCGGTGCTATACTTATTAATTCACCAGTTAAAGATTTAGCAAAATAAGAAAAAATCCATCCCGCTATCATAAGATAAAAAGATAATATTATAAATGAGGTCAACACAGCTAATATACCAGTATAATGCCATTTACCTTCTGGACGTAGCTTTTTAAAAGCTCCTATTGGATTTGATTTAGTTTTTCGACCAAGAGCAAATTCTGACATCATCATTACTACACCTATTAAGGCTATACATATAATATACACAAGAATAAAAGCAGCTCCTCCATTTTTACCAGTAATATATGGGAACTTCCATATATTACCTAAGCCAATGGCAGAGCCAGCAGCTGCAGCAAGTACTCCTAATTTTGAACTAAATGTTTCTCTTTCCATTAACACATCTCCTTTCAAATTTTTCAGAATCTTCTGACTAATGGTATTGTGATTGAATATTTTATTTTCTAAGGCTATATAATAAAAAAGCCCTCGTCCTTATGAATATTAACATATTCATAGGGACGAAAGCTTTTCGTGGTACCACCCTATTTCACGGATATACATCTGCCTTATTTCAGGTCCAGATAAATTATATTTACCTTAACCCTAGCCATATATCGGTAGCACCCGTCCTCATTTACTAAAATACTTAAATTCTTTCAAATTGGAAGCTCAGGAGTGATATATAATATACATATCTAACACTGATTTTCACCATACATCAGCTCTCTGAAGTTAGGGAATGTATACATGTCTCCTTCAAGGCTTTAATAGATTAAATTTATAAATATTAATGTATATAATATACCCAAGTTTATATTTTGTCAAGAAAATTTTAAAAATTAATATCCTTTTTTTAAATTTACTAAATTCATAAGTTTTTGTTCATTTATAAATCTTTCCATATTTTCATATATAGTATTAAATTTTCTATTTTTCCTCATTTCAGAAACCCAAGAGTTATGAGGGGTTATTATTATATTATCCATTTCCCATAAAGGACTTTTTTCAGATAGTGGTTCTTTCTCAAATACATCTAAAGCAGCTTTTTTTATTTTACCAGAATTAATATTTTTTATAAGAGCGTTTTCATCAATAATACTTCCTCTAGCTATATTTATTAAATAGGATTCATCTTTCATTTTTTTCATAAACTCTTCATTTACAAAATGGTGAGTTTTACTAGTATAAGGTAAAGTAATAACTAATATATCGGATCTAGAAAGTACATAATCTATTTTCTTCATACTGAAGCACTTATCAAAATATTCTACATTCCTTCCATTAGTGTTAACACCCAATATATGAACACCAAAGCCTTGCAATCTTTTAGCGCCTTCTTTTGCTATAGTTCCAGTACCTATAAATCCTATAGTTTTTCCATATAGTTCTAATATTGAGGTGTCAACTACCCATTCTTTATTATTTTGTTTTTCATAAAATTGTTTGCTATTTTTAAACATTTCTAATGTTTTTAAAACAATCCATTCCCCCATAGGAATACTATATCCACCTTTATTATTTGTAAGTAGAATATTATTTTCTAAAATTTTTTCTCTTGGAGCCTGATCTATTCCTACAGAAGTTAATTGTATCCATTTAAGATTTAATAGTTTAGAAATATCAATTTTTTCGAAAGGATTATAACAGACCATCATATCTATATCTTTTATATTTGATATAGAATTTAACTGTTTTTCATTTATATATATTACCTCATATCCTAATTTCTTAATACTTTCCATTTGTTCAGAATAAAATTTTTCAGCAAAAAGTGCTTTCATGATATCCCTCCTAAAATCTCTTAGTTATAACTATACCCTATAGGGTATAGTTATAACTAAGAGATTAAATATTTTGGGAGGGATACAATGAAAAAAATAGCTATACTTGCTGAAAATCTTTATGAAGAGATGGAGCTTTTATATCCTTATTACAGGCTGAAAGAAGAAGGATATAAAGTTGATATCGTAGGGACAGAAAAAGATACAGTTTATACTGGAAAAAATGGTTATCCAGTAAGAAGTGATTTATCTACTTCTGAAATAAATGCAGAGAACTATGATGCAGTTGTTATTCCAGGAGGCTACTCACCAGATCATATGAGAAGATCTAAAGATACAGTGAATTTTGTAAAAGATATGGATTCTAAAGGTAAGATAGTAGCTGCAATATGTCATGGTCCTTGGATGATGGCTTCTTGTTGTGATTTAAAAGGAAAAAAAGTAACAGCCTTTTATTCAATTAAAGATGATTTAATAAATGCAGGGGCTAATTTTGTTGATAAAGAAGTTGTAGTAGACGGAAATTTAATAACATCTAGAACACCAGATGATCTTATTCCATTTGTAAAGGCTATAATAGAATCATTAGAAAAATAAAGATAAAAGCTCTTCCTATTAATAGGGAGAGCTTTTATCCTTTGAAATATCTATTATAAGATGATATTATTTACTTAATAAATAGTTAGAGGAGGTTTTTAAATGGAGGCTTTAATTGTTATTGACATGCTCAATGATTTTATTCTAAAAGATGGAGCTCTATATTCAGGGAAAAAAGGAGAAGAAATAGTTAGCTTTATAAATAAAGAAATAAAAAACTTTAGAAAAGCAAAAAATCCTATAGTATTTGTATGTGATAACCATGAAATGGATGATAAAGAGTTTGAAATGTTTCCACCTCATTGTATAGCAGGAGAGAAAGGGAGCAATATAATTAAAGACATAGACTTCAGAAAAGAAGATAAGGTAATAAAAAAGAGAAGATATAGTTCTTTTTTTGGCACAGATTTAGATATTTACTTAAGAGAAAAAGAGATAGATGAAATATATTTAGTAGGAGTATGTACTAATATATGTGTATTGTACACAGCTGCAGATGCTAGGAACCTAGGTTATAAAGTTAATATATATAAAAATGGGGTAGCTTCATTTGATGAAGAAGCCCATAAATTTGCATTAAAAGAAGCAGAAAAAACCTTAGGCTGTAATATTTTATATTAGAATTTATAATTTTAGATGAAAATAAGAGGGTGAACTATGAAAAAAAAATACTATGCTGTTAGAATCGGAAGAAAACCAGGGATATATAATTCATGGGCTGAATGTGAAAAAGAAGTAAAAGGATACTCTGGTGCAGAATATAAAAGTTTTTTATCTATAGAAGAAGCTAAAAAATATTTAAATAATCAAGATAATTTAGGAATAGGAAAAGATATTAAAGACTTAGATGACAACGAAATGATAGCCTATGTAGATGGAAGTTTTAAGGAAGGTATAAGGCACTATGGTTATGGTGTAGTACTTTTTTCAAATGAAGGAAAAGAATCTTATTCTGATAGTGGAAGTGAAGAATACCTTTTGGAGATGAGAAATGTAGCGGGAGAAATAAAAGGGGCAATAACTGCTATGAATATTGCATTGGAAAAAAATAAAGATATGTTATATCTTCACTATGATTATATAGGAATAGAGAAATGGGCTATTGGAGAGTGGAAGACTAATAAAGAAGGAACTAAAGAGTATAAAGAATATTATGATTCTATAAAAAACAGACTACATGTAATTTTTATAAAAGTCAAAGCCCACTCTGGAAATATTCATAATGAAGAAGCAGATGCTTTAGCTAAAAAGTCTTTAGAAAAGCATATCTAGTATCCAAAACTATTGTCTAAAGAATCGTCTTTTTCAACCCAACTTTGAACATTAATTTTTCTAAATTTATTTTTAGTATCTCTTATAATTATATTATCAATACCTGCATTTATTATAAGGCGTTTGCACATAGAACAGGAATTAGCATTTTCAACTAGCTTTCCTGTTTTTTTCTCTTTACCTACTAAATAAAGAGTAGAGCCAATCATATCTTTTCTAGAAGCACTAATGATACAGTTTGCTTCTGCATGAACAGATCTGCAAAGTTCATAATGAGTTCCCCTAGGTATATTTAATTCTTCTCTTTTGCAAAAATTTAAATCTGTACAGTTTTTTCTTCCTCTAGGTGCTCCTGTATATCCTGTAGCTATTATTTCATCATTTTTAACTATAATAGCTCCAAAATTTCTCCTAAGGCAAGTACCTCTTTCTGAAACTACTTCAGCAATATCTAAATAATAATTTACCTTATCTCTTCTTTCCATATTATATTTATCCCCTTAATTTTAATATTATTTATATTATATAGATATTTAGATGAAAAAAGCAATAGAGAAAAACAGCGTATAGGACTATAGAACTATTTCAGTATAGCAAAAAATATCTAAATAATATATGATATTCTTTACAAATACTTTATAAAATAGGAGGATAAAGTATGCGTGGATATATAGTTGCTTTATTAAGCGTTTTTGGTATGTTTATTGGTTTTATATTTTTATTAAATATTCATATCAAAAGTGAAGGATGTAAAAAAGTTTACTGTTTATTTATATCTTTAGGAGTCTTAAGTTATATATTAAGTTTTGTTTATTTAGTAGTTTATTATAATATTTTTTTAGAGAAAGGAATAACTATACTAGGATGGCACAATATATTTTATTTATCATATTATATATTATTTATTATAGGTAATTTATATTTAATTTCAAAGATTAAAAATTATTTAATTAGTTTTAAGATATTATTAGATATACTAATAATCACTGTATTAATTTCTACTATTATTTTTAAGTTTTATATTGAATCTATGACTTATGGGCAAAATCTATCTTATTTTTTAGTAGTTATATTAATTTTCTATACTACTGCAAGTCTAGGAGTATTATTGCATATGTTAAGTATTTTCTTTATTTCAGATCAAATATTTCCATTAAAGGCTGTAAAGATATTAATTATCGGATTAAGCCTAAAGTTAATAGTAGATTCAATATATTTATACGATCATTTAACTCAAAATTCTATAAATTTCGACTATTTATGTCTGTTTTGGACCTTGTCATTATTATTATTTATACTAGGAATATATAAGATTGAAACTATAAGCTTTAATGATATAAGCATGGAACAAAATAGTAAAAGATTAATAAAGAACTTAGTGCCTTATTTTGTTATAATAATATTATTAATTATTATTTTTAGGAGAATTAATAATAAAGATATTCTTATTTTTGGTTTTGCTATTGTTATTTTATTGATACTCATAAGACAGATTATAATTTGCATAGAAGATATTAGATTATATGAAAAAATAGATAAATATTCTAAAACTGACTTTCTTACAGGATTATATAATAGAAGGTATATTGATAGGGAGATTGAAGAATTTTTACAGAAATATAAAAATACTGAAAAGAAGGCTTCTCTACTAATGGTAGATATAGATCATTTTAAACTTATAAATGATACTTATGGACATGATATAGGAGATAGAGTGCTAAAAGAAATTTCTAATATTATGAAAGAAAGTATAAGAAAAAATGATATTTTAATTAGATTTGGAGGAGAGGAGTTTATATTTTTCCTGCCAGATACAGATATTAAAATGGCTCAAATTATTGGAGAAAGACTTAGGAGTAAAATTGAAAATCATCAATTTAAGTGCAATAAAAATAAAATTTTAGTAACTATAAGTATAGGTATTTCGGAAGAAAAATCTATTAGAGAAAAAGATGATATTTATAATATGATAGTTAGGGCAGATAAAGCTTTATATGAAGCTAAAAAATCAGGAAGAAATTGTATATTTTGCAAGAGATAAAAAATTATTAAATGAGGTGTAAGCATGAAATATTTAGTTAGAGAAAAAATATTTACTTTTGGAGATAAATTTGTTATTAGAGATGAAATGGAAAGGCCAGCATTTGAAGTAGTAGGAAAAGTATTTACTTTCGGAAATAAGCTCAATATTTATAATATGAATGGGAAAAAGCTTGTTTATATCGAACAAAAATTATTAAGATTTTTGCCAGAATACAATATCTATATGAATGGAGATTTAGTGGCTACAGTAAAAAAAGAATTTACATTCTTTAAGCCTAAATTCAATATAAATAGTAATTTTGGGTATTTTTCAATAGATGGTGATATATTTAATTATAATTTTTCTATTTATAGAGATAGAAGAAAAGTAGCTGTAATAAGTAAAAAATGGTTTGCTTGGTCAGACACTTATGGGGTAGATATAGATGAAGGAGAAAGTCATGTTTTTATTCTTGCGTTAGTTATAGTTTTAGACCAAGTACTCCATGACAACAATAGCAGCAATAATAATCAATATTAAAACTATATGTTTTATGTATGTGATATACTTAAAAGTATAAATATATATATAATTACTTAAATAGTCAGAGAAAGGTTATTTAAGGAAAGATTGAAAGGGGTGTATTAGTTGTCAAAGTTAAAAGATAACCTTATTGTGAAGCTTCTCTTAGGAGTGGTTTTAGGAATTGTTATAGGCCTTGTAGCAAACGAAAGAGTTATTAGAGGTATAATAACAGTAAAGGATATTTTAGGACAGTTTATATTGTTTTGTGTACCTCTTATTATAATTGGATTTATAGCTCCTTCTATAACTAGTTTGCAAGAAAATGCTAGTAAAATGTTAGGAGTTACATTATTTATAGCTTATTTATCTTCAGTAGGAGCAGCATTATTTTCTACAGTGGCAGGATATGCTATAATTCCAAAGTTGAACATAGTATCTAGTGTAGACAATTTAAAAAAGCTTCCTGAAATAGTTTTTAAATTAAATATAGAACCTTTAATGTCAGTTATGTCTGCACTGATTTTTTCAATAATTATAGGTCTTGCTATTGTATGGACAAAATCAGAAAAGATTAATGCATTGCTTAAAGAATTTCAAAATATAATGTTAGAAATTGTGAAAAAAATGGTTATTCCTATATTACCTATATTTATAGCTACTACTTTTGCTGGATTAGCTTATGAAGGCAGTATAACTAAACAATTACCTATATTTATTGAAATAATAATAATTGTAATAATTGGGCATTTTATTTGGTTAGCATTACTTTATAGTATAGCAGGTTTAATATCTAAAGAAAATCCTTGGGAAGTAGTAAAACATTATGGTCCAGCTTATTTGACAGCAGTGGGAACAATGTCTAGTGCTGCTACATTACCAGTAGCTTTAGACAGTGCTAGAAAATCAAAAGTTTTAGATAAGGAAATAGTAGATTTCGCTATTCCTATAGGATCTACTATTCATCTTTGTGGGTCTGTACTTACAGAAGTTTTCTTTGTAATGACAGTATCTAAAATTTTATATGGAACATTGCCTTCTATATCATCTATGATAACTTTTGTTATATTACTAGGCGTATTTGCTATAGGAGCTCCAGGAGTACCAGGAGGAACAGTTATGGCTTCTTTAGGGCTTATTACTAGTATATTAGGATTTAATGATTCTGGAGTTGCTTTAATGCTTACTATATTTGCATTACAAGATAGTTTTGGTACAGCATGTAATATTACTGGAGATGGAGCTATAGCTCTTATGCTTACAGGAATCTTTAAGAACGGATCAAAAAACGCTTCTCTATAGGAGCGTTTTTATTTTTTAGTATATAGATATTCGGTATAAAATATAAAGAAAATTATTAAAGTATTTGTTAGATAGGAGTGATTAGATGTTTAAGGAATTTAAAGAATTTGCAGTAAAGGGCAGTGTATTAGACTTAGCAATAGGTGTAATAATTGGTGGTGCTTTTGGGAAAATTGTGTCCTCATTAGTTAATGATATTATTATGCCAATTATTGGAGGCATTATTGGAAGAGTTGATCTTACTAATTTTTTCATAAGTCTTGATGGGAAAAAATATGCTACATTGCAGGAAGCTAAAAATGCAGGGGCAGCTACTATAAATTATGGAATATTTTTAAATGTAATTATTGAGTTTTTAATAATTTCATTTTCTCTTTTCTTAGTAGTAAGACAAGCTAACAAATTAAGAAAGGATGAATTAGAGCCTATTACTTCAAAGGAATGTGAATTTTGTTTTCAGAAATACCTATAGAAGCTATAAGATGTCCTCATTGTACTTCTCAACTTATTGAAAAGGCAAAATAGAAGACATATTGGAAAGTCATTTTAATTAATAATTAATTGAAATGACTTTTATTATTTATATTTCATGAAATAATACTGTATATATGAGTATTACTGTTATAATGTAAGTATAAGATTGAAAATAAAATAACGTAGGGTTTTAGTTTGTAGAAGTTAAGAATATAAGGAGATGGTTTTGAAGTGTCAGTCAACAAATTTGTTGAGTTATTGAATATGGAACTAAGGGAAGGTTTAGGAAGTACAGAGCCAGCTAGTATTGGGCTTGCCTGTGCAAGAGCCAGTGAAATGATAGATGGAGAAGTGGAAAAAGTAGATTTAATTTTAAATATAGGTTTATTTAAAAATGCTCACAATGTTGTAATACCAAATACAAATAGATATGGAATCAAACTAGCTGCTAGCTTAGGAGCAGTACTTAAAAATCCAGAAAAAGAATTGATCATATTTGAAGATATAGATAAAAATGTAATAAAGAAGGCAGAAAACTTAATAATTAAGGATAAAATAAATGTAGATGTAAAATATATCAATAATTTATATATAAAAGCAAAAGTATATGGAAAAGATGAATGGACAGAGGTTTTGATAATTGATGATTATACAAATGTAGTGAAAGTTATGAAAAATGGGGAAGTAATATTTGATAAAAAAGAAGAAAAGGAAGAGACTATTATAGATATAACCAAAGTAACTGTTAGTGAAATAATAGAGGCAATGGATGAAATACCTATTGAAAAAATAAAATTTATTGAAAAAGGTATAGACATGAATATGTCACTAGCCAAAAAAGCAATAGATAGAAAATTAGGAATGGGTGTATCTTATGGTTTCAATACTCTTATTAAAAAAGGTATAATAAAAAATGATTTGATTAATCAGGTTTGTCTATATACAACAGCTGCATCAGATGCTAGAATGACTGGATTAGGAAAAAGTGCAATGACACTAATGGGAAGTGGAAATAAAGGAGTTCAAGCCATAGTTCCAGTAGTAATAACTGGGGAAAAGAAAAAAGTAGGAAATGAAAAAATAATAAGAGGAGTAGCTATATCTTGTCTTATTACAATATATATAAGGCAATGGGTAGGACTATTGTCACCACTATGTGGAGTAGTAATGGCAGCTATAGGTGCTAGTGCAGGTATTACTTATATACTAGGTGGGAATGTTGAAGAAATAGAGGGAGCAATTATAAATATGTGTGAAGGAGTAACAGGAATGGTATGTGATGAAGTGACAGAGGGTTGTAGTTTGAAAGTTAGGACTAGTACTGAGAATGCCATTATATCAGCATATCTTTCTATGGAAGGGGTAGTAGTAGGAACAAAAAATGAAATTGTTCCAGAAAAAGTTGAAGATATTATAGAAAATTTAACTCTATTGAGCTTATTAGGACTGACAAAAGTAGATGAGAGAACTTTGAAAGCTATTAGAGAACAATAAATATCATATAAAGGGGTGAACAATAAATGTATGGTCTAGTATTAGAAGGTGGAGGAGCAAAAGGTGCATATCATATAGGTGCATATAAAGCGATAAGAGAAATGGATATACAAATTGGAGGGGTAGCTGGTACGTCGGTTGGTGCTTTAAATGGAGCCGCAATAGTTCAAGATGAATTTGACAAAGCCTATGAATTATGGGAAAATATGTCTTACTCAAGAGTAATAGATGTAAATGATGAAGAAATACAAAAATTTAAAAAAGGTAAATTAGATATAGAAGATTTTAAAATTTTAGGAGAAAAAATAAAAGGCGTAATAGACGAAAAAGGAATAGACATAACACCTTTAAAAAGACTCTTAACTGAATTAATAGATGAAGAAAAAGTTAGAAATTCAGGTAAAGATTTTGGAATAGTCACAGTTTCTCTTACAGATTTAAAACCTTTGGAACTATATATTGAAGATATTCCAGAGGGAAAATTAGTCGAGTACTTGCTTGCTAGTGCATATTTACCTGTATTTA
This sequence comes from Anaerosalibacter massiliensis, assembly GCF_024623155.1. Lineage (NCBI taxonomy): Bacteria > Bacillati > Bacillota > Tissierellia > Tissierellales > Sporanaerobacteraceae > Anaerosalibacter > Anaerosalibacter massiliensis. Next base: position 317,419 of record NZ_JANJZL010000003.1, read on the forward strand.
AAAAGGAGAAAATTGATGGAAAAAAATATATAGATGGAGCAATATATAATAATCTTCCTATAGAGCTTCTATCTAGTAAAGGCTATAAAGATTTAATAGCTATAAGAACTCATGGATCAGGAAGATTAAAGAAAATAGATATTAATGATTTAAATATAATTTATATATCTCCTAATGAAGACTTAGGAAGAACATTGGATTTTGACACTGAAGTAGCCAGAAAAAATTTGAAACTAGGTTATTATGATGGACTAAAAGCATTAAAAGGTTTAAAGGGATATAAATATTATATTGAGTCTGAAAAAGATGAAGACTATTTTTTGGATATGTTTTTAAATACAGAAGAAGAAAAAGTTTTAAGAATAGGAGAAATATTTGGAATTAAAGATATCCCTTATAGAAGAGCATTATTTGAATTTATAATTCCAAAGTTAAGTAATGTTTTAGGTATGGAAAAGGAAAATAGCTATCAGGAAATAGTTATAAGATTTCTGGAGGAGATGGCTATTTTATATGATATAGAAAAATTTAAGGTATATGATTATGATGAACTTTTAAATATAGTTAAAGAAAATCACAAAACTAGGGAAAAGACGGAAGGAGAAAACTTTCTCTACAAAATAGTTAATAAAGTGGACTTTCTTTCTCCATTTAATAAAGAAGATATAATAAAAAATATAGCAGATATAATTTTTTAGAGTTTTAAAAATAGTTTTTAATTAATAGTAATATAAAATATTAATTATATGAGTTAGAAAAGAAAAATATTAAAAGAAGTTAATACTTTTAAAGCTAAAAACTGAAAGTGAACATGAGTTTAGATATGTCAAAGAATCTATGAATATTAAACTGATATAATATTTCCATTTGACACAAAAATATAAAAAATGATATTATATAATGGATAATTTAAAATAAAAGCTAAGGTGCCTTTGTGGTTAAAAGGGAAAGTGGTGAAAATCTGCTACAGCCCCCGCTACTGTAAACGGTGACAAATTTCAGAGTCCACTAGCTATTATGCTGGGAAGGAGGAAGGAGGTTGAACCGTAAGTCAGGAAACCTGCCTGAGCTTAAAGCATTCTTTCGGAGGGAAAGAAAGTGCTTGTTTACTTAGTTCATAAACTGGGGAAATATTGAACTTTCTATAAAACAAGAGAACTTCGAGAGAAGTTCTCTTGTACTTTTTTGGAGGTGAAAATATGACAAGTATTATGGTTCAAGGTACAACTTCTTCAGCTGGGAAGAGCATTTTATGTACTGCTCTATGTAGAGTATTTAAGGAAGATGGCTATAATGTATTTCCCTTTAAAGCTCAAAATATGTCATCTAAGTCTTATAAAACTTCAGATGGACTTGAAATAAGTACAGCTCAAGTTCTACAGGCATTTGCTTCTCAACTGGAACCAAATCCAAATATGAATCCTATTCTTTTAAAACCTACAAGTGATAGAAAAAGTCAAGTATTTATAAAAGGAAAACTATATAAGAATATGGAGGCTGTAGAGTATTTCAAATTTAAAAATGGTTTAAAACCTATGATTAAAGAAACATTTGATGAAGCTGAAAATAGACATGATATAGTGGTTATAGAGGGTGCAGGAAGTCCTGCAGAAATAAATTTGAAAGAAAATGATATTGTAAATATGGGGATGGCTGAAATGGCAGATGCACCAGTGTTATTAGTAGCAGATATAGATAGAGGTGGAGTTTTTGCTTCTCTATATGGGACAGTAATGTTATTAGAAGAAGAAGAGAGAAAGAGGGTTAAAGGATTAGTTATTAACAAGTTTAGAGGTGACAAATCTCTTTTAGAACCAGGGATTGATATGATAGAAGAGCTGTTAAATATTCCTGTAGTTGGAACAATACCTTATGTACATTTAGAACTAGAAGATGAAGATAGTCTCTTAGAATATGAAAAGGAATGTAACAATGGAAAACAAGATATAAGGGAAATGGAAAAGGAAATAAAAAAAATAGCTAAAGTAGTAAGAGAGAATATGGATATAGATTATATTTATTCATTGATGAACAAAATGTAGGTGAAATAAATGTTAGATATTATAGTAGCAGTTGTTTTAGATTTTTTAATAGGGGACCCATATAGTTTTCCCCATCCAGTTAAGCTAATGGGAAATATAATTTCATTTGAAGACAAAACTATAAGAAAAGTATTTAAAAGTAAAAATGAAATTAAAATTGGCGGTTTTTTAATAGCTTTGTTTAATATATTTATAGCTTTTTTTATTCCTTTCATGTTGTTAAAAGGAATAAAAAAATACAGTGTTTTATACCATATTATAAACATCTATCTAATATATACATGTATTGCAGCTAGGTGCTTACATAAAGAAGCTATGAAGGTATACAATGCTTTTAATAATGGTATAGAAGATGCTAGAAAAAAGATTTCTTATATTGTAGGAAGAGATACTAAGAATTTAAGTGAAGAGGAAATTATAAAAGCAGATATAGAAACTGTAGCGGAAAATACTTCTGATGGAGTTATTGCACCATTATTCTATATATTTATTTTAGGAGCTCCAGGAGGACTAATGTATAAAATGATAAACACTATGGACTCTATGTTAGGATATACTAATGAAAAATATATAGATTTAGGATATTTTCCAGCTAAAATAGATGATTTATTTAATTATATTCCAGCAAGACTATCAGGAGTATTAATGTGTATTTCTTCTATATTTAGATATGATGTAAAGAATGGATTTAAGATAATGATAAGAGATAGAAAAAATCATAAAAGTCCTAATAGTGCTTATCCAGAAGGGGCTGTAGCAGGACTTTTGAATATACAGCTTGGCGGAAGCAATTATTATTTTGGGAAATTAATAGAAAAGCCAACTATTGGAGATGAAAATAAAGTTATAGAAAAAGAAGATATAAAAAATACTGTTGAAATAATGTACAGAGGAGAGTTACTTTTATTAGTCATATATACAATTATTAATTTAATTTAAGGAGGAGGAAAAAAATGGAACATGGTGGAGATTTAATTAGCTATGCTGATTATTATCAAGGAGAACTTATAGATTTTAGTAGCAATATAAATCCATTAGGTCCTCCTAAGGGATTAAATGAATTACTTATGGATTCTTTCAATACTCTTGCAAGTTATCCAGATATCCAATATAGGTATCTAAAGAAAAGTATATCTAAATATTTAAAATGCAATGAGAAAAATGTAGTTGTGGGCAATGGAGCTGTTGAAATAATAAATAATATAATTCATTTATTTAAAAGGGTAATTGTATTCATTCCTTCTTTCTCAGAATATGAGAGTAGGGCTAAGGTTTTTGGAAAGGAAATCTTAAAGATAAACTATTTAGAAGATTTTTCTTTAGATTTAAAAAAACTAAAAGAAAATATGAAAAAAGGGGACTTGTTGATATTAGGAAATCCCAATAATCCTACTGGTCTTAGAATTAAAAAAGAAGAACTAATTAAAACTTATGAAATAGTAGAAAATAAAGGTGGTTTTTTACTTTTAGATGAAGCATTTTTTGAGTTTTGTCCAGAGGATTATGATAGTATAGAGATTTTTAGAGATGAAAAGTTTAAAAAGGTGGGAATTATAAGGGCTGCAACTAAGTTCTTTGCTCTTCCAGGAATAAGATTGGGATATGCTTGTATTCCAGATAATATGATAGAAGAATATAAAAAGATAGAACTTCCTTGGAGTGTTAATGCTTTAGCTGATTGTGCAGGAAGATATATATTTAGTTCCAAAGATTATATAGTTAAGAGCAAAGATTATATAAATCAAGAAAGAAAATTCCTATTAGATGAACTTTCAAAAATAAATGGAATAAAAGTATATACTACCCACACGAATTATATACTTATACAACTTTTAAAATGGGATGAAGAATTTGTATTTCATAAGTTTCTTAAAGATGGATTAGTTATAAGAAAATGTTCTAGTTTTGATGGTTTAGGTGAAAATCATATTCGAGTAGCTATTAAGGATAGGGATAAAAACCTAAGACTTATTGAATCTTTTAAAAAAACTGGAGAGGATATAGTATGAAAATGATAATGGTTACAGCACCTTCTAGTGGCAGTGGGAAAACTTTAGTAACATTAGGTATTATTAGAGCATTGAAAAAAAAAGGAATGAATATATGTGGATATAAAACAGGCCCAGATTATATAGATACAAAATTTTTGGGAAAGGCTTCAGGCAAGAGACCAGGAAATTTAGATATCCATCTTATGGGAGTGGATGGAATAAAAAAAGCTATTGCAATGGGGGAAGGAGAGTATGCAGTAGTAGAAGGAGCTATGGGATACTTTGATGGAATATACAATACTTTTGAAAATTCATCTTTTCAAATTTCAAACAAATTAGATATAAATTCTATACTAGTATATACCCCTAAAGGAGAGATGTTTTCTGCAATTCCCAAAATAAAGGGTATGGTAGATTTTGAAGGCTCTAAGATTAAAGGAGTTATTCTAAATAAAGTAAACAAAAGTATGTACATGCTACTTAAAAGTCAAATAGAGAAATATATAGGAATAAAGGTCTTAGGTTTTATAGAAGAAGACAAGGCTTTAGAAATAGAAAGCAGACATTTAGGACTAATTCAAACTGAAGAATTAGAAAATATTGAGCATACTATAGAAAAAGCTTCTACAATTATAGAGGAAAATATAGATATAGAGGAAATTATAAAACTTATGAAAGAAGTAAAAACGCCTAGATTTATCTATCCTGAAAAAAGAAATATCAAAATAGCTATAGCTTATGACAAAGCCTTTTCTTTCTACTATATGGAGAATTTAAAACTTTTAGAAAAAACCTGTAATGTAGAATATTTTTCTCCACTAGAAGATGAAAAATTGCCAATTTGTGATTTAGTATATATAGGTGGAGGATATCCAGAAATTTTCAAAGATGAGCTTTCAAAAAATAAAAGTATGCTAATATCTATAAGGGATTTTGTAGAAAAGGATGGATATATTTATGGAGAATCTGGTGGGTTTTTATATCTCTTAGAAAACATAGAGGGTAGCAAAATGTGCAATGTACTTAAAGGTAATGGTACTATGACAGATAAACTTGAGAGATTTGGATATATAAACGTAGAACTTTTGAAGGATTGTGTACTAGGAAGAAAAGGAGATATTTTAACTGGTCATGAATTTCATAAAACCACTGTAGATATAGATGATGAGGATATATATAATATTACAAAGCCAATGAGCAAGAAAACTTGGAGATGTGGCCATACATATAAAAATGTATTAGGAGGATACCCACATATAAATTTTTTAGGTAATATGGAATCTTTCAATTGGCTAATGGATAAGGTGGAAAACAGTAGAGAAAGGTAGGTATATAAATGTATATTAAAAAACCTATGGATATAGAAAATAAAAGTATGGATATTATAGAAGAAGTAATGGAAGATACTAATTTTTCTTTTGAAGAAAAGGTTATTGTTAAAAGAATGATTCATACTACTGGAGATTTTGATTATAAGAATATAGTAGAGTTTAAAGGTGATTTTTTAAATAATGCTATAGAAGGAATTAAAGGTGGAGGAATTATATATACAGATACTAAAATGGCTTATTCAGGAATAAATAAAAATGCACTATCTAAAACAAATTGCAATTTAAAGTATTTTATAGATGATGAAAGAGCAAGAAAACTTTCAAAAGAATTAAGAACAACAAGATCTGCTTGTGCCATAGATTTAGCAGTATCTGAAGGCATAGACATGTTTGCTATAGGAAATGCTCCTACTGCACTTTTTAGACTTTTAGAACTTGTAGATGAAGGAAAGGTTAGTCCTAAGTTTATAATAGGAGTACCAGTAGGATTTGTAGGGGCTAAGGAATCAAGGGAAGAGTTAAGGAAGTATAATATACCATCTATATCTACTGTAGGTACAAAAGGTGGTAGCAATGTAGCCGCTTCAATTGTAAACGCTCTTTTATACATGGTGGTAGGAAGATGAATGATGGAGAAATGTATGTAATTAGAGAAGGTAAAAAATTAAGATGTGGTTATACTACAGGAAGTTGTGCTGCTGGAGCAGCTAAAGGAGCAGCTTTTCTTCTTGAAGAAAAAGAATTATCTTTTGTAGAAATAGGTACTCCTGCAGGAATAGAATTGAAGCTCGAAATAAAAAACCCACAAATAGAAAATGAATGGGCATCTTGTTGTATTGTGAAAGATGCTGGAGATGACCCAGATGTAACTGATGGAATGGATATATATGCTAAAGTGAGAAAGAGAAAAGATGGGAAAGTTTTCATAGATGGAGGAGAAGGGATAGGCAGAATAAAAAGAAAAGGACTATTTGGCGAAATAGGATCAGCAGCTATAAATCCAATACCTAGAAAAATGATAGAAAAAGAGATTAGAACTGTCTCAGATTCTGGTTATGATGTAATAATATATGCTCCCATGGGAAAAAAAATTGCTAAAAAAACTTACAACAAAAATATAGGAGTAGAAGGCGGTATTTCTATTATAGGTACAAAAGGTATAGTATATCCTATGTCAGAAGATGCCCTTATAAAGACTATCTATCTTGAGGCAGATGCAGTAATGGAAAAAGAAGGAAAGGATAATATAATTTTAGTACCAGGAAATTATGGAGAAAAAATAGCAGATTCTCTTAATTTTAAAGGTGGAAAAGTAAAGATTTCTAATTATATAGGCGATAGCATTCTTTATATGTACAACAAGGGTTTTAAATCTATGACTCTTATAGGACATATAGGTAAATTTGCTAAATTATCTATAGGAGTATTTAATACTCATAGCAAGGTTTGTGATGGAAGAATGGAGGCTTTCATATATTATTTAGCTTTAAGAGGGGCAGATATGAAAGTTATTGAAAGAATAAAAAATGCAATAACAGCTGAAGAAGCTCTAAACATTTGCATAGAAGAAGGTTATAGCGAAGTAGTCTATGATATGGAAAGTGGATGTGAAGAGAGAATTAAAAAGTATTTAAAAGATGAAAATTATTCAGTAGATGTAATTATATATTCTATGGAAAGAGGTGCTTTTATTTGATAACAGTAGCTGGCATAGGGCCAGGAAATCCAAAACTTATTACAGAAGAGGTAAAAGAGGCTATAATAGATGCCGAATCTGTAATAGCATTTGGAAGAGTTTCTGAATCACTTAAAGATTTAAGAAAGGACTATATAAAAGTAAAAAGTGTAAATGAAATATTAAATATTTTGTCTGAAAAGGAAAATGTACTAATATTAGCTTCTGGTGATCCTTGTTTCTATGGTATATTAGAATATTTAAAGAAGAAAGATGTAAATATAGATAATGTGCTTCCAGGAATATCTTCTTTTCAGTACATGATGGGAAGGCTAAAGAAAAGCTGGAATAGAGCGAGTTTTTTGTCTCTTCATGGTAGGTATAATAAGTTGGAAAATGTAAATAATAGCCCTCTTACAATAATACTTACAGATAAAAATAATACTCCATCAAAAATATCAAAGTCTCTTCATAAATTAGGGTTAAAAGGGAAGATATATGCAGGATTTAATTTATCCTATAGCGATGAAAAAATTGTTTTAGTTAATATAGGAGATGATATAGAAGACATATCTTCTTTAGCAGTGGTGGTGGTAGAAAATGAGATGGATTAGAGATGAGGAATTTATAAGAGGAAATATTCCTATGACTAAATTTGATATAAGAGTTTTGGCTGTAGCTTTTCTTTCTATAGAAGAGGGAGATGTATTTTTAGATATAGGAGCAGGAACTGGTTCTATATCTATAGAGGGAGCCCTTCAAGGAGCAAAGGTTTGTGCGGTGGAAAGGGAAAAAGAAGGAATAGAACTAATTAAAAAGAATAAAAATAAGTTTAATGTAGATATAAAAATAGTTGAGGGACAGGCTCCAGATTGTATACCATCTTTAAAATTTAACAAATGTTTTATAGGTGGAAGTGGTGGTAGATTAAGTTATATATTTGAATATTTAGAAGAAAATCTAGAAAGTGAAGGTGTAGTTTGTGCCAATTTTATTACATTAAAAAATTTAAATGAGTTTATAGAGCTATTGGAGAAATATAACTATAGGAATATTGAAACAAAGCTTATTCAATCAGCTCAAACAAATAAAATAGGTCTTATAAAAGGGAATAATCCAATATTTTTAGTAAAGGGTGTGAAAAGGTGAAAAAATTATTTGGAGTAGGGACAGGTCCAGGAGATAAGGAATATTTAACATTGAAAGCAGTAAAGGCTATGGAAAATGCAGATGTAATATTTGCTCCTAATAATAATGGAAAAAACATGGCATTAGATACAGCTAAAGATTTTATTGAAGAGAAGAAAATAGTCTTAATAGATTTTCCTATGGGAAAAGTTAAGAAAAAAGATTATAAAAAAGCGGCAGAGTTAATCAAAAAAGAAATTTCAGATGGAAAATCAGGAGTATTTTTAACTATAGGTGATCCTATGATTTATAGTACCTTTATATATTTGATGGAGAATATAGAAGAGTTGGGAGTAGAAGTAGAAGTAGTTCCTGGTATAACTTCCTTTTTAGCAGGAGCTGCAAAAATAAAAATTCCTATTACTGTAAAAGGGGATAGATTTTTATTAGTTGATGATATAGTAGATGAGGATGTATTAGCAGAAACTGATTCTATATGTATTTTAAAAACTACTAAAAATAAAGAAGATGTTATAAATTTACTTGAAAAAAATAGATTTTCTTATACCTATATTAAAAGATGTAGCCTTGAAGGAGAAAAGGTATTGAAAAATAAAGAGGAAATACTAGAAGATAAAGATTATATATCATTCATACTTGGAAGGAGGAAGGAAAATGATTAGTTTTGTAGGGGCAGGACCAGGAGATGTTGATTTAATAACTATTAAAGGAAGAAAACTTCTGGAAAGAGCAGATATTGTTATATATGCAGGAAGTTTAGTATCTAAAGAACATTTGAGTTTCTGTAAAAAAGGATGCAAATTTTATAATAGTGCATCTATGACTTTAGAAGAAGTAATAAATATAATGGAAGATGGAATAAATAAAGGTTTGAATATAGTAAGGCTCCATACGGGAGATCCAACTATATACGGTGCTATAAAAGAACAAATGGATATTTTAGATGAGAAGAAAATTTCCTATGAGGTAATTCCTGGTGTTAGCTCTTTTACTGCGGCTTGTTCAGCTATAAAAAAAGAGTTTACTCTTCCAGAAGTAAGTCAAACAGTTATTCTTACTAGAATAGAAGGCAGGACTAGTGTGCCAGAAAATGAAGATTTAGAAAAATTAGCTTCTTATGGTGCTTCTATGGCTATATTTCTTTCAGTACAACAGATAGACAATGTAGTAGAAAAGTTAAAAGACGGATATAAGAGAGAAAATGTGCCAATTGCGGTAGTTTATAAGGCTACTTGGGAAGATGAAAAGATAGTTTTAGGTACATTAGAGAATATTAGTGAAAAAGTTAAAGAGGAAGGAATTAAAAAAACTGCTCAAATACTTGTAGGAGATTTTATATCAGGAGATTATGAAAGATCAAAGCTTTATAATCCAGAATTTACCCATGAGTATAGGAGAGCATCTAAATGAAAGTAGCCTGTTTATCATTTACAGACAGTGGCAGAGAAATAGGTGAACGATTATATAATTATAAAGGCAAAGATATTCAAATTGTCCATTATGTAAATTCTAATATTGAAGGTGGTATTAAGAGTATTATTAAAGATATCGTAGAAAATTATGATGGTATAATTTTTATTTCTGCTACAGGAATAGCAGTTAGAATGATAAGCCCATATATAATAGATAAGACTGTAGATCCAGCAATAATAGTAGTTGATGATTTAGGAAGATTTTCTATAAGTTTATTATCTGGGCATATAGGCAGAGGAAATTTCCTATGTAAGCAGGTAGCTAGTATATTAGGAGCAAGGCCAGTCATAACAACTGCTTCAGACAATAGGGGAATAGAAGCTATAGATGCATTTAGCATGAAAATGGATTATTTCATGGAAGATATGGAGTCTATAAAGGATATTACAGCAATGATGGTAAATGGGAAAAAAATTGGCTTTTATTCTGAAGACGAAAAAATTATTTCGTATGACAATATAGTAGTTATAAATAAATTTGAAGATATAGAAGATGTTAAAGATGAGGTAGATGGTTTTATACTAATAACTTCTGTTAAAAGTATAGATTTAGATACTCCTCATACTATTTTAAGACCTAAAAACTTAAATATAGGAATAGGCTGTAGAAAAGGTGTTGAAGAAGGTAGAATAGTTGAATCTGTACTGAATATTTTAAATAAAAATAATCTTTCTGAAAGGTCAATAAAATCTATTGGAACAGTAGAAATAAAAAAGTATGAAAGTGGAATTATAGAAACTAGCAAATATTTTAACTGTCCTCTCAATATTTTTACTATAGATGAGATAGAAAAAGTGGAAGATAAATTTGGAAAAAGTGATTTTGTTAAAAAAACCATAGGTGTTTTTTCTGTAAGTGAGCCCTGTGCATATCTTTCAGGAGGAGAAATAATAGTAGAAAAAACTAGATGCAATGGTATTACAATAGCAATATCGAAGGAGGAGAACCATGGCTAAATTATATGTGATAGGAATAGGTCCGGGGAGAAGAGAAAATATGACTTTAAGAGCTATAAACGCTTTAATAAAGTCTGAAGTAATAGTAGGATACACCCCTTATATAGAATACTTAGAAGAACTTGTAGAGGGAAAAGAAATAATATCTACAGGAATGAAGGGAGAAATAGAAAGATGTAAACTAGCTATTGAATCCGTAAGGGAAGGGAAAAATACTTCTATTGTAAGCACAGGTGATGCAGGCCTTTATGGAATGGCAGGCCCTATTTTAGAATTGGCAAAAGATATAGAGGTAGAAATTGTACCAGGAGTAACAGCAGCTTTTTCTGCGGCAGGTGAATTAGGTTCTCCTATTATGCATGACTTTTGCTCTATTAGCTTAAGTGATCTTCTAACCCCTTGGAGCTTAATAGAGAAGAGAATTGAAAATGCAGCTGCAGCAGATTTTGTTATAACTATATATAATCCTAGAAGTAAAGGCAGAAAAAAACATATTGAAAAAGCAGTAGAAATAATGCTTAAATATAAATCACCTTCTACACCTGTAGGAATTGTTAAAAATTCAGGAAGAGATGGACAAGAACAGATTATTACAACTTTAGGTAATATAGACTATAAAAAAATAGACATGCTTTGTGTATTGATAATAGGAAATAGTATGACCTATATAGAAAACGATCATATGATAACGCCCAGGGGGTATGATCTTTGATATGGATAATAGGGGGAACTAGTGAAGCTAGAGAACTTATAGATAATATAGAAGATATAGAAGATTTTATTATAACTAGTGCAACAGAGAGTGAAAGACAATTTATAAATTCATCTAAATTAGTAGTAGGAAGAATGGCTTTAGATAAAATGCTCCAATTTATAGAAGATAAAAATATAAATCTTATAATAGATCTTTCCCATCCTTATGCAAAAGTGGTAAGTAAAAATGCAAAGGAAGCCTCTAAGACTAAAAATATAAAATATATTAGATATATTAGATGTAAGACAAATATACCTTCTTGGGCAGTATATTTAAAAGATTATAGTGAATGTATATCTTATTTAAGAACTATTTCTGGAAATGTATTTTTTACTACAGGTTCTAAAAATATAGGAGATTTTGAGAAAGTAAGAGGAAAAAACAGATTTGTATATAGAATATTGCCAGCCTTAGAAAGTATAGAAGAATGTAAAAAATATAATATTCATATGAAAGACATTGTAGCTATTCTAGGTCCTTTTTCCAAGGAATTTAATAAGGCCATGTTTAGGGAATATACTGCGGATTATGTAGTTATGAAAGATAGTGGCAAAAAGGGTGGAGTATTGGAACGTATAGAAGCTTGCAAGGAGCTTGGCATAACCCCAGTAGTTATAGGAAGGTATGAAGAGGAAGGAATAGAAAGTTTAGAGGAAATAGAAAGATTTATTAGAAATTATAATATGAAAGGAGAATAGTAATTGGAAAATTCATATAAATTTTATAGAAATACTGCTTGTAAGTATTTGCCTTGTCATAAAGTAAAAAATGAAGAAGAATTTAATTGTTTATTTTGTTATTGTCCACTTTATTTTTTAGAAGAATGTGGAGGAAATTATCAAGATCATAAAGGAATTAAAGACTGTACAAACTGTCTTATACCTCATTCGCCAAAAGGCTATGATTATATAAATAATAAAATAATGGAAGTAAACAGAAAGAGAATGGCTAAGATAGTTGAAGATAAATAATATATAGTGTATAATATATGAAATAAATAGCATTTGCTAAAAGGGAGTAGCTGCATATATTTTGCAAATAGGGTCAACATGCTGGTAGAAATACCTGGTCCTATTTACTCTTAATAAAAAAAGAGGAGCGAGACTTTTAGTTTAATAGGGAATAATAAACTTATTAAACTAAAAGTCTTTTTTTATGGAAAAGCAAAGGAGGAAAAAACTTGTTAAAAGAATTGTTAAGAGCATTTTTTCTAATATTTATTGCTGAAATGGGAGATAAAACTCAAATTATAGCTATGACTTTTGCCACTCAATACAAAGTGAAAGAAGTATTATTTGGAGTACTAATTGGAGTGTTTTTAAATCATGGTATAGCCATTATCTTAGGGAAATATCTTTCAAAAGTAGTACCATTAGATTTAGTTCAAATTATGGCTGGAGTATTATTTGTTATATTTGGTATTCTAGCATTAAGAGTTGAAGAGGAAGAAGAAAGTGGATATTCTAAGAGAAACTTTAGTCCTATAATAACTGTAGCTTTAGCATTTTTTATAGGTGAATTAGGAGATAAGACTCAACTTACAGCTATGACTTTAGCTGCGGAAGGGAATTATCCTATATTTATTTTATTTGGAACTACATTAGGAATGTTAGGTACTAGTGGATTAGGAATTTTTGTTGGCAGTAGGATAGGTGAAAAAATACCAGATATACTGATAAAAATAATATCATCTTCAGTATTTTTAATATTTGGTACTTTAAAATTGTTCCAGGTGTTACCAAAGGAGTACTTAACAGACTTAAATATAATAACTTATTTTGTTATACTATCAGCTATAATATTTATATCTATAAAGAAGCTAATATATTTAAGGAAATCTGGTCAAAAATCAGCTATGAGGGAAGTAGCTGCTACATTATATACGCAAACCAAAGAGCTTAAAAAAGCAGTAGATGATATATGCTTAGGAGAAGAAACTTGTGGCATGTGTATGGGAGAAAAATGTATAATAGGATTTACAAAGGAAATACTGGAAAAGGCTAAAAAAGAAGAGTGCTATTATTTAGATGGAGATGTAGATTTTAATAAATTTATAAATAAAAGTTTTAATATAGATAAAGTAATAGAAGCATTGATATTGATAATAGATGATTATTTAAAATATGGAATAGAAACTGATGAAAGGTTTGTAGTAAATAAGACTAGAAGAGCATTAGAATTAATAATCTTTAACAAAGATATACCTTTTAATGGAGATGTGCATAGTTATATAGAGAATATAGAAAAGGAAAACAAAGGTATTGGGGATATAATTAGAAAAAGAGTGTTAAATGACTAACAAGGTGAAATAAATAATATCAATATATAAATTGATAAAGTAAAACCTTTTCCCAAGGAAATCAAGAAATAATTAAAAAAAAATTAATAAAAAAATGAATAATAAAGTTGACCATTGGTCATTATAGTATTATAATAATAACTACTGACCGATGGTCATTATTTGTTTTTGAGGAGGTGGATATATATTTAAATGTCAAAGGTTCAAAAGAATAAAAAAGAGAAGGAAGATTCCCTTTATACTGCAGCCTATGATTTATTTACTACAAAAGGCATTCATAATACAGCAATAAGTGACATAGTTAAAAAAGCAGGAGTTGCCAAGGGAACTTTTTATCTTTATTTTAAGGATAAATACGATGTTTTAGATAAAATTATTCTTAATAAAAGTACTGAAATATTAAGTATTGCAATTAAAAAAACTAATTCGGAGGAATTTTTAAATTTTGAGGGAAAACTTCTTTATTTTATAGATTATATTATTGAATACTTAAAAGAAAATAAATTGTTATTAAAATTAATTTATAAAGATCTTTCCTGGGGGGTTATAAAAAAAGCTTATAAAGACTATAAGGAAATAAATGAAATATTTGGAATGTTTGAAGAGGGGTTTAAAGATTCAAACTTGGATAAAGAGGATATTGAAAAAGTACTTTTCATGATTATAGAGCTTACAGGTTCAGTTTGCTATAACTGTATTGTCCTTAATGAACCAGCAGATATAGACAAGATGAAGCCTATACTGTTTAATACGATAAAGAAAATAATATAAAAGATATGGGAGATGATTCTGTGAATAAATTTGGACTTTTTATAGCAAAGCATAGGAAATTAGTGCTTGTGTTTGCAACATTTTTATTGTTACCATCCTTATATGGAATGGCTAAGACAAAGATAAACTATGATATTTTAACCTATTTACCAAAAAAGTTAGAATCCGTTAAAGGGCAAGATATATTAAATAATGTATTTGAAAACTCGGGGACATCTTTTCTGGTTATAGAAAACATGGATTCAAAAGATGTATCAAAGATAAAAAATAAAATTTCAGATGTAAAAGGTGTAGAAAAAGTTATATGGATTGATGATTTTGTAGATACTGCTATACCTAAAGAAATATTGCCAGAAGAATTGAAAAATACATTCTACAGAGAAAATTCCACCCTATTGATGATTCAATTTAGTGAAGAATCTTCTTCAGATGTTACACAAGATGCTATATCTGAAATTAGGGGAGTATTAAATAAGCAATGTTTCTTAAGCGGAATGGCTGCAGTACTTAAAGATACTGTAGAATTAGCGGATAAACAAACACCAATATATGTAGGATTGGCTGTTGCATTAGCTGTAGTAGTATTATTACTAACATTAGAGTCAACTATAATACCCTTTGTAATACTTATAAGTATTGGATATGCTATAATGTATAATTTTGGAACAAATATTATATTTGGAGAAATATCCTATATAACTAAATCTTTAGCGGCAGTATTGCAACTAGGAGTTACAATGGACTATTCTATTTTCTTACTTCACAGATTTGAAGAAGAAAGAAAAAAGGTAGATGATAAAGAACAAGCAATGGCAAATGCTGTTGAAAAAACTGCCTCATCCATTATGGGAAGTTCATTAACTACTATAGCGGGATTTTTAGCTATAGCATTTATGGAGCTTACTATTGGAAAAGACATAGGTTTTGTAATGGCTAAGGGAGTTTTTCTAGGAGTTATATCAGTTATAACAGTATTGCCAGCATTGATATTGTTCTTTGATAAATTAATTCATAGATTTAGTCACGGAACTGTACTTCCAGAATTTAATGGATTATCTAAATTAGTAACTAAACATTATAAATTATTTATTATAATAGCTATATTAATATTCTTGCCAGCTTTTTATGGTGAGAGAAATAATGAAGTTTACTACAATTTAGATGAATCATTGCCAAGAGATATGGATTCTATAGTAGGATTTTCTAAATTAAAAAATGAGTACAATATGATGACTACTCATATGATTTTAGTACCTAGTGATGTGCCAAGTCATAAGGTAAAAAATATGTTAGATGATATTGAAAAATTAGATGGTATAGAGAAAGTTATAGGATATGATAAATTTGTAGGACCTGGTATTCCAGAGAGTTTTATTCCGCAAGAGGTAAAAGATAAATTTGAACAAGGTGGCTATAAATTAGTACTTGTCAATTCCAGTTTTAAAGCTGCAACAGATGAGGAGAATAAACAGGTAGAAGCTATTAATGAGATAACTAAGAAATATGATAGAAGGACTATAATCACAGGTGAAGGAGTATTAACAAAAGATTTGGTTAGTATTGCAGATGAAGATTTTAAACGTGTAAATATTACATCTATAATTGCAGTATTTTTCATTATACTTTTAGTATTTACATCTATATCAATTCCAATATTTCTAGTATTGATAATAGAATTGGCTATATTTATAAACATGGCTGTACCATTCTATCTTAATCACTCAATACCATTTATTTCATCTATAGTTATTGGATCAATACAATTAGGAGCTACAGTTGATTATGCTATACTTTTGACAACTAGGTTTAGAGAAGAAATAAATAATGGACATGATAAATTTGAAGCAATGGAGATTTCAGTAAGAGAATCTGCCAAATCTATTGTTACTAGTGGTCTAACATTTTTTGGTTCTACAGTTGGAGTAGCAATTATATCAGATATGGAGATAGTTAAGAGTTTAAGTGCTATGATAGCTAGAGGAGCATTAATAAGTACAGGTGTTATACTATTTATTTTGCCAGGAATATTATTAGCTAGCGAATCATTTATAAGAGTTACATCTAAAAATTGGAGCAAAAGTTCTAAAGATACTGTTGAGAAAGGAAGGTTTATATATGAAAATAAATAATAAAATTATAAAAATATTAAGTATAGTAATGATTGTTGCTATGATAATACCTAGTTTTTCCTTTGCTGAAGGGAAAGTATCAAAAGAGGAAACTGTATATATAAATTTAAATGAGAAAGGAAAACCTATAGAAAAAACTTCTAGTATATGGTTACATTCAGATACATCTTTGGGGAAAGTGGAAGATAAAAGTACTTTAAAAGATATAAAAAATGTAAAAGGTGAAGAAGAACCAAATATAAATGGGGATAGAATAATATGGAATACCGATGAAAAAGATATATTTTATCAAGGAAAGTCTAACAAGGACTTACCCATAGATTTAAACGTAAAATATTACTTAAATGGAAAAGAAATGAACCCTAAAGATATGGCAGGTAAATCAGGAAGAGTTAAAATTAATTTAGAAGTTAAAAATAAAGATAGTCATGTTATAAGCCTTAAAAATGGAAATAAAAAAACATTATATACACCATTTGCTACAGTAGTAGTTATGAATATGCCTTTAGATAAATTTGAAAATATAAATACTAATAATGGAAAAATAGTTTCTGATGGAAATAACCAAGTTTTAACTTATGTATCATTGCCAGGACTTGAAGAAAGTTTAGGTATAAGTAATAACGTAATAAATAGAGAAGATTATTTAGAAGTTAAAGCTGATGTTAAGGATTTTGAAATGAGTCCAATAGTTGTTACAACTACTAGTGAGGTTCCAGAAATAGATGATTTAAAGGGTGCAGATGATATAGATAAATTAATTGATGGAATAGAAAAGATAAAAGATGCTAGTGAAAAGTTAAGTGAAGCTACAGGAAAGCTTTATACAGGTCAAGTAGATTTGAATAGTGGTATAGGTGAATTTATAAATGGAGTAGGCAAAGTAAATACAGGAGCTAATACTTTAAGAGATGGAACTAAACAACTAAAAGATGGTGTAGATGCTTCATATAAAGGAAGTCAAGAAATAAGCAAAGGAGTAGGAGCATTATCCAAAGGTGCTAGTCAGTTAGGAAAGGGAACTCAACAATTACAAAATGGTACAGAACTAAATCGTAAGGGTGCAAATGACCTATCAAATGGTCTTTCTCAACTTGATAATAAAGTAAAATATATGCCAAAACAAGCAGAAGACTTAGATAATGGCATGAAAGCAATAGTAGAAAAAACAGAAGAAATAAGTAAAGGTCAAAAACAACTAACAGAAGGGTTAGGCAAAAGTGTAGAAGGGTTAGAAAAAATTAAAGCAGGAAAACAAAAAGAATTAGAAATAATAGGAATGTTGTTAAAAGGAATGGATGGTTTAGATGCAGGAGTAGCAGGACTTGGAAAAGTACCAGGAGCTGCAGGTATTGCAGAAAAGCTTAGTGGGGGATTACAAAAACAAAGGATGGCATTAGAAGGTTTGCAAGGATCTGGCAATGAACTTATAGAAGGTATAAACGAAGTAGAAAAAGGAATTAAAGAAGCTCAAGATGCATCAGGACAATTAAGTGAAGGATTAGGAAAAGTAAACAATGGACAAAAAGATATATCTGCTGGAACAGGTGAACTTAGGAAAGGTTCAAAGGTTTTAAAGGAGGCTACTAGCCAACTTAATGAAGGTGGAAAACAATTAGCTAAAGGTGCAAATGATTTAAATACAGGTGCCAGTCAAGCAAATAATGGTACAAAACAACTTTCCAATGGTTCAAAAGAATTATCCAATGGAGCAGGTCAATTAACTAATGGTCTAGGTCAACTAAATAATGGAGTAGGACAAATTTATAATGGGGCAGATGCTCTTTCTAAAGGAACAGGTGAACTTTCACAAAATGGCAATAAATTGCAAGATGGTTCTAATCAATTAAAAGATGGAGCAAAACAATTAGATGAAGGCATGACAAAATTCCATAAGGAAGGAATATCTGAAATAAGTAAGAGAATAGATGAAAGTGATCTTGATATAGATACTATAATGGAAACTAAAGATGAGCTAATAAATCTATCTAAAGAATATAAAAGCTTTACAGGTTTAAACGAAGAAATGGATGGCAGTGTTAAATTTGTTATGAGAACTGAAGAAATAAAAGCTAAAGATAATGATGAAGAATCAGATATTGAAACTAAAAAGCAAGAAGGACAGAAAGAAAAAGGTGGATTTATTAACTGGATTAAAAACTTATTCAAGAAGAAAAATAAATAATATAAAATATCCTAGAGAATTCTCTAGGATATTTTATATTTTACAATAAATTTGTTGTATAATTATAATCTGGAGGTGCAAATATGATAAAAATAATAAAAAATGGAGAGGTTTATGCTCCAAATTATTTAGGAAAGAAAGATATATTAATAGCTGGAGACAAGATAGGATTTATCAAGGAAAATATAACAGTACCAAGAAAATTTGTGGATATAGATATAATAGATGCTAGTGGGAATTATATAGTTCCAGGTTTTATAGATTCCCATGTTCATATAACAGGAGGTGGAGGTGAGGGAAGTTTTAGGACTAGAACTCCTGAAATACAACTTACAGATATTACTAAAGGTGGAGTAACAACTGTAATAGGAGTATTAGGTACTGATGGAACTACTAGAAGTATGGAGAATTTAATAGCTAAAGCAAGGGGGCTTGAAGAAGAGGGAATTACAACATATGTATATACTGGCTCTTACCAAGTTCCTGTTAGAACTTTAACTGGAAGTATACAAGATGATATTATATTAATTGACAAAATAATAGGTGTTGGAGAAGTAGCCATGTCAGACCATCGTTCAAGTCAACCTACTGTAGAAGATTTTGCTAAGTTAGCATCAGAAGCGAGGGTGGGAGGGATACTATCAGGTAAAGCAGGAGTAGTAAATATTCATGTAGGAGATGGAGAAAGAAAAATTGATTTTATTGAAAATATTGTAGAAAACACAGAAATACCTATAACACAATTTTTACCAACACATATGAATAGGAATCAAAGTTTGTTTCAAAGATCTATTTCATATGCTAAAAAAGGTGGAATAGTTGATTTCACTACAAGTACTAATAAAAAATTTCTAGAAGAGGGAGAAGTAAAATGCAGTAATGCTTTAAGAATTTTATTGGAACATGGGGTTAAGTCTAATAATATTACATTTTCATCAGATGGACAAGGAAGTCTACCAGATTTTGATGAACATGGTAGATTTATAGGAATAGGCATAGGAAAAGTTACTTCACTATATAGTGAAGTAAGAGATGCTATAATAAATGAAAATGTTCCAATAGATAAGGCTTTGAGTGTAATTACTGCAAATCCAGCTGATATATTAAAATTACCTATGAAGGGATATATTCAAAAGGGAAGAGATGCAGATATAGTATTATTAAATAAGGAAAATTTAAAGATTGAAAGTGTCATTGCTAAAGGTAAAATAATGATTTCTGAAGGTAAGCCAATAATTAAAGGTACTTTTGAATAAAAATAGTTAAAGTTTTTTTATAACATATATTTATAAGAAAGTGAGGAATTATAAATGAACAAGGAAATAAAGGAAAAGAAGGAAAAGAAGTCTATTAAAGTTCCAGATACTTATGTAATAATATTCTTTATAATATTATTAGCTACAATTTTAACCCATGTAATTCCTGTGGGAAGATTTGAAGTAATATATAAAGTGTATGATTCAAGCAACAATATTTTAACAGAGATTAAAGATGGGGAAAGTGATAGCTTTATAGTAGATGGAAAAGAATTTGTATTCGATTCTACAGGAGAAGAGGAAGCTATTTTAATTCAGAAAGGTCAGGAAAAATCTATTGGTAGTATAGAAAAGACTAAAGCGAAAGCATTAGAATTTAATAAATTTAGAATAGTTCAAGAGTATGGGAAGTTTTTAAATAGTGGAAAAAGGAATGGAATAAAGCTATTTAAAAGTGGAGGAGATATAGGATTTTTAAATTATATGTTTGAAGGATTAGTAAAGGGTGATAAATGGGGTTCCGCTGTCGGTATAGTTGCATTTATATTAGTAGTTGGAGGGGCCTTTGGTATAATTTTAAAAACTGGAGCTGTAGAAGCAGCTATAGGGAATGTAATTTCTAAAACTCAAGGAAAGGAAATAGCTATAGTTCCAATATTATTCTTGCTTTTTTCCTTAGGTGGAGCAATATTTGGAATGGGTGAGGAAGCTATACCTTTTTCTATGATAATAGTTCCATTGGTTATAGCTATGGGATATGATGCTATTGTAGGTATAATGATAACATATGGTGCAACTCAAATTGGCTTTGCTACTTCATGGATGAATCCTTTTAGTATTGCTATAGCTCAAGGTATTGCTGGTATTCCTATTATGTCTGGAGCAGGATTTAGAATTTTTATGTATATTATATTTAATATATTGGGAATTGTATTTTTAACTATATATGCTAAGAAGATAAAGAAAGATCCAAAATTATCTGTGTCCTATAAATCTGATAGATATTATAGAGAAAATTTCAATCCTGAAGAAATAAGAAAAGTAGAGTTTAAGTTTGGAGATAGATTAGTAATTTTAACAATTTTTATAGGGATTATATGGATTATATGGGGAGTAACTAAACATGGATATTATATACCTGAAATAGCTACAATATTTTTTACAATAGGCTTAATATCAGGAATTATAGGGACAATATTTAATTTAAATAATATGACTATAAATGATATTGCAGACTCTTTTAGAAAAGGAGCAAGTGATTTAGTGGGAGCTGCTTTAGTAGTTGGAATGGCTCAAGGAATTGTATTGATTTTAGGAGATTCTTCACCTTTTGTAGACTCAGTTTTAAATACTATATTATATGGAATGAGCAGAGTTCTCATAGGATTGCCAACTGCTTTAACTGGATGGCTTATGTTTGTATTTCAATCTGTATTCAATTTCTTTGTAGTATCTGGTTCAGGACAAGCAGCTATAACTATGCCTCTTATGGCTCCTATTTCAGATATTGTAGGTTTAAATAAACAAATAGCTGTATTAGCTTTTCAATTAGGAGATGGGTTGACTAATTTGATTGTACCAACTTCTGGTTGCTTAATGGGTGTATTAGGGGTTGCAAGACTTGATTGGAATAAATGGGCTAAATTCCAAATTAAGTTTCAGTTATTTCTATTTATATTAGCTTCTATATTTGTTATTGCCGGTACTTTAGTAGGACTAAGTTAGAATAATATAAAATTTTTATATAAAGGTATGTTTAAAGTATACCTTTTTGGGAATATATAATAATGAGATGATAATATAGAAAATTAGGAGGTAATATATACAATGGAAAGATTAGTGGGAATGGAATCACCAAATTTTAAAATGAATGCAGTTACAGGTGATGGTGAAGAATTTAAAACTGTAAGTTTAGATGATTATAAAGGTAAATGGCTTGTAATGTTTTTCTATCCAGCAGATTTTACATTTGTTTGCCCAACTGAAATTACAGGATATAGTGATAGATATGAAGATTTCAAAAAAGCAGGAGCAGAAGTTCTTGCAGTAAGTGTTGACAGTGAACACTCACATAAAGCTTGGATAAAAGGAGATTTAGGAAAAATTAAGTTTCCAATAGCTGCAGATATGACTAAAAAAGTAGCTAATGATTTTGGAATTTTAATTGAAGAGGATGGAGTAGCACTAAGAGGTTTATTTATTATAGATCCTGAAGGAGTAGTTCGTTACTCTGTAGTACATGATCTTAATGTAGGTAGAAGTGTAGATGAAACATTAAGAGTATTGAAGGCATTGCAAACAGGTGGACTTTGCCCAATAGGTTGGGAAGAAGGAGAAGACTTATTAGAAGGATAAACTTAAGTAGCAATAAATTTTAAATTAAGCGATCATATATGATCGCTTAATTTTGTTATAGTAGTTTATAAGTATTATATTGAGATATATGAAAAATTCATATATACTTAAAGTTGAGAATGTATTATAAAAAATAAAAAGTATTTAGAGGTGTATTGGAGAATGGAAATAGATAAGATTCAGCAAAAAATAAAAGATAGAAATCCTAAGCCACTAGATATAATGTATAATTATGGAGTACTAGTCCCTATTATAGAGAGAGATAAAAATCTTGAATTAGTTTATGAAGTTAGGGCTAAAGATTTAAAAAGACAGCCAGGAGAAATATCTTTTCCTGGAGGGGAATTAGAATTTGGTGAGTCCTTTGAAGAAGCAGCCATAAGGGAGACTTGTGAAGAGCTTAATTTAAAAGAGAAAAATATAAAAGTTATTGGTAAATTAGATTATTTAATTTCCCATGCCAATATATCTATTCATCCCTTTTTAGGGGTTTTAGAAAATATAAAATATGAAGATATTTACTATAGTAGAGATGAAGTAGATCATATTTTTACTGTGCCCTTAAATTTTTTTATAAAAAGAGAACCTAAGGTTTATTATATAGATTTAGAAACTATTATAGAAGAAAATTTTCCTTATGATAAAATTCCAAATGGAAGAGAGTACAACTGGGATAAAGGTAAATATCCAGTTTATTTTTATGAGTACAATAATTATATTATTTGGGGAATGACTGCCAAGATAACTAAAAATTTTATAGATATAATAAAAAGCTAATATAAGTGAAAAACTTATATTAGCTTTTAACTTTCATTTATTCTTGGATTCGGGTTAGTAGATTCTTCTCCTAGGTGTTTTAAGTCTTTAAAAAGGAATTGTGCCGTAATTATTGATGCAATTATATCTGACACAGGGCCGGATAGCCATACTCCAGTCAATTGAAAAATCTTTGGAAGTATTATTAAGGCTGGTATAAGAACTAAAACTTGTCTTGAAAGACTTAGAAACATAGCTTGCTTTGGCTTGCCAGTAGCTTGAAAATAGTTAGCACTTATGACCTGAAACCCTATTATAGGTAACATAGATAAGTTAATTCTCATAGCTCTAGATGCAACTTTTATTAATTCTTTTTCATTTTTGCCAAATAAACTAACTAATTTTCCTGGGATTGCTTGAGTAAACACAAATCCTATTGTAACTATAATAGTTGCAAATAATATTGCCCATTTTAAAGTTTCCTTCACTCTATCATATTTTTCGGCACCATAATTATATCCTATTATTGGTTGTGCTCCTTGATTGATTCCAAATATAGGCATAAGTATTAACATAGTAATGCTGTTTATGACTGCCATACTGGATGTAGCTATATCTCCACCGTAGCGCTGAAGATTATTATTTAAAAGAACTGTTACCATACTTGCTGCAATCTGCATACTAAATGGAGCTAATCCAATAGATATAATCTCTTTAACTATATACTTCTTTAATTTCAAATTTTCCCTCTTTAGTTTTAGAAGACCTTTCTTTTTAAAGAAATAACTTAAAACCCATATACTAGAAGCACCTTGAGATATAATAGTTGCAATAGCAGCACCTTTAATTCCCATATTAAATACAAATATAAATATAGGATCTAAAATTGTATTAAGTATTGCACCTATAAGCATAGTGCCCATAGCCATTTTAGGATTTCCTTCTCCTCTAATAAAGTTATTTAACCCAAATCCTACGGCTTGTAATGGCGCCCCAAATAAAATTATTCTCATATAATCTACAGAATAAGGTAGAATAGTTTTACTAGCACCAAAAACTTTTAAAAGAGGTTCTAAAGTTAAAAGTCCTATAACTCCAACAATTATAGAAATTAAAAGAAGTAAAGTAAATGAATTTCCTAATATTTTCTCTGCTTCCTCTTCTTTTTTCTGTCCTAGTTTTATAGAAACTAATGCGTTTCCACCAAGTCCGATAAGCATTGCGAATGCCATAAGTATTAGTGAAATGGGATAACCTACAAATATACCTGCAATTCCTATGCTACCCACACCTTTACCTATAAATATTCTGTCTACAATATTGTATAGTGCATTTACAAGCATACCCACAATGGCAGGAATAGAAAATTCAACAAGTAGTTCTTTTATATTTCCTTCACCAAGTTGTTTAGAACGATTCATATTACGCCTCCTTTACTTTATTTAATATTTTTACTATAGTATTTAGATTATGGCTAAATTTATATACTTCATCTTTTGGTAATGTACTAAAAAGTTCTTCTATTTGAGAGATGAATTTTTTCTCATGTTCTACAAAACTTTTCTCTCCTTCTTTAGTCAATTGTATCCATATCTTTCTTTTATCATTTGGATCATTTTTTCTTATTACTAAGCCCATATTTTCTATAGAATCAATTAAAGTTGTAATACTGCCTTTTTCCATGTCCATATATTTACATAAAACACTAGGGGAAATTTTTCCGTATTTTCCAATAATCATTATTGCTCTTATTTGATTTTTATTGCATTTATATTTGTCATCAGTTTCTTTCTTAAAAGTAGGTCTAAATAGTTTATGAAATAGAGACATAAATTCAATTAAATCATGTCTTATATTTTCATATACAAGATCATTATTCATAATATCACTCCAAATAAAAAATGGATAGTTAGAATTCTTATAGTAAGAATTCTAACTATCCATTATAACAGCTATCTATTAAAAGTCAAGAACTAATCTGTAAACATTTGTGTCCAATAAGTAGTTCCACCTTTATTCACATATCCTACACCAATTTTATTGAAATTTGGATTTAAAATATTTGCACGATGACCTGGTGAATTCATCCAACCCTTTACTACAGAATCTGCACTAGAATATCCTTTAGCAATATTTTCTCCAGCTTGTCTATATTTTATTCCAAAATTTTTCATCATTGTAAAAGGATCTTTATAAGTGGGAGAGTTATGATCAAAGTAGTTTTTGTCCGCCATATCCTGGGATTTTACACGAGCTACCTTTGAAAGTTCATCACTATGAGTAAGTGGGGACAAACCTGCTTTCTTTCTCTCTATATTTACTAGTTTAACAACTTCTAATTCTTCGGCATTTGCACTAGTTTGTATATTTTCATTTGTTTCTTTTTCTACAGGTTTAGTAGTATTATTTTCTTCAGTGGAAACTTTATCTTCCTTAGAATTTTTACATTGGTCTAATTTTTGTGTATAGTTATCGCCACATGTATATTTTGTCAAGCAGTTTTTCAAGTTAATATTTGTTTTATAGTTACACCTAGTTGTAGGACAGGATTTTCCAGTTGTTGAGTTTGCCGCATGGGCTAAGCTTATTGGTGAAATAAGAAATGCAGCAACAGTTAATGATAATAGACATTTTTTTATATTATTTTTCATTTTATATTGCCTCCTTTTATTTTTAGAAAACTTTTTTCCAGCCCTCCTTCCTAAGAATCATTTTTTAAAAGTATAACATTAAGATTTTTCAATATAAACCCTTAAAATATGGGGAGTGGACCATAAGAAGGCAGTGAGGGAATAAAATAAAAAGTTCTGCAAAATTATGCAGAACCTTAAAATTGGTGATAAATTATATAGTTTAGACTAGTTTTATTAGATGATAAACTTTCTTTCCTTTCCTTAATAACAATTTATTGTCAATAAAGTCTTCAACATTTATTATTTTATTTGGATCACTAATTCTTTTATCTTCCATATATAATCCACCTTGTTTTATTAAACGTCTTGCTTCACCATTAGATTTAGTAAGGCCTATTTCTGTTAATAAATTTAGTATTCCTATACCTTCTTTTATTTTAGCTTTAGATATTTCTGTATTAGGTATAGAGTCAGATTTTATTCCACCTTCAAATAGTGATTTAGCAGCTTTTTGAGCTTTTATTGCTTCATCTTCTCCATGTACCATTTTAGTTACTTCAAAAGCTAGAGCTTCTTTTCCTTTATTGATTTCTGCCCCTTCTAAAGAACCTAGTCTTTTTACTTCCTCCATAGGTAAGAAAGTTAAAACAGATAAGAAATTTTCTACATCTCTGTCATCTACATTTCTTAGATATTGGTATAATTCATAAGGTGGAGTTTTTTCAGAGTCTAGCCATATAGTGCCAGCTTCTGTTTTCCCCATTTTAGTTCCAGCAGCAGTAGTTAGAAGTTTAAAGGTCATAGCATATACTTTAGCATTTTCTAATTTTCTAACTAACTCATATCCACTTAATATATTAGACCATTGGTCACTTCCACCTACTTGAAGGCGACAATTATGTTCTCTATATAGTTTTAAATAGTCATAAGACTGCATTAACATATAGCTAAATTCAAAGAAAGTTAATCCTTTATCTAATCTATTTTTATAGCAGTCAAAAGAAAGCATTCTATTTACAGAGAAATGTACTCCAGTTTCTCTCATGAAATTTAAGAAGTTTAAATCTAATAACCAATCCGCATTATTTACTACCATTGCTTTATTATCATCAAAATCAATAAATCTTGAAAGTTGTTCTTTAAACTTATTTGCATTATAATCAATTTGTTCTTTAGTCATCATCTTTCTCATATCAGATTTTCCACTAGGGTCTCCAACCATAGTAGTACCCCCGCCTAATAGAGCTATAGGCTTATGACCAGCATTTTGCATATGTTTCATTACCATTATTTGAACAAAATGTCCAAGAGTTAAACTGTCGGCTGTAGCATCAAAACCAATATAAAATGTTATAGGTTCCTTATCTAATAATTCTCTAAGTTCATCTTCATATGTGGCTTGATCAATATATCCTCTTTCTTGAAGGATATCAAATACATTTGCCATAATTCTAACCTCCTTGAAATTTATATTAATAACTAATAATTTTTTGTATAAAAAAAGGGTATTTTCTCATAAAAGGACGAGAAATACCCGTGGTACCACCTTAATTTGCATATAGCCTTAAATCATTTTATCGTATGATAAACGCAATGGTTTCCCATTGAAACTCCAGATTGTATTTCACCTTATTTATAGGTTATAGACCTCTCAGCTATAGTCTATTCTCTGTCCTTTAACCATAAAGGGTTACTAAATCTCTCATTGTTTTAATATATAGTTAAAATATATGTTATTACAAAGCACATATATTTGTCAAGGACAAAAAAGAAAAAATAAGAGAGGACTAATTAGCCCTCTACATTAAGTTCTTCACTATTTTCCCAAAGTCCATGAATATTACAGTAACTTACAGCGTGAATAGTTCCAGGTTTATCAACCTTAACTTTTAATGTTAAATAAGGTTCATTAAATACTTCACCTTCACCATGAGCTGAAAATTCAGAACTTCCTATTTCAATAGGGAATTTAGCTCCTTCTGGATGGAAATATACTCTAATCCATGAAATATGATGTTCTAAAGTATTTGGATGTGGAATTTCCTCTCCAATAAGTACTTTTACTTCAAAAGCCTCACCTTTTTTAACTTTTTCAGGTACATGTATAACAGGTACATGTTTTTCACCTTTCCAATCTCCACTTTGCAACATTGTTCCTATAGTTTTCATATTTATTATCCTCCTTGAATTTATTAATACCCTTATAAAAATCTTTTACTTGCTTGTTTAAATATATACCCACCTCATGAAAAAAATACACATAAAATAAGTATTTTTAAGTAATTATTTTAAAATTAGAGTATAATATAAAATAGTTTATGATTAAAGGAGAGATAAAATGGGGCAGATAGAATTAATAGCTACCTCTACTTTTGGTTTAGAATCTGTAGTGAAAAGAGAAGTTTTAAAATTAGGATATGAAGATATAAAAGTAGAAAATGGAAAAGTAAATTTTAAAGCTGATGAAAAAGCTATTCCAAAATTAAATATATGGCTAAGAACTGCTGATAGAGTACTTTTAAAGATGGGTGAATTTAAGGCTACTACATTTGAGGAACTTTTTGAAAAAACAAAAGATCTTCCATGGGAGGATTGGATAACAGAAGATGGAGAATTTACAGTTGTAGGTAAAGCTGTAGATTCTAAGCTTATGAGTGTACCAGATTGTCAAGCTATTGTTAAAAAAGCAGTAGTTGAAAAGCTTAGGACAAAATATAATGTAGATTGGTTTAAAGAAACAGGTGCTAAATTTACAATTCAAGTATCTATATTGAAGGATATTGCTACATTAACTATAGATACTAGTGGAGAAGGATTACATAAAAGAGGATATAGATTAGATAGTGTAGAAGCACCTATTAAAGAAACTTTAGCAGCGGCATTGGTACAATTAAGTTTTTGGAATCATGAAAGAATTCTTATAGATCCATTTTGTGGTTCAGGAACAATCCCTATAGAAGCTGCTATGATAGGAAAAAATATTGCACCAGGAATTCAGAGAAACTTCGCTTCTGAAAATTGGCCTAGAGTTAAAGAAGAGTATTGGAAAGAAGAACGTATCTCTGCAAGAAAAGCAATATTGCAAGATAGAGAATTAAATATAGTAGCAACGGATATAGATGAAAATGCAATAGAAATTGCTAAAGAAAATGCTTTTGAAATAGGGGTAGATGATTGTATAGAATTTAACACTAAGGATGTATTAGATTTAAATATAAAAGAAGAATACGGAGTTATAATATCAAATCCACCTTATGGAGAAAGAATAGGAGAGAAAAAAGAAGTAGAAAAATTATATAGAGAAATGGGGAAAAAATTTAATAAACTAGATACTTGGTCTATCTATATACTTACATCTAACACTGAATTTGAAAAACTATATGGTAAAAAAGCTAGCAGAAGAAGAAAATTATATAATGGTAGAATAAGAGTAGATTATTACCAATATTATGGACCAAGACCTTCAAAGAAATAAGTTAATTTATGTTTATTAACGAAGAAGTTCACAGTTTGATTATTTAGAAATTGAGTATATATATAATAAAGAATATTTATTTCGGGAGGAATTTTTATGAATATATATACAAAGACTGGGGATAAAGGAAAGACTAGCTTATTTGACAATAAAAGGGTTTCTAAAGATTCCATTAGAGTTGAAAGCTATGGAACTGTTGATGAATTAGTAGCTTTTTTAGGTCTGGCTAAAAATTATGTAGATGATGAAAAAATCTATGATTTAATTACAGAAATACAAAATAAATTGTTCACAGTAGCAGCAACTCTTGCAACAGAAGATACAACTAAACTACCCTATAGTATAAAGGAAGAAGATATAAAATTCTTAGAACAAAATATAGATGAATGTATGGCAAAGGTAAATAAACCTACAGGATTTGTAATACCCGGTTCTGGAAAGGCATCTGCTTATCTTCATGTTTCTAGAACCATATGTAGAAGAGCAGAGAGAAGAATTATTACATTATCAAATAGTGTAGATATAAACCCTCATGTAATAAAATATGTAAATAGATTAGCAGATTTAATATATGCAATAGCTAGAGTAGTAGAGGCGAAAGAAGAAAAGGTAAATTTTAAAAATTAATAAATAATTTTAGAAATTTTTAAATAGGTGTCAAATAGCCTTTTTTAGAAGGATTTAGACTATTTGATGCCTATATTTTTCACATTTATTAAAATTTTAGATTTCCCATAATATTTTATTTCTCTTTTCATTTAAAATCTTTTAAATTTTTTGTATCTACATCATATTCATCTAATGATCTATTCACATAAAATCCATTCTTTTTACTGGAAAAGTTTTTCTATAAATTTTCATATTATATTATCATTTAACTAATATAATATCAATTAAAGTATATTAATGTTAATATATAAATATAGACAGGAAACAAAGTTTTATATATACTAATGGGCGAGGAGGTATTTCGATGATTAAAGGTATAATATTTGATATGGATGGAGTTATAATAGACAGTGAAATTATTCACTATGAAGTATTCATGGATGTATCAAGAAAACATGGCATAGAAAGTAGTTTTGAAGATTATAATAAATATGTAGGATCTACAGATGAAGCTATTTATAGTGCATTTAAGGAAAAGTATAATCTAAAAGAAGATTTAGATTATTTAATAAAAGAGCATCAGGATAGATTTATGGAAATATTGGACATGAAAAAGGATATTGAACCTATCAAGGGAGTTAAAGAATTAATTATAGAATTTCACAATAGAGGATATAAACTTGCCTTAGCTTCTAGTGCACCTTATATGAATATAGACAAAGTTTTAGACCTGTTTAATATAGAGACATATTTTGATATAAGAATAAGTGGAGAAGATTTAGAGCAAGGGAAGCCTCATCCAGGCATATTTTTAAATGCAGCTAAATTCCTAAAATTGAACCCTAAAGAATGTCTTGTAATAGAAGATTCAAAAAATGGTGTATTGGCAGCTAAAAGAGCTGGAATGAAATGCCTTGGATATAGAAACGAAAACTCAGGGGAACAAGATATATCCAAAGCAGATTTAATCATAGATGATTTTTCAACTTTAGATATTAGTTCTATAATTTAAATTTTTTAATGATTTTAAATAAAGCTTTTTTTTAGATATAAGCTATGGTATGATATTGTTAAGAACCTTAATTTGAAAAATATGGGTGAGAAATATGATAAATAAAGAGAAATTTAGTTTCATTGAAGAAAAGATGAAAGAATATAAAAATCATAGCATGTTGAATTATCATGTTTTGGAAGGAATGGCTGATTGGGTACGAGTCATTGACAAAGAAGGTACTATTATATATGCAAATAAGACTATGAAAGAAAGTCTAGGACAAGATTTAGAGGGAAGAAAATGCTATGAAGCTATTGGCAAAATAAGACCATGTACTTTTTGTATTACAGAAAGAAGTATTGCAACTGGTGATATAGTTCAAAAAGAAGAGATTGTAGGAGATAAAGTTTTTTCAGTTAAAAGTTCTCCTGTAGCAGATTCGGAAGGTAATATATATGCAGCAGTAGAAGTTTTTAGAGATGTTACAAGGGAAAGAAAACTGGAAAGAGAGATAAAACAAAAAAATAAAAAAATGAGCAAAGATTTAGGATTTGCTAAAACTCTTCAAAGAAAAATACTTCCTCAAAGAGGAATATATAAAAATGTAAAAATAGATTTTTTGTACAAGCCTTGTGAAATGTTAAGTGGAGATATGTTTGATATATTTTATATTGATGATGAACATATTGGTATGTATATATCTGATGTAGCAGGCCATGGAATAACGGCTTCTATGATGACTATGTTTGTTAGACAAACTATGAGAGCAATAAAAGATGAAATCAAGAGTCCGTCAAAAGCCCTTACAGAACTCCACAAAAGATTTATAGATTTGGACTTAGATGATGATAAATATTTTACCATGTTCTATGGCGTTATAAATACTACTACTAATGAATTTAAATATTCTAATGCAGGTCATAATTGTGTTCCAATATTGTTTAATGAAAAAGAGATAAAGCTTCTTAAAGTTAGAGGATTTCCTATCTCATATATTTTTAATGAGATATACTATAAGGAAGAGTCTATAAAATTGAATAAATCTGATGAAATACTATTTTATACAGATGGTATAACAGAAATTCAGAATAAAGATAAGGAAGAGTTTGGATTAGAAGGTGTGGTAGAAGTAATAAAAGAAGGCACTGTAGATGTGATAAAAAGATTGGAAGAAAAAACCAATAGATTTAATTGGGGGACTCAAGATGATGATCTTGCAGTAGTTCTTATGGAGATAATTAAATAAATCCTAGAAGCTTAAGCTTCTAGGATTTATTTTAAAAAAAATGTGGTATGATAAAGAAAAAAGCAGGAGGGATTTAGTTGGAAAATATTAGCTTGGACTATTCGAATAGTTTTGTTAGAGAGCATGAGCTAAGACATTTAGAAGAATACATATCTTTAGCTCATCATATTTTACATGAAAAAAAGGGTGCTGGTTCAGAATATTTAGGGTGGTTAGATTATCCTAAAAATTATGATATAGAAGAATTTAAAAAAGTTAAAGAAACTGCTTTAAATATAAGAAAAAATTCAGAAGTTTTTATTGTTATAGGAATAGGAGGCTCTTATTTAGGGTCTAGAGCTTGTATAGAGGGGTTGAATCACTCTTTTTATAATCAATTGTGTTCAGAAAAAAGGAATGGACCAGAAATATATTTTGTAGGAAATAATGTAAGCAGTACTTATATATTTGAACTTTTAGAGCTCATAGAGGATAAAAGTTTAAGTATAAATGTAATATCCAAGTCTGGAACTACTACAGAACCAGCTATTGCCTTTAGAATATTTAGAGAATATATGAATAATAAATACGGGAAGGAAGCTAAGGATAGAATTTATATAACTACAGATAAAGAAAAGGGAATATTGAAAGAAATGTCTAAAAATGAAGGATATGAAACGTTTACAGTACCAGATAGTATTGGTGGTAGGTATTCAGTACTTACGTCTGTAGGATTACTTCCTATTGCAGTAGCAGGCATTGATATAGATATGCTAATGGAAGGTGCTAAAGAGGGAATGGAGGAATATTCTGCATTGGATATAGATAAAAACTATTCTTATCAATATGCACTTTTAAGAAATATTCTTTATAGAAAAGGTAAAGACATAGAAATACTAGCAAGTTATGAACCTAGTTTGCACTATTTTCAAGAATGGTGGAAACAGTTATTTGGAGAAAGTGAAGGTAAAGATCTTAAAGGAATATATCCTTCATCAGCAAATTTCACCACTGATTTACATTCATTAGGTCAACTTATACAGGATGGTAAAAGAAATATATTTGAAACTACTATAAATATTGAAAAAGTTAGAAAAGATATTGAGATAAAAAAAGAACAAGAGGATCTAGATGGGCTAAATTTCTTATCGGGAAAGACTATAGATTTTGTAAATAAAAAGGCTTTTGAGGGTACTCTTCTTGCTCATACTAAAGGAGGAGTTCCCAATATAATTATAAATATTCCTGAAATGAATGAAAAATATTTTGGAAAATTAATTTATTTTTTTCAAAAAAGTTGTGCAATTAGTGGTTATCTAATGGGAGTGAATCCTTTTGATCAACCAGGAGTTGAAGAATATAAAAAGAATATGTTTAAACTAATAGGAAAACCAGGATATTAAAAGGGGAGAAAAAAGATTGATTTTATCAGATAAAACTATTAAGAAAATGTTAAAAGATGAAGAGCTTCTAATAAATCCAATTGAGGAAGATTCACAAATTCAGCCAGCCAGTGTAGATATAAGATTGGGAAGACATTTTTTAAAGGTTGATGAAAATAGAGTTGAGTCCATGTGTCTTCAAGAGGAGATAAAGTATATAGAAATTGAAAGTGATGAGATAATTATTCCGCCAAATTCTTTTTTACTTGCAACTACTATGGAATATATAAAATTGCCTAATTATCTTACAGCTTTTGTAGAAGGAAGAAGTTCTATAGGTAGAATGGGTCTTTTTATTCAAAATGCAGGATGGGTTGATCCAGGATTTGAAGGAGAAATAACCCTTGAGTTATATAATGCGAACAGACTTCCTATAAAACTTATTTCTGGTAGAAGGATTTGCCAATTAGTATTTGCACTTATGGATGAAGAAGCAATAAACCCATATGATGGAAAATATCAAAAACAAAGAAAAGCAACAGGAAGTAGAGTTTATAAAGATATAGAAAATAAAAAATAGAATAGGCATTTAAATTGATATGCTCTCCTTAAAGTAGACAGATTAAAAAATAAAAATCTGATACCTTAGGGGGAGTATTATTATGCCTATTCTATTTTTTATGCTTTTTTATAAATAAAGTTTGGCATAATATTATCATATTATGTATATATTTTACTATAGCCAAAATCTTTATCAACATAATTACAGAAAAATATATATAGGCAAATAATTGATAAAACCTTTGTTTTTAAAGGAAAAGAACTGAAAAATAGAGTAAATTGAAGAATAATATAGATAGATGAAGAAATCTATATAAATCTTATATTAAGAGGCAATGATTGTTAAGAATTTATCAATTGCTCTATTGCTTTATTTTCAGATATTTGGTAAAGTATAGACAAGTAGGAAAAAGAGTAGAATGATTATTAGGAGGGATAATTTGAACTTTGAAAATTTGGTTTTCAAACAGGAAGGAAATATAGGTATATTATCAATTAATAGACCCAAAGCATTAAATGCCCTCAATACTCAAGTATTGAAAGAACTAGATGAAGCAATAGATATAATAGAAAAAAATGATGAAGTACATATTGTTGTACTAACAGGAGAAGGAAGAGCTTTTGTAGCAGGTGCAGATATAGCTGAAATGAAATCCATGGGTTCTAAGGAAGCAAGAGAATTTGCAAAGAATGGATTAGAAGTGTTTAGAAAAATTGAATTAATGGAAAAGCCTGTTATAGCTGCAGTAAATGGCTTCGCACTAGGTGGTGGATGTGAACTGTCAATGTGCTGTGATATTAGGTTGGCTTCAGATAAAGCTAAATTTGGACAACCAGAGACAGGTCTTGGAATAATTCCTGGATTTGCAGGAACTCAAAGACTAAGTCGATTGGTAGGAATGGGAAGAGCAAAGGAATTGATCTTTACTGCAGATATGATAGATGCTGATGAAGCATATAGAATAGGATTAGTAAATAAGGTAGTGCCCCAAGATGATTTGATTGAGGAAGCTATAAAATTAGCCAAGAATATTTTATCAAAAGGACAATTAGCAGTCAGGTTTGCAAAAAATGCTATAAATAGAGGTATTGAAACTGATATTGAAACTGGGATGGCAATCGAAAGAGATTTATTTGGACTTTGTTTTACTACAGAGGATCAAAAAGAAGGCATGGGAGCGTTTTTAGAAAAACGCAAACCAAATTATAAATTAAGATAATTTAATAAAATATTTTGGAGGTGCTTTTATGAAAAAGGTTGGAATACTTGGAAGAGGTACAATGGCTTCAGGAATTGTTCAAGTTTTAGTTCAAAATGACTATGATGTTGTTATGTGGGTTAGAAATATTGATCCAGATGCTCCAAGAGCAAGTGCAAAACACGTTGATAAAGGGTTAAGTAGATTAGTTAAGAAAGAAAAAATTACTGAAGATGATAAGAACAAATTATTAGGAAAAATAGAAATTACTACAAAATATGAAGATTTAAATGATTGTGATTTAGTAATTGAAGCTATTGCTGAAGATATGGATATTAAGAGAAAAACTTTTGCTAAATTAGATGAAGTTTGTAAAGAAGATGCAATACTAGCAACTAATACTTCTTCTTTATCAATAACTGAAATTGCAAGTGTTACTAATAGGCCTGAAAAGGTAATTGGAATGCATTTCTTTAACCCAGTTCCAGTTATGAAACTAATTGAAGTTATTAAAGGAATTGCAACTAGTGAAGAAACTAGAGATGCAGTATTTGAGCTATCAGAAAAATTAGGAAAGACTCCTGTTGAAGTTGAGGAAGCTCCAGGATTTGTTGTAAATAGAATACTTATTCCAATGATTAATGAAGCTGTTGGAATATTAGGTGATGGAGTAGCAAAAGCTGAGGATATTGACCAAGCAATGCAACTTGGTGCAAATCATCCAATAGGACCTTTGGCTTTAGGAGATTTAATTGGATTAGATGTTTGCTTAGCTATTATGGATGTACTATATACTGAATTTGGTGATTCAAAGTATAGGGCTCATCCACTACTAAGAAAAATGGTTAGAGGTGGACGTTTAGGTAGAAAGACAGGTAAAGGATTCTACGATTATTCAAGATAAAATAAAAGATAAAAAAGTTCCTAGTAAAATTTTACTAGGAACTTTTAATTTTTTGTAAAAATTTATTTTTTAACAAAAAACTAGCTAATTATTTAAATTATTATAATTTAAAATAAGAGTAAAAATTTAAGTATTGTATAAGATATAAGCATATATGAATGAAGGGAGGTAGAAAATTGTAATTTTAAATGAAAACTTTTTTAAAGTATTTTAGTCTAGCTTTCATATGCTTTTTTATGGCTTTTTTATTAGGAACTCATACTTTTTTGAAAATGAATGCAAATAATGAGAATGATATAGGTTCTCACGAGGAAAAGATAAAAGAAGGGGAAAAACTAAAAGATAATCTAGAAAAAGGGGAGGAAGAAAAAGGTAGAGTTAATTTTATATTATTAGGAAAAGATGATCTCAGAACAGATAGTATTTTATTTATTTCCTTTGATAGAAAACTTAAAACAGTAGATTTGATTTCCATACCAAGGGATACCTATCTTTATAGGAAAGGATATGAAAAGGCAGAGCAAAGAAAGATAAATTCTGTATATGGAGATCATGGCGTAGAAGGAGTAAAAGAAGCTTTATATTTTATTCTTGGAGAAACACCTATTGATCATTATATTATTTTAGACTATAAAGGAGTGGAAAATATAATAGATTCTGTAGGCGGAGTTGAAGTAAATATACCTTTTCATATGAAATATGAAGACCCTACAGCAAATCCGCCATTATATATAGATA
The DNA here is from genome assembly GCF_024623155.1 of Anaerosalibacter massiliensis. Taxonomy (NCBI): domain Bacteria; kingdom Bacillati; phylum Bacillota; class Tissierellia; order Tissierellales; family Sporanaerobacteraceae; genus Anaerosalibacter; species Anaerosalibacter massiliensis. Next base: position 354,261 of record NZ_JANJZL010000003.1, read on the forward strand.
TTCCAAAAGGAGTCCAAGTTTTAAATGGAGAAAAATCTGTCCAATTCTTAAGATATAGAAAAGGGAGTAACAATAAGGAAGGCTATGCAGAAGGAGATTTAGGCAGAATAAAAGCACAACAAGAATTTGTATTTTCTTTTTTTAAAAAATCTTTAGGTATAAGATTGCCTTTAGTTATAAAGAATAGTTTCAAAGAAATAGAGACAGATATGGGATTAAATGAGGCTTTAAAATATGGAAAAGAAATACTAGAAATGGAAGAGGAGGATTTCAATTTATTTATATTGCCTGGAGTAGCAAGTTATAGGACTTTTGAAGGAAAAACTTTATCATATTATATTCAAGATGAGGTAAAGACTAAGGAATTAATGGAGAAGATTTATAAAGCATCAAAAAAAGTCCCTGTAGAGTAGGGACTTTAAATTGCCTCTTTTTTACTATTTTCAATTATTAATTCTCCTAGTTTATAAATATCTCCTGCACCCATAGTTACTATAATATCTCCATCTTCTATATTGGATAAAATATAGTTTTTAATTTCTTCAAAGGATTTTAAATATATAGCATCTACACCTTTTTCTTTAAGTAAATTAACTAAATTTTTAGAGTGTATTATACCTGTATCTTTTTCTCTAGCCGCATATATATCAGTTATTATAACCTTATCAGCATCATAAAAAGACTCGGAAAATCCATTTAAAAGGAGTTTAGTTCTAGAATAAGTATGGGGCTGGAATATACACCAAAGATCATTTGTTGTGCTTTTTCTTAAAGCACTGAGAGCTGCTTTTATCTCTGTTGGATGATGAGCATAATCATCCATTACCTTTACTCCATTTACATATCCTTTTGTTTCTAACCTTCTATGAGAACCTTTATAATGCTTTATAGATTCAATTATAAAATCTATTGGTATATTATAAGTATGGGCTGCAGCAATACTAGCAAGTGCATTATATACATTGTGTATGCCCATTACATTTAAGGTAACAGGAAACTTACCCTTGTCTTTTATATTAAGTGTAAATTGTGGATATCCTGCATTTGTAAAGGAAATATTCTCTGCAGTATAATCTCCATGGTTATTTATACCAAATGTAATAATATTGGCCTTAGTATCTTTTATAATATTTTCTGCATTTTCATCATCAATATTTATAATTAAATGTCCATTTTCATTTAATTTATTAGCATAATCTTTAAAAGTTTTTATTATATGATCCATGTTTTTAAAATAATCTAAATGATCTTCTTCTATGTTTAAAATTATAGCCATTGTAGGTTGATATTTAAGTATATTTCCTTTATATTCACAGGCTTCAGTTAGAATTAGATCTTGACTACCTATCATTACATTGCCACCTATTGCATCTAATTCTCCACCTAAAAGTATAGTAGGTTCTAAAGGAGAATCATTCAATACTGTTGCTAACATGCTAGTAGTAGTAGTTTTCCCATGAGTACCTGAAACAGCAATGGATTTTTTATACTTTTTCATAAGTTTTCCTAAAAAAGTCCCTCTATCTAAAGTTTCAATACCATTTTTTTTAGCTTCCAATAATTCAGGATTGTCATTAGATATAGCATCTGTATATATTATTAAATCAGCTCCAAGAATATTTTCGCTTTTATGACCTATGTAAATTTTTGCACCTTGATTTTCTAGTTTATTAACTATTAATGATTCCTTCATATCAGAACCAGAAACAGTATATCCTTCTTTTAAAAGTATTTCTGCCAATCCACTCATGCTTATGCCGCCAATACCTATAAGATGAACATGTGAAACCATATACAATTACCTCCTAAAAAAATATATAATATATCTACATTCATTATTACCAAAAAAATTATTATCATACTTTATAATGTTTCATTTTGTCATTGATAAATTATATCATAAAGGTGTATATATAAAAAGGAAAACTTACATTTATATTGAATTATACTATATAAAGAAATAAAATAGGTAGTATATACAGAAAATACTTAATATAGGGTGATTTATATGGAACAATATAGAAGAAACGAAAGAATAGGAGCTATTATGTACATACTTACAAGTAGACCAAATGAAATTTTTACATATAATTATTTTTCTGAAATGTTTAACGTAAAAAAACCTAGTATTAGTGGAGATATATCCATAATGAAGGGGATTGTAAAAAAGTTAGATATAGGTAAAATTGAAACTATTTCAGGGGCTAGTGGTGGAGTGAAATTTTTACCAAAATCTAGGAAAGATGAGACTAAAGAGCTTTTAGAAAACTTATGCAAAAAATTATCTCATAGCAAGAGGATTATTCCTGGAGGATTTATATATACAATGGATATTTTATATACCCCCAGCATAATAAGAAATATAGGAAAAATATTTGCAAATGAATTTATTCATAAAGAAATAGATTATGTTGTAACAGTTGAGACTAAAGGTATACCTATTGCTCTTATGACTGCAGATATTTTAAATGTACCTTTGATTGTCATAAGAAAGAATATAAAGATAACTGAAGGTCCAACTGTAAATATAAACTATGTATCTGGCTCTACTAGGGCTATTCAAACTATGTCTCTTTCAAAAAAAGCTATAAGGGAGAATTCAAAAGTTCTAATTATAGACGATTTTATGAAAGCTGGAGGAACTGTGAAAGGGATAAATGAAATGATGTATGAATTTGGTGCCCAAGTAGTAGGAGTTGGAATATTTCTTTCCACTAAAAATCCAGAGAAAAAATTAGTTAAGGACTATACTTCTCTTATAGAATTAGAAGGCATTGATGAACAAAATGGGAAGATATATTTAAATTCAAAATTTGAATCTTTAGGACAATTTTAATAAAAATTAAAAAGATTACAATAAAAGAAGGATTTCCTTAAAATTTAGAGAATATAATGAATATTTAATAACATATTATTTTATAGGACTTCTGGGAAGGTGGTGAATTAGAATGCAAGTCACAGATGTAAGAATTAGGAAAATCACCGACGAAGGTAAAATGAAAGCTATAGTTTCTGTCACTTTTGATGAGGAATTTGTAGTTCATGACATAAAAATAATAGAAGGTCAAAATGGACTTTTTATTGCAATGCCAAGTAGGAAAATGGCGGACGGAGAATTTAGAGATATTGCCCATCCAATTAATTCAGAAACTAGAAGTAAGATACAGGATGCAATATTTAAGGAATATGAAAAAAACATAATAGACGTATAAAGTAAAAGGACCAAGTTAGGTCCTTTTTTACTATTTTAAATGAATATTATGTATTAATGGATAAATTAGGTGTGGACTTATATGAGAAATCGTATAAAATATTATTGGGTGGAGAAATACAAAAGATAGAGGTGTTTTTTATGACGATTTCAATTATACTTGCTGCTGGAGAAGGAACTAGAATGAAATCAAGTAAGCCAAAGGTATTGCATAATATTTGCGGTAAACCGCTATTAAGCTATGTAATACAGGCAAGTAGAGAAGCAAAAGTGGAAAATAATATAGTAGTAGTAGGTCATGAAGGAGAAAAAATAATAGACAATATAAAAGGTGAAGATATCACTTTTGCAAAGCAGCCTATAGGTGATGAGCTTCCTTATGGAACAGGGTTTGCAGTTATGCAGGCTAGAAGCTATATTAAAGATGATAGTTGTGTTATAATTTTATATGGAGACACTCCTTTGATTTCTGGGGATACCCTAAATAAGCTTGTGGAATATCATAATTCAAGTGATAATGCCTGTACTGTGCTAACTGCAGAATTTGATAATCCTAAAGGATATGGCAGAATAATTAGAGATGGAGATGGAAATATTCTTTCTATAGTGGAAGAAAAAGATGCTAGAGATAAAGAAAAGAAAATAAAAGAAATTAATTCAGGAATGTATTGTTTTAAGGGGAAGTATTTAAAACTTGCGTTAGATAAAATTGATAATAAAAATGCTCAGGGCGAATATTATATTACAGATGCAGTGAAGATTTTTAAAGATGAAGGTCTTAGAGTAGGGGCTTATAAAATAGATGATTCTACAGAGATATATGGTATTAATTCTAGGGTTCAATTAGCTTATGCTGAAAAGTTAATGAGAAGAAGAATTAATGAAAGACATATGGAAAATGGTGTTACTTTAATTGATCCTGATTCTACTTACATAGGAAATGAAGTTCACATAGGTAGAGATACTATAATATATCCTGGGACAATTCTGGAGGGAAATACAGAGATAGGAAAAGATTGTATAATAGGACAAAATAGTAGGATAGTTAATAGCATTATAGACAATAAAGTAGAAATACAGATCTCCACCATATTGGATAGTATTATCAATGAAGGAAGTAAAATAGGACCTTATGCTTATTTAAGACCAAATAGTCATATTGGTAAAAATGTAAAAATTGGAGATTTTGTAGAAGTCAAAAATTCAAATGTAGGTGATAATACAAAAGCTAGCCATCTTTCTTATGTAGGAGATGCAGATGTAGGCAAAAATGTAAATATTGGGTGTGGAGTAGTATTTGTAAATTATAATGGAAAAACTAAAAATAGAACTACTGTAGGAGACAATGCTTTTATAGGTAGCAATTCTAATTTAGTTGCACCAGTAGTTGTAAAGGATTGGGGCTATATAGCAGCAGGCTCTACAATTACGGATGAAGTAGATAAAGGCAATTTAGCTATTGCTAGAGCTAGACAAGTTTCTAAAGCAGACTGGGTATTTAAGAAGGGATTTACAAAAGATAATAAATAAATAGGAGGATTATAGTTATGAACATAACTGGAAGTGGCATCAAAGTATTTAGTGGAAACGCAAACAAAACATTAGCAGAAAAAATATGCAAAGAATTAGGAGTTCCTCTAGGAGATTGTGAGGTTGGGACTTTCAGTGATGGAGAAATATCAGCAAATATTAATGAGACGGTGAGAGGATATGATGTATTTCTTATACAACCAACATGTCCTCCAGTAAATAATAATTTAATGGAAACATTAATACTAATGGACGGCTTTAAAAGAGCTTCAGCAGGCAGAATTAATGCAGTGATACCATACTATGGCTATGCAAGACAAGATAGAAAGACTAAGGCAAGAGAGCCAATAACAGCTAAATTAATAGCAGATTTGTTAACTACTGCAGGAGCAGATAGAGTTTTAAGTATGGATTTACATGCTGGTCAAATTCAAGGATATTTTAATATTCCAGTAGATCATTTACTTGGAGTACCTATTTTAGCTGATTATTTTAGAGGAGTTGTTAATAGAGAGACTGTAGTAGTTTCACCAGATTTAGGTGGAGTTACAAGGGCAAGAAATTTTGCTAATTTACTAGATCTACCTATTGCAATAATAGAAAAAAGAAGACCTAAAGCCAATGTTTCAGAAGTAATGAATGTAATTGGAGATATTGAAGGAAAAGATGTAATAATAGTAGATGATATTATAGATACAGCAGGAACTATAACTAAAGCTGCAAAAGTGTTAAAGAATTTTGGTGCATTAGATGTTTATGCATGTGCAACTCATCCAATTCTTTCTGGACCAGCTGTAGAAAGAATTGAGAATTCAGAAATAGAGAAGTTTATAGTTACAGACACAGTTCCATTGTCAGAAGAAAAGCTAATAGATAAAATTGAAGTAGTAAGTGTTGCATCTATTTTTGCTGAAGCTATTATGAGAATACACAAAAATGAATCTGTGAGTAAGCTATTTGACTAATTTAAGGAGCTGATATGTTTGTATGCAGTAATAGGGCTAGGAAATCCAGGGAAAAAATATGAAAAGACTAGGCATAATATAGGATTTAATACAGTAGATTTATTAGCTAGTAGAAATAGTATAGAAATAAATAAGATTAAATTTAAAAGTGTTTATGGTAGAGGACAGATAGGAAATGAAAATGTTTTATTAGTTAAGCCTCAAACCTATATGAATAATAGTGGAATTTCTATACTTGAACTATATAAATACTATAAAATTCCTATAGAGAATATATTAGTAATAGTAGATGATATAGATATAGATTTTGCTGATATAAGAATTAAAAGAAAAGGAAGTGCAGGAACCCATAATGGCTTAAAGTCAATTATATATCATCTTGAAAGAGACGATTTTCCTAGGATAAAGATTGGAATAGGTAGTCCGCCTCCAGAATGGGATTTAGCTGATTTCGTAACAAGTAAATTTCAAAAAAAAGAAGAAAAACTTATTCAAGAAGCAGTTGAAATAGCTTGTGAAGCAATTGAAACAATTATAAGAAAAAATATAGATATAGCAATGAACAAATTTAATTAAAAAGAAAGCCCAGGAACATAACCTGGGCTTAAGGTATTTGGTTAAGGAGTTGATTAAATGCCGCAAAATATTTTCATAGATCCATTAAAAAATTTACCTTCCTACGAAAAATTATTAGAAGAAATAGGAAGAAGAACTAGCCCTATAGCCATTCATGGTCTAAGCAGTGAAAGTTTAGGTCATATTACCTATGCTCTAAATGAGGATACCCATAAGCAAATATTAGTAGTAACATCTGATGAAACAAAGGCAAAAGAAATATATGAGGATTTAAAAAATTTTCATATTCCTGTGGAACTATATGATTCAAGAGAACTAGTGCTATATGATATTGAAGCTTTTAGTTATGAAACTATTCATTCAAGATTAAAGATTTTATCTAAATTAAACAATGGAGAAAATCTAGTTGTAGTAACATATGTAGAAGCATTGTTAAATAAAATAATGAGTAGAGAAATATTTAAGGAGTATACTGAAAGTATAAAATATGGTGAAACAATTGAACTTGAGAAATTAATTGCAAACTTTGTAACTAAAGGATATGAAAGAGTAAATATGTTGGAAGGAAAGGGACAATTTAGTATAAGAGGAGGTATTATTGATTTCTTTCCACCAGATAACAATCATCCTTATAGAATAGAACTATTTGATGATGAAGTAGATTCTATAAGAATATTTGACATAGGAACTCAAAGATCTATTGAAAAAGTTGATGAAGTATCAATACCTCCTACTAAAGAAATTTTAATTTTAGATGATTTTAAGGAGGAAATTATTTCAAACCTCAATGAGGATTTTAATAGAGGGTTGAGAAAGATTAGTGATGATTCTAAATCAAAAGATTTATTAGATGAAAAATTTTCAAAGTATATAGAAGCATTAAGGGAAGATTTAAGTATATCTAATGTAGATATGGTAACTCCATATATTCCAGATGACAAATTAGGAAGTCTCATAGACTATTTATGTAGGGATAGTTTAGTTTTACTAGATGATCCAAAAAGGATTGAAGAGAGAATTAAAGAAATCTACAATGATTTTGTATTTAAATTTACTGATGTATTCCAACAAGGTGAAGTGTTGCCTAGTCATGAAAGAATATATTTCGATTATGAAAAAATATCCAAAAAAATTAAAGATTATATATGCTTGACTATAACTACATTTTTAAAAACTGATGAAAAATATCCTCCCAAATCAATTTTAAATATTACTACTAAGGGCATGCAGTCATTTCACAATAAAATTGATTTCTTAGTGGAGGAATTAAATCACTATAAATATAGAGGGTATAAAACTATAATTTTTTCAGGAACTGAAGACAGGGGTAAAAGATTAGAAGAGGCTTTAAAAGAAAAGGGTATAGAATGTATATATATTTATGATAATGAACGTGTTATAAAATCTAGTCAAGTATTTATTATATCAGGTAGTATAAATAAAGGATTTGAGTACTCAGCTATAAAATTCGTATTAATAAGCGATAAAGAAGTATTTGGAACGAATAGAAAGCAAGCATCTAAACCTTTTAAAAAGAATACGAAGAAGGTAACAGATTTTTCTGACTTAAAAATTGGAAGTTATGTTGTGCATGAAAATCATGGAATAGGTCAGTATTTAGGGGTAGAACAATTAGACATTCAAGGGATTAAAAAGGATTATTTAACTATTAAATACAAGGGAAAAGATAAACTCTATGTACCTGTAGATCAGATGAATCTAATTCAAAAGTATGTAGGAGCAGACAAATCTAAACCCAAAATAAACAAACTAAGTAGTTCTGAGTGGGGAAAAACTAAGGCAAAAGCAAAAAGAGCTATTGAAGATATGGCAAAAGATTTACTTGAACTATATGCAAAAAGACAAAGTGAAAAGGGCTTTGCATTTAGTTCTGATAATCCATGGCAAAGAGAGTTTGAAGATATGTTTCCATATAAGGAAACTGAATCGCAAGGGAGGAGTATTGAAGAGATTAAAAAAGATATGGAAAAGCCTAGGCCGATGGATAGGCTTTTATGTGGTGACGTTGGATATGGGAAAACAGAAGTGGCTTTAAGAGCAGCTTTTAAGGCGATTATGGATAGTAAACAAGTAGCTTTCTTAGTACCTACCACTATTTTAGCCCAACAACATTATAATACTATAATAAGTAGATTTAATGAATTTCCAATTAAAGTAGGCATCTTAAGTAGGTTTAAAACTCCTGCTGAACAGAAAAAGATTATTGAAGATCTAAGAAATGGAAATATAGATATAATAGTTGGTACTCATAGATTACTGTCTAAAGATGTAAAGTTTAGTGATCTAGGACTTTTAATAGTTGATGAAGAACAACGTTTTGGAGTTAAACATAAGGAAAAATTGAAGCAAATTAAGGAAAATGTAGATGTACTCACTCTTACAGCTACACCTATTCCAAGAACTCTTCATATGTCTTTAATAGGTATAAGAGATATGAGCATTATAGATGAACCACCGGAAGAAAGATACCCAATTCAAACTTATGTAGTAGAATATAATGAGCAATTAGCAAGAGATGCCATTATTAAAGAGATAAATAGAGGCGGTCAAGTTTATTTCGTATATAATAGAGTTGAAACAATAGATAGAATGGCATCTAGATTGAAAAAAATAGTTCCTGAAGCTAATATTGCAATAGGCCATGGTCAGATGAGTGAAAGAGAATTGGAAAAAGTAATGATTAAATTCTTAAACAAGGAATATGATGTTCTAGTATGTACTACTATCATAGAGACTGGTTTAGATATTCCAAATGTAAATACTATAGTAGTATATGATTCTGATAAAATGGGACTATCCCAACTATATCAGTTAAGAGGAAGAGTTGGAAGGACTAATAGATTGGCTTTTGCTTATCTTATGTATGAAAGAGATAAAGTGTTGTCAGAAGTAGCGGAAAAAAGATTAAAGGCAATAAAGGAGTTTACAGAATTTGGTTCAGGGTTTAAAATAGCTATGAGGGACTTAGAAATTAGAGGGGCAGGAAATTTATTAGGAATGGAACAACATGGTCATATTGAAGCAATAGGTTATGATTTATATGTGAAGTTCTTAAATGATACTATAAAGAGATTTAAAGGTGATGAAGTAGAAGATATAGTAGAGACTACTATAGAACTTAAAATAGATGGATATATACCAGATAAATATATTTCTGATGAAGAGATAAAAATTGAAATATATAAGAAGATTGCAAGTATTCAAACTGAAGAAGATTATCATGATTTAGTAGAGGAGCTTATAGATAGATTTGGAGATATACCTATAGAGGTAGACAATTTAATGAAAATATCCTATATTAAAAATATATCCAGTCGTTCATATATAACAAGCATAGTACAAAATAAAGATTTTATAGAGATACAATTTAGTTCATCATCCTATATTAAGCCAAAGCTTATACATGAATTATCCAGTGATTATAAAAGAAGATTGCAATTTGATCTATCAGATAAGCCTACCTTTAAATTTAGACCAGGTATTAAAGTTCTAGATAAATTGAAGGTATTAGTAGAAAAAATAAATAATTCTCTTAAATAAAAAGTGAATATTGATTCACTGATTAAACTTGAGATTAAAGAAAGGATGTTTTAATTGATTAAATCTAATGGAAAAATTTTAAAAGCTTCATTGGTTTTGGGACTAGCAATAATGGTTTTAGCTGGTTGTCAAACAGCTCCTAAAGATTCGGTGGCAAAAGTTAATGGAGATTATATTTCTAAAACAGAATTTGATAAAACTTTTGGAATGGTAAAAAAAGGATATGAAGCACAGTTTGGACCAGATATTTTGAAACAAGAAGGTGAGAATGGTGAAACTTTTGAGAAGATGATAAGAAAAAATATTCTAGATGCTTTAATTATGGAGAAGATAGAGCTTAAAGAGGCTAAAAATAATAAAATATCTACTACTGATGAAGAGGTAAATGAATTAATTAAACAATATAAAGAAAAACTTGGCGGTGAAAAAAAATATAAAGAATTTTTAAAGGATAATTTTGTAGATGAAGCTTACTTTAAGGAAATGGTTAAAAAAGAAATAACAATTGAAAAATACAGAGAGGATTATATAAATAAAGCAAAAGCAACAGATGAAGAAGCAAGAAAATTTTTTGAAGATAATAAAGAATCTTTTGAAATGGTAGAGGCTAGCCATATATTATTAGAAAAAGAGGAAGATGCAAAAAAAGTACTAGAAGAAATTAAGAATGGAGGAGATTTCAAAGCTTTAGCAAAAGCTAAATCAAAGGATGAGGGAAGTGCTAAAGAAGGAGGAAGTTTAGGATATTTTACAAGAGAAAAAATGGTACCAGAATTTTCTAAAGTTGCTTTCTCACTAAAACCAGGAGAAATAAGTGAAATAGTTAAAAGCAACCATGGATATCATATTATAAAAGTAGAGAATAAAATAGATAAATATGAGAAGATGACGGATGAAGGAAAAAAATCAATTATTCAAAATGTGAAAGGTAAAAAACTTCAGGAACATTTAGATAAATTGAGGGAAGAAGCAGATGTAAAGATTTATATGAAAGAGGATAAAGAGTCAGATAAGAAAGCTGATAAAGATAACAATAAAGAAAATAATAAAGGAAATAATAAAGAGGAAAAGAAATCCAAATAATAAAGAAACTTTACAGTTTAAACTGTAAAGTTTCTTTATATATATAATACTTTATCTTAACTTTACCATTCATGTATAAAATGTTTATATAAGTAAAATAATAAATATACAAGAAAATTACATTTTAGGAGGGAAAACATGAAGGCTACTGGAATAGTTAGAAGAATTGATGATTTAGGTAGAGTAGTTATTCCAAAAGAGATTAGGAGGACATTAAGAATAAGAGAAGGCGATCCTTTAGAAATATTTACAGATAGAGAAGGAGAGGTTATACTTAAGAAATATTCTCCTATTGGAGAACTAAATGAATTTGCAACAGAATATTGTGAATCATTGTATGAAACAATTAATCATACTGTTGTTATAACTGATAGAGATACTATTATAGCTATTGCAGGAGGTTCAAAGAAAGAATATTTAGATAAAAGAGTAAGCCAAAGTTTAGAAAAAATAATGGAAGATAGAGAAGTCTATATATCAAATGATACTAATAAACCAATTAGACTTTTTTATGAAGATGAAAATTTAGATGAATACACATCACAAATAGTAGTTCCCATAGTAATGCAAGGAGATCCAATAGGTGCAATAATCTTTATATCAAAAGATTCAGATGTTACAATGGGGGAACTAGAAGTGAAATTAGGAGAAACAGCAGCAGGATTTTTATCAAAACAAATGGAGAGTTAATAAAAAGAGCTATCTTAAAAACTTAAAAAATTTTAAGATAGCTCTTTTATTTATTCTGTAATAAATCTTTTTTTCATAAAATATCTTTTCCATATAGCATATTTAATTTACAAATTTTAAAATATAGTATAAATAAGATTGGAATTTACATTAGTTTAATGTACAATTAGGAATAATGGAGTTTAGTAAATTATAAACCATAGAATATGTGAAAGGTGGTGAATTGCCTGGTTTTAAAAAAAATGCAGATTTTAGACCAGGAATTATAATGACCAGAGAAAATTTTTTAAAAGGTGCGGCTATTCTAGGTATTGCAGGGGTCATAGTTAAAATTTTAGGGGCATTTTATAGAATACCTATTAGCAATATAATAAAGACAGAAGGCATGGGATATTATCAAACAGCCTATCCTCTATATGTCCTGCTCCTAACTATTTCAACTTCAGGATTCCCTGTGGCTATTGCTAAATTAGTTTCAGAAAAAAGAGCCTTAGGAGATTATAGAGGAGCTCATAAAGTATTTAAAGTAGCTTTAGCAGGACTTTTTATATGTGGTATTTTAACTAGTTTATTTGTATTTTTATCAGCAGAAAACATTGTTAAAGCATTAGGAAATACTAATGCTTATTTCTCGCTAATAGCATTGGTACCAGCATTATTTTTCGTACCAATGATGTCTGCTTTTAGAGGATATTTTCAAGGAAGGCAGTCAATGGGACCTACAGCGATTTCTCAAATTTCAGAGCAGGCATTTAGAGTGGGTTCAGGTTTATTTCTAACCTATTATCTATTAGATAGAGGGATTCCAATTGCAGCAGGAGGAGCTTCTTTTGGAGGCTCTATAGGAGCTATTTCAGGAACATTAGCTATGGTTTTAATATACTTGTTTAAAAGAAAAGATATTGGTAAAGAAATAAAGATGACTGAAGGATATGAGGAAGAAACTACTGGGAAAATTGTTAAAGATTTATTGGCAATAGCTATCCCAATAACTATAGGTTCAGCTATTGCACCTATAATGGATACTATTGATGCAGCTATAGTTATGAGGAGACTTCAATATGTTGGATTTAGTGAGTTCCAAGCAAATGATCTCTATGGACAATTAAAAGGACTTGCCCAAACCTTAATAAATTTGCCTCAAGTATTTTCAATGGCATTGGCTATAAGTTTAGTCCCAGCTATTTCAGATGCATATGCTAGAAAGAAAAGGGGAGAAATGAAAAGTATAATATCCTCTGGAGTAAGGGTTACTTTACTTATAGGATTGCCTTGTGCTTTAGGACTCTTTGTTTTGGGGAAACCTATTATTAGATTGCTTTATTTTAAGAACTCTTTAGAAGCATTAAATAGCACAGGAGAAATACTTCAATATCTTTCTTTTGGAGTGATTTTCCTAACTCTAGTTCAATCTCTTACAGCTATACTTCAAGGACTAGGAAACCCAATTATTCCAGTGAGAAATTTATTAATAGGTGCTATTGCAAAGACTATACTTACTTATATTTTAACTGGTATACCAAGGATTAATGTGAAGGGAGCAGCAATAAGTACAGTAGTTGCTTATTTAATTGCAAGTACTTTGGACTTGATAAGTGTGAGAAAATATGCGAAGATGGAATTTGAGACAGGAGAGGTTTTTGTTAAACCTTTAATTTCGGCTATAGGAATGGCAATTATGGCAAGACTAAGTCATATAGCCTTGAATTCTGTTATAGGAGATAGATTGGCTACCATATTAGCCATAATTGTAGGGGCAGTAATCTATTTCTTATTGCTTATAAGAACAGGGTCTATAACTTATGAAGATTTTAAATTATTGCCAAAGGGAGATAAAATAGCAAAGACTCTCGTTAAACTTAAATTATTAAAAATTTAGTTAAATAGATAAAACAGGGAGAAGATATACATGAGTAAAATATATATAATAGGATTAGGTCCTGGGGATATAAATTGTTTAACATTAGGAGCATTGGAAAGACTAAATAGTGGATATAAAAACATATTGAGAACAGAAAAGCATCCTACAGTATCTTATCTAAAAGAAAAAAACATACCATATGTATCCTATGATTTTGTATATGAAGAAAAAGAAAATTTTGAACAGGTTTATAATTATATAGTAGAGGATTTAATTGAAAAGGCCTATAAATATAAAGTAGTTAATTATTTTGTACCAGGAAATCCATTAGTGGCTGAAAAAGCTGTAGAAATTTTATTAGATTGTAGGGAAAAAAAGAATATAGAACTTGAGATAATCACAGGAATGAGTTTTATTGATCCTATGTTAGTAGCTGTAAACCATGACCCTATAAATGGACTAAAAATTTTAGATGGATTAAAGATTGAAGAACAAAAGGTTGATATAAATACGGCAAATATTATTACTCAAGTATTCAATAAAAATATTGCTTCCTCTATAAAATTATATATATCTGAAATATATGGAGATGAGTATGAAGTATATATAATAAATAATGCAGGAATAATAGGTAAGGAAAAAGTTATTAAAATGCCTATATATGAATTAGATAGATATGATCAAATAACAGATTTAACTAGTATATATATTCCTAAAGTGGATAAAATAAATACAAAAATTTATGATATAAACAACCTTTTAGATATAATGGATATCTTAAGAGGAGAGGGAGGATGCCCTTGGGATATAGAACAATCCCATTCTTCTTTAAGGGAATATGTCATAGAGGAGGCCTATGAAGTCTTAGATGCTATAGATAATGGCGATATAGATAATCTAGAAGAAGAGTTAGGTGATTTGCTTCTCCAAGTTGTATTTCATAGTCAGATTGCCAGTGAGGCAGGATATTTTAATATAATAGATGTAACTACAAATGTGTGTGACAAACTAATTTTAAGACATCCTCATGTTTTTAAACAAAAAAAAGTAGAAAAATCTAATGAAGTAGTATATAATTGGGATGAAATAAAGTTTAAGGACAGAAAGATTGAAAACTACACAGGAAGATTAAAAGATATTCCAAAACTTCCATCACTTATGAGAAGTTATAAAGTTCAAAAAAGAGCAGCTGACATTGGATTTGACTGGGATGATATTTATGGTACAATTGATAAAGTTAAAGAAGAGTATTTTGAAGTAATTGAAGCATTAAATCTTTGTAAAGGTGGTGATATGGAAAAAGTAGAAGAAGAGATAGGAGATTTATTATTTTCAGTTGTAAATATGTGTAGATTTTCAAAGGTAAATCCAGAAATAGCATTAAATAAAGCCATTAACAAATTTATTAAAAGGTTTGAAAAAATGGAAATAAAAAGCAATGAACTTGGTAAAGATTTAAAAAGTATGACTTTAGATGAAATGGATGCACTATGGGATGAAATAAAGAATACATAAAGTCATCGATATAATAAAAAAAGGATTACAAATAAGAAGGAATTTTTAAAACAAGATAGAATAAGAAGATATAGGCAAACTATATACATTGTATGAGGAGGAATTAATTATGAATAAAGCAGAATTAGTTACTAGTATAGCTGAAAAAAGTAATTTAACGAAAAAAGATGCAGAGAGTGCTTTAAATGCATTTATGAAATCTGTTGAGGAAGCATTAGTAGAAGGAGACAAAGTTCAACTTGTTGGATTTGGTACTTTCGAAGTTAGACAAAGAAAAGCAAGAGAAGGAAGAAATCCAAGAAATCCTGAAGAAGTTATTCATATTCCAGCTTCTAAGGCTCCAGTTTTCAAGGCTGGTAAAGCTTTAAAAGAATCTGTAAATAAGTAAAAAAATCAGGTCAACGACCTGATTTTTTTACTAAGGAGGAAGCGTGCTATGAGAGTAGACAAGTATTTAAAAAATTCAAGGCTTATTAAGAGAAGAACTATGGCTAAAAAGGCCTGTGAACAAGGTAGAGTAATTATAAATGAAAAAATTGCAAAACCAGGAGACGAAGTAAAACCAGGAGATATTATAGAAATCAAATTAGGTACAGGCTCTACTAAAGTTGAAGTATTAAGTATAAAGGATAATGTAGCTAAAAATCAATCAGAAGAACTTTATAAACATTTGAAAGGCTTTTAAATAAGGCCTTCTTTTTTTGTCTTATTTTAAATCTTAAGTCATAAAGTTTTTTAAAATTCATATTATTTAATATGAGGGTATTAAGGTGGTGAATGTAGTGAATGTAAATGATGATAAATTAGGATTTAAAAATCAAAATTTATATTTGGAGGATAGAAGGAAATTATCTATTACTGGAGTGAAACAGGTAGAGAGTTTTAATGACAATACTATAATATTATTTACAGTAAAAGGAGGGCTAACAATAAAGGGAGAAGAACTTAATATTAGTAAGTTGAATTTAGAAGATGGAAATGTAAAAATAGATGGAATGATAAATGGAGTCTTATATACTAATAAATCTTCAAGTTCAAAGGGAAATATATTAGGTAAAATGTTTAAGTGATAATGAGGGGAAAAATATGGACAATTCTGTAAAGGTTCAAGCCTATATATTTTTTACGGTTTTCTATGGTGGTTTAATAGTGGGCTTCATATATGATATATATAGAGGGCTTAGATCTTATCTCAATCCCACAAGGATTGCTACATTTGTTGAGGATTTAGTATTTTGGATTATAATAACTTTAATTGTATTTTTTATTCTTATAAAAAGCAATTGGGGAGAGTTAAGAGGATATATATTTATAGGATTATTTTTGGGAATTTATCTTTATTTAAAAACTTTAAGCAAATTAATATATCCTATTCTTTTAAAATTATTGAGATTAATTTATTTAATATTAAGTAAATTGTTTATGATCATATTGTGGCCTTTTAATATGGTTAGAAAAATGTTATCGCCTATATTTAAAAAGATTAAAAAAG
This sequence comes from Anaerosalibacter massiliensis, assembly GCF_024623155.1. Classification (NCBI taxonomy): domain Bacteria; kingdom Bacillati; phylum Bacillota; class Tissierellia; order Tissierellales; family Sporanaerobacteraceae; genus Anaerosalibacter; species Anaerosalibacter massiliensis. The sequence goes on from NZ_JANJZL010000003.1 coordinate 370,745, forward strand.
CAAATAATGTCTCAAAACAGATGTTAAAAGATACAAATAAATATATAAAAATATTTTCTAAAAAGAAATAAAGGATTTTATGACAATTTGTAGAATAAATAATATGAGGTGGTTAACATGAATAAAAAGGCAAATGAAGGTAAAAAGAGGAAGAGAAAATTTAAGATAAGACATTTACTTTTATTTCTGTTTATTATATATATATGTTCTACATTATATAATCAGAGGGTTATGATAAATGGACTAAAGAAAGAGAAAGCCAGCACTGAGAAAGATATGGAAGAGTTGAAATCAGATATAGATAGAATTAATACTGAAATTAAAAACAAGGACTCTCTAAAGTTTATTGAAAAAACTGCAAGGGAAGAATTTAGAATGGTAAAACCTAGAGAAATTATCTATATAGACAAAAATAAAAATAAAAATCCATTCTTAATGAAAGGAGACAATTAGCCTAGATTGACATATTTTGTTTTCTAATATATACTAATATTTAAAGACAACAGATTATTTTGTAAGGAGGAATTATTTATTTATGGGCATTGCTGTAGGAAAGGTAGTTGAAGGCACTGTTACAGGAATAACAAATTTTGGTGCTTTTGTTCAATTGCAGGAGGGAAAGACTGGGTTAGTTCATATTTCTGAGATATCAGATGATTATGTGGAAAAGGTGAGTGATTATTTAAAGAGAAATCAAAAAGTTAAGGTAAAGGTCTTATCCATAAATAAAGAAGGCAAAATAAGCCTTTCTATAAGACAAGCTAAACCTAAGACTAGTGAACCAATTGAAATTGATTGGGGTAGAACTGATGATAGACAAAAGCATATGTCCTTTGAAGATAAGCTTTCTAAGTTCATGAAGGAAAGCAATGAGAGGCAAGATCAATTAAAAAGTAGAGAATCTAGAAAGGGGCAAAGAGGCGGCAGTAAAAATGCTGACTATTAAAACCGGATTAATCCGGTTTTTTATTATTTTAAGATATTATTGATGGTTTCTTTTGGTTTTATTTTAACTTAGAGATATCTTCTTATTTTTAACTGTATTTGCAGAAATTGGTATTATGTTAAAAGAAAGTGCCAAGCTTATTAACTTAAAATCCGTAGACTGTTACTAAGTTTAACAAATAAACAGTCCTTTTTATTTGTTTTGTTTTACAAAAAAAATACATTATTATACATTAGATATTAATTTTATTTTTTTAAGCTATACACCCTTAATTATTCTTATTACAGATATAATGTTAGTAATATTAGATTAAAAAAAACTATTGTTTTTTTGATATTTGGTATTTGAATATGTCTAAAGATTTTTTATTTATATAACTAGTATTGACAAATATTTCAGAAAACTTCTGTTATTATAAATTGTAAATACGAAAATATAAATAGGGGTGGTTAGCAATGGCTGAAAGAATGGGGACTGTATCTTTAGATAAAAAGAGGACTTTTAATAAGAAAATAATTTTTGACAAAATGGGGGTTCTCATTGGAGTGTTAGGAATTTTTATATCTAGAACCTCCATTGTAAATGGGTTGACTCCATTTGGAATATCTTTTTTAGCAGCTAGCAGTATTAGTAGTTTTCCATTTATAAGTTTAATATCAGTAATAATAGGATTATTAAGTTTTCATGGTATCAAAGGGTATAATTATTTAATTGTAGCAGGGATTATATATACTATTTTTGGTATTAGAAATAAGGATAAAGAAATACCAATAATAAAGATATCTTTAGTTTCATCTATTATATTTATAGCAGTAGATTTCTTAAGACTACTATTATTAAAAGATTATTATATTTATGATTTTATGATGGTAGTATTTGAAGGAGTAGTTATTTTTACTATGACATATATATTCTCCTATAGTTTCCCTCATAGAATAAGAGAAAAGAGCAAGTTTACTAATGAAGAAATAATATGTATCTTTATTATGTTTTCATTAGCACTTTCAGGATTAGGTAGTTTTAGCGTATTAGGTATCTCTATTAAAAATATACTTAGTATTTTATTTATACTAGTAATAGGATATGCATATGGAGCACCATTAGGTGCAGGTATAGGCATTACTCTAGGAATGGTTGCTTATTTATCCCAACCTGATATGCCATTTTTAATTTCCATATATGGACTTTCTGGTCTATTTTCAGGAGTATTTAGGGATTTAGGGAAAATAGGTTCCATACTAGGATTTATATTAGGAAATAGTATCATGAGTTTTTATATAAATGGATTTGGTACAAGCTTTTTAAATTATTATGAACTAGGAATTAGTAGTGGTGTTTTTGCTTTAGGGTTTAAATATATAGAGGAAAATATATTGCATTTTCTTTCTATAACTTTGAGAGTAGATGAAAATAGTTCACATGATGAAAGAATTAAAGAATTGACAAAAGAGAGACTAAGGGAAGTTTCAGGAGTATTTGATGAATTAAGTAAAATATTTGTAAAGGTTTCAGAAGATAAGGAGATTTGTACTGATAATGTATCTGTTTTTATTGATGAGGTAGCAGAAGATATGTGTAAAAATTGTTCTATGAATAAATTCTGTTGGCAAGATGATTTTTATACAACATATTATTCTATGTTCAATCTCATAACTATGATGGAAATGACAGGAGAAATAGAAGAAGAATATATGCCGGATCTTTTTAAATCTACATGCATAAATACAGAAAATATAATAGAGAAAATTTATAGGCTTTTTGATGTATATAAAATAAACTATATATGGGAAAAGAAAATGTGTGAAAATAGAAAGTTAGTAGCAGAACAGCTAAATGGTATTTCAGATATAATAGGAAATCTTATGGATAATATAGATAGGGAGATAAGTTTTAAAGAAGATGTAGAAGCAGATATATTTACTGCTTTGAAAATTAATGATATAGATATATTAGATGTAATAGTTGCTGAATATGGTGAAGATGATTTTGAAATATATATAGAAGTGGATAAATGCTTCAAAAACAATAATAGTTTGGAAAATGTAAAAGCTATTGTTTCAGAGGCAATAGATCTACCATTAAAAGGAGAATTCACAGTAAATAGTAATGAAAAGACCGAAGAAAGAAATAAATATAAATTTAAAAAGGCCAATAAATTTGGTACTATGACTAAGGTATCAGTAAATAGTCAACTTTCAAATTATATATCAGGAGATAGTTATACATTTGGAGATATAGATGATGGGTATTTTGTAGCCTTAAGTGATGGAATGGGAATGGGAAAGAAAGCAAATTATGAAAGTAGTATAGCTATAACCTTATTAGAAAAGTTTTTAGAAGCAGGTTTTAATGAGGAAATAGCATTAAACACTATAAATTCCCTTCTAATGTTGAAATCAGAAGAAGAGATATTTACCACATTAGATATTTCTACTATAGATTTATATTCTGGCAAATTACAGGCAATAAAAACAGGGGCAGCACCTACTTTTATCAAGAAAAAAGATAGGGTAGAAGTTATAAATTCTAATTCACTACCTGTAGGAATGATAAAAGATTTAGATTTTCAAATATATGAGGAGTTTTTAGAAGATGGAGATTTTATTATTATGATGTCAGATGGAGTACTAGAAGCTAATGAAGAAGTAGCAAATAAAGAAAAGTGGATGAAGGATACTATTAAAGATATTGATAGTTTTAATCCTCAAACAATTGCCAATATGATAATGAAGGAAGCTAAAAAGGTTTCTAATGGAAAAATAAAAGATGATATGACAGTATTAGCTACAAAAATTTGGAAGGTAAATTGAAAATATGACTATGGGGGAATTGATGATTTTTAATCTATATGCTTTTAGCAAATAGGAAGGAGGGATTTCTTTCTATTTGCTTAATTTTTTGATATTAGGAATTTAAAACAATTAATTTTTTAAAAGCTGTATTAAAATAATTTAAATAATTGTAGTACAGCTTATTTTTCTGGTATATTATAAGTAAGGGGTATAATATCTAAACAAAAAATTAAAAATTATCATATAATTAATAGGTAAAGTAGATTTGTGTTTTAGAGATTATTATAGGTGGTGTTATATATTGGAACTTAAGGGAATTATGTTATCAACTATTACAGAACATAGTTTAATTGAAGAAAGAGATAATATTTTGATAGGATTGTCTGGTGGACCAGATTCTATGGCTCTTCTCTATGCTCTTTTAGAAATTAAAGAGAAGATTCCTTTTTTAATTTATATTGCCCATGTAAATCATGGTGTTAGAGGGAAAGATGCAGATGAAGATGAGAAGTTTGTAGAGGAATTATCTAAGGATTTAAATATTCCTTATTATTCCACGAAAATAGATATGGAGGGTTATGCTAAACTACATAAAATGTCTTCAGAAGATGCAGGTAGAAAGCTGAGATATGGTTTTTTTAGAGAAGTATTGTCAAAAATAGGTGGAGGAAAGATAGCAGTAGCTCATAATAAAAATGATCAGGCAGAGACATTAATTATGAGATTTTTAAGGGGTACTGGTATAGATGGTTTAGGAGGTATGGAATATAAATCAGGAAATATTATTAGACCATTATTGGATATATCTAGGGATGAGATAGAGAATTACATAGAAAAGAACAGAATAAAAACCCGATTAGACAAAACTAATTTAATACCTATATACAATAGAAATAAAATTAGATTAGAAGCCATTCCATATATAGAAAAAAATTTTAACCCAAATATAATTGATACATTGTGGAGGACCTCTAATATAATGTCTGAGGATAGTAATTTTCTAAATAAATATTCATTAAATAAATATAAAGAATATATGAAAATTAAGAAAAAAGATAGTATAATCTTAGATAGAAATGAATTTATTAAAGAAGACGATGCTATAAAAAAGAGAATTATAAGGCATAGTATAAATGATTTAACAGGAAGTCTTAAAGGGATTACTAGTAAACATATTTTAGATATAGTTGAACTTTTTGACAAGGGAGAAACGGGAAAAAGCATAAATTTAATAAATAATATAGTAGCTGAGACAAGCTATGATGATATTGTTATAAGACTGGGTAATAGTGAAGATAGAATAAGTTATAATTATAATATTTCCTTAGGAAAACCTATATATATTGAAGAGACAAACTTTTTTATTGAAGCTAAAATTTTACCTAGGTCTGAAGCTGAAATAAATTTTAAAGATAGGTTTATTAAGTATTTTGATTATGATAAAATAGAAGGCGGTTTGTGTGTAAGAAATAGACTAAGAGGAGATAAGTTTATTCCTTTAGGCATGAACGGAATGAAAAAAGTAAAAGATTTATTCATAGATGAAAAAGTACCGCTAAACAAAAGGGAGACTATACCTATAGTAACAGATGATAAAAATATTATTTGGGTAGTAGGCTTTAGAATTAGTGAAAAACACAAAATAACTTCTAGTACAAAAAATGTTCTAATAATAAAATATGTAAAAGCTTAGAAATATAAGGAGGATAAAAATGGAGGAGTTTACAAAAAAGATACTTGTTTCTTCAGAACAAATCGAACAAAAAGTAAAGGAAATAGGAAAAGAAATTACAGAAGATTATAAAGGAAAGGAGCTAATGTTAGTAGGAATATTAAAAGGGGCAGCAATATTTATGGCAGATTTAGCAAGAAGTATTGAAATACCAGTTACTATGGATTTCATGGCTGTATCTAGTTATGGAAGTTCTACTAAATCCTCAGGAGTAGTTAGAATCATAAAAGATTTGGACTCCAATATAGAAGGTAAACATATTCTCATAGTGGAAGATATAATAGATACAGGACTTACACTTAATTATATAACAGATAATCTTAATAAAAGAGGAGCAAGTAGTGTAAAAATATGTACTCTTCTAGACAAGCCTGAGAGAAGAAAAGTAGATGTACCTGTTGATTATAGAGGGTTCGTCATACCTGATGAATTTGTTATAGGTTATGGTATAGACTATGCTGAAAAGTATAGAAACCTACCAGATATATTCTCATTAAAAGAGAAGAAATGTGATTAAAATATATGAAAATTGACTTTGGTTAGATTGTTGTTTTTTAGGATGAAATATGTTATAATTTGAAAATATACAATCTTGCCAGTTCTAGAAGGGAGGACTTAGGTTGAGAAAATTCTTTAGGGGTGTGAGCTTCTATTTGCTTATACTCATTATTATAGTTCTGGTCGTACAAGTGGTAGGTAAAGATGTAGAACCAGTAGTTGAAATGGACGCAACAGAACTAGTAGGACATTTAAAAAACAAAGAAGTAGAAAGTTTGAAAAGTGTGGGAGGAAAAGTTTTAAAAGGCAAGTTGAAAAATGGAACTGAGTTTAGTACTGTATTACCTCAAGAAATGAAGGAAGACTTCTATAAGGATTATGTGAAGCCTCTATTAGATAATAAAGAAATTAGATATAAAGGTGAGGAAGAACCAAGTACACCTTGGATTGTTGGGGCATTGCCAACTATTTTTGCTATACTTATAGTTGTTGTAATATGGTTTGTATTTATGCAACAATCTCAGGGTGGCGGAAATAGAGTAATGTCTTTTGGAAAAAGTAAAGCAAAAATGCATAAAGAAGATGAAAGTGAGAAAGTAACTTTTAAAGATGTTGCAGGTCTTGAAGAGGAAAAAGAAGAATTAAAGGAAATAGTGGACTTTTTAAAGAGTCCAAGAAAATATATTGAATTAGGTGCAAGAATACCTAAGGGTATATTACTTGTAGGTCCTCCAGGAACAGGTAAAACTTATTTAAGTAAAGCGGTTGCTGGTGAGGCAGGAGTGCCTTTTTTCAGCATAAGTGGTTCTGATTTTGTAGAAATGTTTGTAGGAGTTGGAGCTAGTAGAGTTAGAGATTTATTTGAACAAGCAAAAAAGAATTCTCCATGTATAATTTTCATAGATGAGATAGATGCTGTAGGTAGAAAAAGAGGGGCAGGTCTTGGTGGAGGCCATGACGAAAGAGAGCAAACATTAAATCAACTTTTAGTAGAAATGGATGGTTTTGGTACCAATGAAGGTATTATACTCATGGCGGCAACTAATAGACCAGATATCCTTGACCCAGCAATTTTGAGACCAGGTAGATTTGATAGAACAGTATATGTTGGAGCACCAGATGTTAGAGGCAGGGAAGCAATTTTAAGAATTCATACCCGTAACAAGCCACTAGCAGAAGATGTAGACTTAAATGTAGTTGCAAAGAGAACACCAGGATTTACACCAGCAGATTTAGAAAATCTAGTTAATGAAGCTGCTCTTCTTACAGCGAGAGAAAATTTAAAAGAAATACCAATGAATATTATTGAGGAAGCTTCTATTAAAGTTTTAGCAGGTCCAGAGAAAAAGAGTAGAATAATAAGTGAAAAAGAAAGAAGACTTACAGCTTATCATGAAGCAGGGCATGCTATAACAGCTAGAATGTTACCGAATGCAGATCCTGTCCACATGGTAACTATTGTGCCTAGAGGTATGGCAGGAGGATTTACTGCTTATCTTCCAGAAGAAGATAGACAATATATGACAAAGAGACAAATGGAAGATGAAATAGTCCAAATGCTAGGAGGAAGGGTTGCAGAAGCCTTAGTTCTTGGAGATATAAGTACAGGCGCACAAAATGATATAGAAAGAGCTACTAAACTAGCAAGAAGAATGGTAACTCATTATGGAATGAGCAATAACTTAGGGCCTATGACTTATGGAACAGATGATGAAGAAGTTTTCATAGGCAGAGATTTTGGAAGAGCAAGAAATTATAGTGAAGAAGTAGCGGCAGCAATAGATAAAGAAATGAGAACTATTATAGATAGAGCTTATCAAAAAGCTGAAGAAATACTAAAAGAAAATATAGATAGATTGCATAAAGTATCAGAGGCCCTTCTTGAAAAAGAAACCCTTGATGCAAAAGAGTTTGAAGAAGTATTCATGAGTGTATAAGGTAGTTAACAAAGGTTAGCTACCTTTTTTTATTTAAAAAAGAAGGAATTTTAAAATTCATGTCCAAATAGATATGTATAAAGTAAAATTAAATATATTGAACTTTAAAATACTGCTCTATTTGTGCCAATAAGGATGAAACCGAATTGTCTAACAAATATAGGGGCTGTTTCAAAATAAAAAGCCCATAAAAGTAAAACAGGCCGAAGAGCGGTAGCTCTTCGACCTGTTTTTTAGTATAATTTATCTGCAATGAAATCACATACTAAAATTAATTATAAAGCAAAAATCAAAAAAATGCAACTATCTTTTAGTTTTGATTTGGCTAATGATTTTGATATGGATGACGAGGTTTTCCTGGTGCACAATATTATTGAGGAGATGAATTTAAGTTTTTTAACTAGTGCCTACTTTCATAAAGGTAGAAAGCCAGTTGTGGAACCACGTACTATGTTAAAAGTGTTAGTTTTTGCATATTTAAATAGAAAATATTCAGCTAGAGATATTGAAGATGCTTGTAGATATGATCTTCGGTTTAGATGGCTTCTAAACAATAGTAAGACTCCTGATCATGTAACTATCAATAGATTTAGGAATAAAATTTATCCTTTTATGGATGAAATATCAAAACAATTAATAGATTTGTTAATAGAACAAGGAGAAGTTGATTTAAAAAGTATTTATATAGATGGAACAAAAATAGAGGCAAATGCAAATAGATACACATTTGTATGGAAAAAGTCTATCATTAAATATCAGAAAAGATTGATAGAAAAGATTTTGGAGTATTTTAATATTAATGATGAATTATCAAAAGGCGATCTTAAAAAGCTTGTTTTAAAGGAGTTTAATAATGTAAGAAATATTTGTAAATCAAAAGATATAGTATTTGTTTATGGTCAAGGGAAAAGAAAAACAGAAGAGCAAAAAAGATATGAATTGTTTGAAGAATGGCTTAATAAGCTTGATACATATGAAAAACATTTAGAAATAATGGGAGAAAGAAATAGCTATTCTAAAACGGATCACGATGCTACCTTTATGAGATTAAAAGATGATCATATGAAAAATGGACAATTAAAACCTGCATATAATATTCAATGTGCAACAAATGGGGGTTATGTTGTAGGTATAGAAGGATTTAGTAATCCAGCAGATATGAAGACATTACCTACCTTTGTTAATAGTTTATTGGAAAAATATGATATAAAAATAGATAGAGTTGTAGCCGATTCAGGCTATGAGA